>NZ_CP090641.1:978373-1304497 GCF_029633825.1 Burkholderia contaminans | reverse complement strand
CGTGCTGCAGATGTTCGAGCTGGGCGCGCTACTGGTGGCGGCTGGCGTGTGCTTCGACCTCGCGTGCGTGTTCGGCGCGTCGCGGATCGCCGCGTGGATGCGCGCGCACCCGCTCGCGCAGACGGTGCAGCGCTGGACGTTTTCCGCGGCGCTGATCGGCTTTGCGCTGCGCCTGTCGATGGACTGAGTGCCGATGCGGCGGCGCGCCGGCGCAGGTCGCGCGGCGCGGCGCCGCGCCCGAGGCAGGCCGCGCGCCACGCCGGCCCGCGCGTGCGCCCCGTCGCAGAAGGGCGTGCGCGCAAATCGTCTGACTGTTCTAAACTCCCTGTTACTTCGCGCTGCGCGAACCCGACCGACCGAACGGAACCGTCTCCCGCCGGCCCTGTCCGATTTCCTGGCTGTTCCGTGCAACGCGGTACCAAGGAGGGTCTGAACATGGCAAGGCATCTTCACGCCGACCGTGAACCCCGAATCGTCGCCGAGTCCAAGTGCCTCGGCCCGTGCGATCCGGCAGAACGCATCCACGTCACGATCATGTTGCGGCGGCAGGAAGAAGGGCAACTCGATACGCTGCTTCACCAGCTCGCCACCGGCGACGCGCAAGCGAAACCGGTGTCGCGCGCAACTTTCGCGCAACGCTTTTCCGCCGATCCCGACGACATTCGCAAGGCCGAGGACTTCGCACGTCGTCACCAGCTGACGGTCGATCGCGTCGATCCCGTTGAAAGCGTCGTCGTGCTGTCCGGCACGATCCAGCAGTTCGAGGCGGCGTTCAGCGTCAAGCTCGAGCGCTTCGAGCACAAGTCGATCGGCCAGTATCGCGGCCGCTCCGGCCCGATCGCGCTGCCCGACGATCTCGGCGACGCCGTCACGGCCGTGCTCGGCCTCGACAGCCGTCCGCAGGCGCGGCCGCACTTCCGGTTGCGACCGCCGTTCAAGCCCGCGCGCGGCGGCGCGGCGGGCGTCACGTTCACCCCGATCCAGCTGGCATCGCTGTACGGCTTCCCGGCCGGCGACGGCGCCGGGCAATGCATCGCGATCATCGAGCTCGGCGGCGGCTACCGCGCGGCCGACATCCAGCAGTATTTCCGCGGGCTCGGCATCACGACACCGCCGACGCTCGTCGACGTGAACGTCGGCACCGGCCGCAACACGCCGACCGGCGACCCGAGCGGCCCGGACGGCGAAGTCGCGCTCGACATCGAGATCGCCGGCGCGATCGCGCCCGCCGCGAAGATTGCCGTCTACTTCGCACCGAACAGCGACGCGGGCTTCATCCAGGCCGTCAACGCGGCCGTCAACGACACGACCAACAAGCCGTCGGTGATCTCGATCAGCTGGGGCGGCCCGGAGGCGATCTGGCAAGCGCAGTCCGCGCAGGCGTTCAACCGCGTGCTGCAGGCGGCGGCCGCGCAGGGCATCACGGTGTGCGCGGCATCGGGCGACAGCGGTTCGGGCGACGGGCTGCAGGACGGCGCCGATCATGTCGACTTCCCGGCATCGAGCCCGTACGTGCTCGGCTGCGGCGGCACGCAGCTCGACGCGCTGCCCGGGCAGGGCATCCGCAGCGAGGTCACGTGGAACGACGAGGCGGCCGGCGGCGGCGCGGGCGGGGGCGGCGTCAGCACGCTGTTCGACCTGCCGGCGTGGCAGCAGGGGCTGAAACTCACGCGCGCCGACGGCAGCAGCACACCGCTCGCGAAGCGCGGCGTGCCGGATGTGGCGGGCGATGCGTCGCCGCAGACGGGCTACGAAGTGTCGATCGCGGGCACGGCCACGGTGATGGGCGGCACGAGCGCAGTCGCGCCGCTGTGGGCCGCGCTGATTGCACGGATCAATGCGGCGTCGACTGCGGCGGCGGGCGGTGCGACTGCCGGCTGGATCAATCCGGTGCTTTACAAGAATCCGGGTGCGCTGCGCGACATCACGCAGGGATCGAACGGTACGTACGCGGCCGCGCAGGGCTGGGATGCGTGTACGGGCCTCGGCAGCCCGAACGGCGCGCAGCTCGCCGCGATCCTGACGCGCAAGCCGTCGAGCTGACGGCCGCGGTACACGTCTTTCCGTATGGCGCGGGCTTCCGGTCCGCGCCTTTTTCTCACCTCCAGGAGCAGCACGATGGGCATCGATTCCGCATCTTCCGGCGGCGTGTATCCGCTGCATCACGGCGACCACAACTCGCATGGCGTGCCGCCGACCGTCAACCCGGTCGCGCTCAGTCATGGCCGCGACCAGCCGTTCTTCGATCCGGTCGCTTACGGCAACGGTCCCGACGACTCGGTGACCGACACGACCGAGGCGGCCGCGATCACGCATCACACGATCCTGATCGACGGGAAGCGCATCGCGTACACGGCAACGGCCGGCCACCTCGTGACGGTCGACCCGAGCAGTTCGCAGCCGGCCGCGAAGCTCTTCTACGTCGCATTCACGGCCGACGGCGCGAAGGAAGAAACGCGTCCCGTGACGTTCTTCTATAACGGCGGCCCGGGTTCGTCGTCGGTGTTCGTGCTGCTGGGGTCGTTCGCGCCGAAGCGCATCAAGACGTCGATGCCGGGGTTTACGCCGCCCGCGCCGTACCAGATCGAAGACAACCCGGACAGCATGATCGACCACAGCGACCTGGTGTTCATCAACCCGGTCGGCACCGGCTATTCGGCGGCGATCGCGCCGAACAAGAATCGCAACTTCTGGGGCGTCGACCAGGATGCGGATTCGCTGAAGCAGTTCATCAAGCGCTACCTGACGAAGAACAACCGCTGGAATTCGCCGAAATACCTGTTCGGCGAATCGTACGGCACCGCGCGCAGCTGCGTGCTCGCGTACAAGCTGCATGAGGACGGTGTCGACCTGAACGGCGTCACGCTGCAATCGTCGATCCTCGACTACCGGCAGGCCGGCAACCCGGTCGGCGCGTTGCCGACCGCGGCGGCCGATGCGTGGTATCACAAGAAACTTGGCGTCACGCCGGCGCCGACCGATCTCGGCGCGTTCGTCGAGGAAGTCGCGCAGTTCGCGCGCACCGACTACCTGACCGCATTGCGCAACGTGCCGCATGCCGACCCGGCCGCCGTGAAGAAGCTGTCGCAATACACGGGCATCGACGCGGCGACGCTGCAGACATGGGGGCTCGACATTGCGGGTTACAACGCGCGCGGCAATTCGCTGTTCCTGACGACGTTGCTGCAGGCACAGGGGCTGGCGCTCGGTTCGTACGACGGCCGCGTGACCGGGATCTCGTCGGGCATCGCCGGCAAGATCGACCCGAACTCCGGCGGCAACGATCCGACGATGACGGCCGTGACGGGCGTCTATACGGCGATGTGGAACAGCTATCTGAACGAGCAGTTGAAGTTCACGTCGAGTTCCGCGTTCACCGACCTGAACGACCAGGCGTTCCAGAACTGGGATTTCCACCACGTCGACCCGACCGGCGCGCAGCAGGGCATCGACGCGCAGGGGAACGTGATCCTCTATACGGCCGGCGATCTCGCGGCGGTGATGGCGTTGAACGTCGACCTGAAGGTGTTGTCGGCGAACGGCCTCTACGATTTCGTCACGCCGTTCTACCAGACCGTGCTCGACCTGCAGCAGATGCCGCTCGAGGATCAGAAGGTGCGGCAGAACCTGTCCGCGCGTTTCTATCCGTCGGGGCACATGGTGTATCTCGACGGCGGCTCGCGCACCGCGCTCAAGCGCGATCTCGCGGCGATGTACGACGCGACGGTCAGCGATACGGGCGCACGGATGCGGATTCGCGCACTGCAGGCGACGAAGACGGGCGGGCACGCGTAGCGGCGCCCGTCGGCAGGACGCCGCGCGCAGCCGTGACGGTGCGCGCGGCGTTGTTTTTCAGCGTGGGCGGCCGGCTTATGCGGCCGGCCAGTCGAACATCGTGTAAGGCAGCGCGCGCTTGTGGCGCGACGCGTCGTAGAAGCGCAGCACCGTTTCGTACACGTGGTCGGCGACGGGCTTGCCTTCGAGGAAGTCGTCGATCTCGTCGTAGGTGACGCCGTACGCATGCTCGTCGGGGCGCAGCGGGCGCAGTTCCTCGAGGTCGGCCGTCGGCACCTTCATCACGATCAGTTCGTCGCCGCCAAGCGCACGGGCCACTGCGCGCACGCGACGCTTGTTCAGCCCCGCGAGCGGCAGGATGTCCGCGCCGCCGTCACCGAACTTCGTGAAGAAACCCATCAGCGACTCGGCCGCGTGATCGGTGCCGATCACGATGCCGCGCCGCGCGCCGGCCACCGCGTACTGCGCGATCATGCGCTCGCGCGCCTTGACGTTGCCGTGCACGAAGTCCTGCTGGGCCGGCGTCTCGAACGCATGGCCGGACGCGACCAGCGCGCCGAGCATCGCGTCGGCGGCCGGCTTCACGTTGACGGTCAGTTCCTCGTCCGCGCGGACGAACGCGAGCGCGCGCTGCGCATCGGCTTCGTCGTTCTGCACGCCGTTCGGCAAGCGCATCGCGATGAAGCGGGCGTCGTAGCCACCGGCGCGCAGCTTTTCGACCGACAGCTGTGCGAGCCGGCCGGCCGTCGACGAATCGACGCCGCCGCTGATGCCGAGCACGTAGGTCCGCAGGCCGGTCGAACGAAGATATTGCGCGAGGAACTCGACGCGGCGGGCAATCTCGGCCTCGGCGTCGAAGTGCGTGGCGACGTTCAGTTCGGCAATGATCGCGCGTTGGCGGCTGGCGTAATCGGCGGATGTCATGAAGGAAGTTCCGGAACGAAATCAAGGCGCCCATCATAAGCGCAATCGCGGCGCGGCGCCGCGCCGGGCGTGCGATCCGGCGATTTCGCGTTGCTTCGGCGAGACGGGCTGCGTCGCCGTGGTGCACGGTGCGCCGGCCGGGTGCAACGATGCCGCGTAACGGGTGTTCGCACGGCCGGCATTCGATGCGCGTGGCGGCCGGCGTGCATGCACCCGTGACCGCACACACGGGCGGGCACGTCAGCGCCGCGCGAGCACGACGCCCACCAGCGCGAGCGCGAAGCCGGCGAGCTGGATCGCCGCGAGCGTCTCGCCGAACAGCCAGTAGCCCTGCAACGCGGCCAGCGGCGGCGCGAGGAACAGCAGCGACGTCGCGCGTGCGGCGTTGCCGCGCCGCAGCATCCACATCAGCATCGTGACCGCGCCGCCGGACAGGAAGACGACACCCCACACGAGCGACACCCACAGCGCCGGCGCGCCGATCCAGCGCGTCTCGTGCAGCAGCGCGACGAAGACGGCCGCGACGATCGCCGCACCGAAGTTCTGGATGGCCACCGCCGTGCGCAGGTCGCTCTGCGCGAGCTTGCCTTTCTGGTACAGCGAGCCGGCGGTGATCGATCCGACCGCGAGCACCGAGACGGCGACGACGAGCCACGCCGGCGCGGCGCCCGACGGCGGCGCCACGCCGCCCATCACCTTCGGCGCCAGCACGAGTGCGACGCCGGCAAGCCCGAGCGCCATCCCGACCCAGCCGCGCGCGGGCAGGCGCTCGTTGAACAGCGGGACGGCGAGCACGGCGGTGGCGAGCGGTTGCAGCGCACCGAGCAGCGCCATGACGCCGGCGTTCAGCCCTTGCGCGACGGCCCAGTAGCTCGCGCCGAGATAGACGCCCTGCAGCAGCGCGCCCGCGATCAGGTGGCGTGGCCATTCGCGCCGGGCCGGCCACGGCGCGCGAGAAACGAGCGCCACCGCGCCGAACAGCGCGGCCGTGCCCGCGAAACGCGCGAGCAGGAACAGGTTGGGATCGGCGTAGGGCTTGATTGCCCGCGCAACGATGAAGCCGGTGGACCAGAGGGCGACGAAAGCGGCGGCGACGAGCGAGGTCAGCATGCGTGGCGGGCCGCGACGCGGCCGGACGGAATCGTGAAGTCCGCCAGTATCGGGGGAAGCGATGCGGGCGTCTTGTCGAATCCTGCACTCATGCTGTGTGCCGCACAGGCGGCCGCCGGTGCCGGGAGAGGCGGGGCGCCGCCCCGGGATGCGGAGCGGGCGCGTGTGAGGCCGCGGGGATCAGTCGATCGAGAACGTGTCGAGCGGCTGGTTGGCGCGTGCGTCGGTCGCGAAGCGCGCGGCGAGCTGTTCGTAGAGCCGGCGGGCCTCGTCGAGCGTCAGGTCGATCCAGTACGGATCGCCGGCCGCGTCGTTGAGACGTTCGGGCGGAAACTGGATTTCGATCACACTGCCTTTGCGGTACATGGCGCGAGCCCCTTTGCTTGGTCTGTCGTTCGGCGAAGCGCAAAGTGTAGCAACCGGCGCCGCGCCGATTCGCGCGCGTCTGGCAATACAGAATTTCGCTTTCGTGAAACGCGGCCCGGCGGGTTTCCCGGCGCAGTCAAATGCCCGTCAAACGGCCGTAATACAATGGTCGGCTTAGCCATTACCAGTCGCCTCGGGCGCACACGCGATGCTGGCGGAACAACGTCATCAATTCATCCTGTCGGAACTCGGACGGTCGGGCGCATTGTCGGTCGCGGAACTCGTCCGCTCGCTCGACGTGTCGCGCGAGACCGTGCGGCGCGACCTGAACGCACTGGCCGCGCGCGGCCTGCTCGTGATGACGCACGGCGGCGCGCTGGCCGCGGATCGCCGCGAGCCGAGCCTGTCCGAGCGCGAAGCCGCGAACGCGGAAGCGAAGCGCACGATCGGGCGGCGCGCCGCCGAGTTCGTGCCCGACGATGCATCGGTGCTGATCGATTCGGGCAGCACGCCGCATGCGGTGGCGCTCGCGCTCGCCGACCGGCATCGGCTGTCGATCTACACGAACGACTGGCGTACCGCATTCGTGCTCGCGCGGCGCAACGGCAACCGCGTGACGCTGCTCGGCGGCGAGCTGTCCGACGACGAAGATGCGACCTTCGGGCTCGACACGATCCAGCAGCTCGCGCAGTACCACGTCGATTTCGCGTTCGTCGGCGCCGGCGGCATCACGCCCGACGGCGAATGCACCGACTACTCGCGGCTCGCGGCCGAGGTGCGTAGCCGGATGATCGCGGCGGCCGGCACCGCGATGATCGTCGCCGACCATTCGAAATTCGGCCGCGTGACGCCGGTGCGGATCAACGGCACGGCCGCCGCCCGCTATCTCGTGACCGAGCGGGCGCCCGACAAGGCCGTGCGCCGTGCGCTGACCGCGCGCGGCATCGAGCTGCTCGTGTGCGACTGACGCGCGTCCGACATACAAGGTTCATCGAACCGTCATCCGCAGGGAAGAACTGCCGTCAAGACTGACCCATTCACCTCGACCGGCCGCCAGGCTAGGGAGCAACGAATGACCGTCAGCGTGCGCAGCTATCTTTCCCCCACCTTGGTCCTGCTGGCCTTCGACTGGCCCGACGCGGCGTCGCGGTCCGATTTCCTCGGCTTCGCGATCCGGCGCACGCCGGGCTTCTGGTCGGCCGACGGCAAGACGCGCGCGCCCGACAGCTGGCTGCCGAACCGCCTGACGTTCGATGGCCCGGCCGCGCATACGCAAGGCGACGCGCCGACCGACCAGGCGCCGATCCAGAAATTCATGTGGTGGGACGCGCGCATCGATCCGCAGGATCGCGGCGCGGCGTTCCGCTACGACGTGTATCCGGTCGTCGGCACGCCGGCGAACCTGCAGGTGCTCGACGTGCAAGCCGGCGTGTGCGATGTCGTGCTGCCCGCGCACATCGAGGACGGCATCGGCACGTGGTTCAACCGCGCGGTGGTCAGCTCGCAGGCCTTCGCGAAGCAGGTGGCGGCGCTGGGCCTCGCGCCGAATGCGGCGCCGAGCGCCGAGCAGGCGCTGAAGCTGCGCACGTGGCTCGCGAACGACATGGAGCAGGTGTTCGCCGAGATGCTCGACCCCGCGTCGCGCGCGGCATCGGCCGTCTATCACCTGACCGACACGCTGTGGGCGTTGCCCGCGTTCGAAGCGTTCGGGCGCCAGCACGGCGAAGCGTCGCTCGCGATCGTCTACGACGCGCACACGACGGCGCGCAAGGGCAAGCCGCCGCTGCCGTCGCCGAACCAGCCGGCCGTCGACGCGCTGCAGGGCCTCGCGACGCTCGCGCCGCGCGACAAGACGCACATCATGCACGACAAGTTCATCGTGACCGATGCGTCGTCGAGCGCGGTGCCCACGCGTGTGCTGACCGGCTCCGCGAACTTCACGACCGAGGGGCTCACGGAGCAGGCGAACGTGTTGCACGCGTTCGATTCGCCCGCGCTCGCCGCGCTGTACAACGATCGTGCGCATGCGCTGGCCGGGAATCCGTCGATCGCGGACACGGCGAAGCTGTCGCCGGGCTGGTCGGCGCCGATGACGATCGGCAGTGCGCAGGTGCGGCTCGCGTTTTCGCCGGAGCCGGCGGGGCAGCGCACCGAGATCGACACGATCGTCGCCGCGATCGCCGCTGCGAAGCATTCGGTGTGCTTCTGCCTGTTCATGCCGACCGACGCGGCGCTGCGCGACGCGTGTTTCGCGGCCGGCGACCGCGGGCTGATGATGTTCGGGCTGGTGAACAAGATCAACGTGGGCAGCGCGACGAAGGCCGACACGGAGCAGCAGGCCGGCCAGACGCTCGATGCGGCGACGCTCGCGAACCTCGAGCTGTATCACCGCAACCGCGACAACCACGACGTGATCGACGCCGAGTACTTCTCGCCAGCCACCGTCCCGCAGGGTTTCGAGCCGGAATTGCGGTTGTTCCCGGGTGAACCGGCACCCGCCTTCCCGCCCGTCGTGATCCATCACAAGTTCATCGTGATCGATGCGGAGGGCGCGAATCCCGTCATCTATACGGGTTCGGCAAACATGAGCCGCAACTCGGAGCAGTACAACGACGAGAACCTGCTCGAGATCCGCGACCAGCGGATCGCGGCGATCTATCTCGCGGAATTCCTGCGGCTTTACGAGCACTATCGTGCGCGGGCATTGACGATCAATGCGAAGCAGCACGGCACGGGCGCGCATGCGCGGCTCGCGCTTGCACCCGATTCGAGCTGGGCGAAGAAGTATTACGTGGCGGGAAGCCCGGAAGAGAAGGCGCGGATCGCACTGGCGTCGACCGCGCCGACGGATTGACCCACGAGAGAATGACGGGCGCGGATATCGCGCGCCCGGCGTGAGTCCGGCAGGGAAACCGGCTGCCGCCGCCGCTTACGCGGCGACGTAGCGCAGCACGGCGTCGGCGATCGTGTCCCGGTGCCGCGCGCGCAGGCGCGGCGCCGACGGATCGCGGCCGAATGCGGCGCCGAACGTGTAGCGGTTCGACACGCGGTGGAAGCAGAACGAGCTGATCAGCAGGTGCAGGTCGAACGCGTCGATGTCCTTGCGGAACGCGCCGCTCGCCGCGCCGCGCTCGACCAGTTCCTCGAGCGTCTTGATGATGCTGACGTTGCGGTTCTTGAACGACTTGAGCTGTTCGAGATACTTCGCGCCGTGGATGTTCTCGATCGACACGAGGCGGACGAAGTCGCGATGCTTGTCGTGATAGTCGAACGTGAATTCGACGAGGCGGCGCATGCCCTCGCGCGGCTCCATGTCGCCGACGTGCAGCTCCTGCTCGAGCGCGCGGATATCGCCGTACACCTTCTCCAGCACGGCCTCGTACAAGCCTTCCTTGCTTTCGAAGTAGTAATAGAGCATGCGCTTCGTCGTGTTCGTGCGCTCGGCGATGGCATCGACGCGCGCGCCGGCGAGGCCCATCGCGGAGAATTCCTGCGTGGCGACGTCGAGGATGTTGCGCTTGGTTTGCTCGGGATCGTATTTGCGCCGCGCATCGGACGGAAGCGCGCGGGTGTCGGGCGTGGCGGCCTTGCTTCCTGCTTTCATGTGGACTTATTGTGGCTTCGGCGGCTTGGAAAAGCCATTCTAGCATGTGGGAAATCGCCGCCCGGCCGACCTTCCGCTCTAATCGGCAGGGCGGTTTCGGCCGCCGTGGCCGCCGCTCAGCGGCGGCAGGACGCGAGCGCGTCGCGGGCCTGGTACGCCGTGTACGTGAGCTGGGCGGCAGCGAGGCCCGCCAGCCCGAACGTGCGCGTGAGCCCGAACGCGTTGAAGCCTTCCGGCACCGGCCGGCCTTCGGCCAGCGTGGCCGCGAGCACTTCGCCGGCAACCGTGGTCGGCGCCATCCCGTGGCCGCCGAACGCGATCGCGTGCCACACGCCATCCGCGTCGCGGCCGATCTGCGGCATTTTGTGCCGCGCATAGCTCATCAGCCCGCCCCACGCGTAGTCGACCTTCACGCCTTCCAGTTGCGGATACACGCGCAGCAGGTCGCGCCGCAGCAGGCGCGCGATCGCGTCGGGGCCGCGGTCGAGCACGGAGATCCGGCCGCCCCACAGGATGCGCGTGTCCTTCAGCGGACGGTAATAGTCGAACGCGAAACGCGTGTCGTAGATCGCGTACGGCGCGTCGATCGCATCCGGCAGGCGCGCGCCGAGCGGCTCGGTCGCGATTACGTAGGTCGCGATCGGCAGCACCGCGCGCTCGATGCGCGGCGACACGCCGCGCGCGTAGCCGCCGCCGGCGAACACGACGTCCTTCGCGCGCACCGTGCCCTGCGCCGTGCGCACGACGTACCCGGCGCCTTCGCGCGCGATGCCGAGCGCGGCCGAGCGTTCGTATACGCGTGCGCCGCCGCGCGATGCGGCCGCCGCGACGCCGAGCACGTACTTGAGCGGATGGAAGTGGAAGGCGTTCGGCTCGAACAGGCCGCCGTAATAGCGCTGCGTCTTCAGCCGCTTGCGCAGCGCGTCCGTCGAAACGGGTTCCCAGTCGACGCCGAGTTCATCCTTCATCAGCGTGCGCACGCTGTCGAGCCGGGACGGATCGTCGAACCAGTTCGCCAGCATCACGCCCTGGTCGACGATGTCGCAGTCGATGCCGTAGCGCGCGATCCGCGCGCGGATCAGTTCGACCGCGTCGACGGTGAGCCGGTACAGCCGGCGCCCTTCGTCGCGGCCGAGCGTGCGCAGCAGGTCGGCGTTGTCGAGGCTGTAGCCGCCGAAGACGAAGCCGCCGTTGCGGCCCGATGCGCCGAAGCCGACCCATTCGCTGTCGAGCACGACGACGTCACGCACGCCGCGCTCGACGAGGCCGAGCGCCGTGCACAGGCCGGCGAGGCCGCCGCCGACGATGCAGACCTGCGTGTCGATCGTGCCGGTCAGTTGCGGGTAGGGCTGGCGGGTAACGGTGGCTTCGTAGAAGTTCTGCATGCGATTTCGTTGACTTTGAACGGCGGAAAAACAGACGGCGCGCGTCGATCTTGCCTGAACGTGCGCGCCGCGTCGAATGGCGGTTGTTCGGGCGCCGGCCGCCGCACTCGCATGGCGGCCTGTGCGATCCGGGTTGTTCCGGGCCGAGCCGCGCGATCAGGCGCCCGGCGTCGGGTTGGCCGGGCGGGCGACGTAGCCCGCGTAGCTGGTTTCAGCCTGGGCGGCGGGTTCGGGCGTCGCGTTGCGTTCGATCCACGGTGCGATCTCCATGTCTTCGTAGCTCACGAGGCGGCATTTGCGCACGATCGCGTAGCCGAGCCAGATCGCGAGGAAGAACGGCAGGCCGATGTAGGTCGCGGCGACGCCGACCCAGTCGATCTTGTCGGAGAGGAACGCCTGGTAGTCCTGGCCGAGCGCGATAACCGCGCACAGCGCGAACGCGAACAGCGGGCCGAACGGGAACCACTTCGACCGGTACGGCAGCTGATCGAGCCGGTAGCCCTGCTTCAGGAAGCCCTTGCGGAAGCGGTAGTGGCTGACCGCGATGCCGAGCCACGTGATGAAGCCGGCCATGCCCGACGTGTTCAGCAGCCACAGGTACACGGTCTTGTCGCCGTACAGCGACGTGAGGAAGCACAAGGCGCCGACTGCCGTCGTCGCGTACAGCGCGTTGCGCGGCACGCCGCCGCGCGACAGCTTCGCGAAGATCTTCGGCGCACGGCCTTCGGTCGCGAGGTTGTAGAGCATCCGCGTGGACGCGTACATGCCCGAGTTGCCGGCCGACAGCACGGCCGTCAGGATCACCGCGTTCATCACGCCGGCCGCGAACGCGAGGCCTGCGTGGCGGAACACGAGCGTGAACGGGCTCACGCCGATGTCGGTCACGTCGCTCTTCAGCAGGCTCGGGTCGGTATAGGGAATCAGCACGCCGATCACGAAGATCGCCAGCACGTAGAACAGCAGGATGCGCCAGAAGATCTGGCTCACCGCACGCGGGATCGTCGTGCGCGGGTTTTCCGATTCGCCGGCCGCGACGCCGATCATTTCGGTGCCCTGGAACGAGAAGCCGGCGATCATCGCGACGCCGAGCATCGTCGCCCAGCCGCCGGCGAACGGCGCGTCGCCGATCGTGAAGTTGCTCCAGCCCGCGCTCGGGCCACCCTGCATGATCCCGAAGATCATCAGCAGCCCGACGCCGACGAACGCGAGCACCGTCAGCACCTTGATCAGCGCGAACCAGTATTCGGCTTCACCGAAGCCGCGCACCGACAGCGCGTTGAGCGCGAAGATCAGCGTGAGGAACAGCGCGCTCCACCAGACGCCCGGCACATGCGGGAACCAGTAGTTCATCACGAGCTGCCCGGCGACGAGCTCGACGGCCAATGTCACGGCCCAGCTGTACCAGTAGTTCCAGCCGAGTGCGAAGCCGAAGCCTTCGTCGACGAACTTCGCGCCGTAGGTCGCGAACGAGCCCGATACGGGCATGAACGCGGCCATTTCGCCGAGGCTCGTCATCAGGAAATAGACCATCAGGCCGATCACCATGTACGCGAGCATTGCGCCGCCGGGGCCGGCCTGCGAGATCGACGCGCCGGATGCGACGAACAGGCCCGTGCCGATCGAGCCGCCGATCGCGATCATCCGCAGATGGCGTGCCTGCAGTGCACGGTGGAGGGACGGCTTCGCCGGCGGCGAGCCGGAGGGGCGGGGCGAATCGGGGCGGGCGTTTGAATGCATGGCGGGCGCTGGGCGCTGTCTCCGGGATTGTTTTTCGGTGACGAAGCGCGACGCGTTGCCGGCCGCGGGCCGGGCAGCGGTGATGCGGTGCTGAAACGGACCGGATGAACCGGGCCGCGATGCGTGCGCCTTCGTCTGTCGTCCGACAGCCGTGATGGCGGCCGGTGGCGCGCCGGGTGCGTGGCACCTCGACGTCGCAACGATTGTGTGTGCCCCGTGCGCGGGCGGCAAACGATATTTCCGAACAGGGTGATGCGGGTTTGTCATCAACTTGTTCTCCGTCACGACGTGGCGAATGGCTTGGTCACGGGCCTTGGACAAGTCCCATATCCGCGAGGAAACGCACTGTGTCATCCCGCCAGGGTGTTGCGTTTTCGGAATGAAGTCGTGAGTTAATATCAATAGCGGCCCGACTTGTGGCCACCGACAATGTGTTTCATGGATCGTGCCCTGCGAGGCGGGGGCGCGCCGTCCGGCGGGCTTCCGGCGGCGGCGCAGCGCGATGCGCCGCACGGCGCACCGGGCCTGCCGCGCGGCGCATCCGCTTGCACAGGGCGCGCGAACGCGCTCCAATCGAATCACGCGGGCGGCGTTGCCGCCGCACCGATCAATCTGTCCCTGAAGAGGAAGTGATGCAATTCAACGACATTCTTGCCGCGCTCGATATCGATCTCGCCCAGTGGAAAGGCAATGCGCTGACCGCGCGTTCGCCGCTCGACGGCGCGACGCTCGCGACGCTGGCCGTCGACACGCCCGCCGACGCCGAGCGCAAGATCGACGCCGCGCACGACGCATTCCTCAAGTGGCGCACGGTGCCGGCACCGGTGCGCGGCGAACTCGTGCGCGTGTTCGGCAACGTGCTGCGCGAGCACAAGGCCGAGCTCGGCCGCCTCGTCACGCTCGAAGCCGGCAAGATCACGTCGGAAGGTCTCGGCGAAGTGCAGGAAATGATCGACATCTGCGATTTCGCGGTCGGTCTGTCGCGCCAGCTTTACGGCCTCACGATCGCGTCCGAGCGCCCGGGCCACCGGATGATGGAAACGTGGCACCCGATCGGCGTGTGCGGCGTGATTTCGGCGTTCAACTTCCCGGTCGCGGTGTGGGCCTGGAATGCCGCGCTCGCATTCGTGTGCGGCGATTCGGTCGTGTGGAAGCCGTCCGAGAAGACGCCGCTCACCGCGATCGCGTGCCACGTGCTGCTGCAGAAGGCGATCCGCGAATTCGAGAAGACCCACCCGGGCGTCGCGCCGGCGGAACTGAGCCAGCTGGTGCTCGGCATGCGCGATGTCGGCGAGGTGCTGACGGCGTCGAAGAAGGTGCCGGTGGTCAGCGCGACGGGCAGCGTGCGGATGGGCCAGGAAGTCGCGAAGGTGCTGAGCCAGCGTCTCGCGCGCGGCATCCTCGAACTCGGCGGCAACAACGGGATGATCGTCGCGCCGAGCGCCGATCTGGATCTCGTGGTGCGCGCCGTCACGTTCGCGGCGGTCGGCACGGCCGGCCAGCGCTGCACGACGCTGCGCCGCTTGATCGTGCATCGCAGCCTGGTCGACCAGCTGCTGCCGCGCATCGAGAAGGCCTACACGTCGGTGAAGGTCGGCAACCCGCTTGAAGAAGGCACGCTGGTCGGCCCGCTGGTCGATCGCGCGTCGTTCGACGCGATGCAGAAGGCGCTGGGCGATGCACGCGAGCAGGGCGGTGAAGTGAAGGGCGGCGAGCGCGTCGACGTCGGCCACGCGGATGCGTACTACGTGCGTCCGGCCATCGTGCGGATGCCGAAGCAATCGGCGGTGGTCGAGCGCGAAACGTTCGCACCGATCCTGTACGTGATGGTCTACGACAACTTCGACGACGCCATCGAACTGCACAACGCGGTGCCGCAAGGCCTGTCGTCGGCGATCTTCACGAACGACATGCGCGAGGCCGAGCAGTTCATGTCGGCAGCGGGCAGCGACTGCGGGATCGTCAACGTGAACATCGGCACGAGCGGCGCGGAGATCGGCGGCGCGTTCGGCGGCGAGAAGGAAACGGGCGGCGGCCGCGAGTCGGGTTCGGATGCGTGGAAGGCTTACATGCGCCGCGCGACGAACACGATCAACTACAGCCGTCAGCTGCCGCTGGCGCAGGGCGTGAAGTTCGACGTTTGATGCGGGGCGCCCGGGAGGGCGCTGCGTAGGAGTAGAAAGGGCCGGCTGCCGCGTTGCGGTGCCGGCCCTTTATGTTTGGAGCGGGGAATACGGTATCGTGTGCGTAGGCGTCGATTGGGGCGATTGGCGCGGGTGATTAATCGATGACCGGCCGGGAACGCGTATGGGCGACACGTCGACAGACTCTTTCTCGGGCAAAACGGATCAGCCGGCCCCGGTTGATGGTACCGAGATCGTGAACGGAAAAGAGCTTCTCGAGAGGCTGGCGATGTTGTCGCCGGTCGGGATGCAAGTCTATGCGTCTTCGTGTTTGCGTCGCTATTGCGACGCAAACGGGTTTTCGCACGCGGCCATCGACGCGCTTCTCGCTCATCTCGATTCCATCGCTGTCGCCGGAAGCTTGCCCGAGTGGGAGTGCAGCGGGGCTTTGCTCGAACTCAACGGCAGAGGCGATCCCGTTCCGGCAGGAATCGAATCGGCACTGCCGGAGGGCGAGTTGCAAAGATTCATGACGTTGGTCGAAGCCGTCGTCGAAGTCGGGATCGTCGATTTGTACGGCACGAGAACCGATCAGCCGCTGGCCTTTCTTCGCAAGACCATCGCCGTCCTGGAGCAGGGCGAGATTCCCTTGCCGCCATTGACGAATGCGTCAGGTTGATTGGCATCCGGCCAAATACCGGCAAACCAACCGCAGGCGAGCGGGACGATATCGCGAACCTTCGCACCGCCTGCGGACAGCTCGCCTAGCGTGAATGCGCGCGGCGCGGAACGTGCATCACTGCTCCGCCGCCGGCATGTTCTGCACGACGAGCATCTGCGGGCTCGACAGCGTGATGCCCGCCGCGCGCAACTGCTTCAGGATCTCGAACAGCAAATCGCTCTTCGTCGAACCGGCGATCCGCGGGCTCGACACGTAGCCCGTCACGCTCAGCGTGATGCCGTCCGGCGTGAGCTGGCTGAACGTGACCGACGGCGCCGGTTTCTCGAGAATCGCCGCATGCGAACGATAGGCGTCGAGCAGCAGGTCGCGCACCTGCTCGGGATCGGTGTTCAGCGGGAACGTCAGCACCAGCGTCGCGACGCCCTGCGTGCTGTTGCCCATCGTCACGTTGCGCAGGTTCTGCGAGATCAATTGCGAGTTCGGCACGATCACGGTCGAGCGGTCGCTGAGCTGGATCTCGGTCGCGCGCACGTTGATGCGGCGAATGTCGCCTTCGACGCCCGCGATGCTGATCATGTCGCCCACCTTCACCGGGCGCTCGGTCAGCAGGATCAGCCCCGACACGAAGTTCTTCACGATCTCCTGCAGGCCGAAACCGATACCTACCGACAACGCACTGACGATCCACGCGAGGTTGTTCCACCGGACGCCGAGCAGCCCGAGCGTCATCAGCACGAGCAGCACGTAGCCGACGTTGGTGAACAGCGTGATCAGCGACACGCGCATCCCGGTATCCATGCCGAGCGCGGGCATGAACTCGCTGTCGAGCCAGCGGCGCAGCGAGCGCAGCAGGTAGAAGCCGATCGCGAACCCGATCACGGCGTTCATGATCCGGTCGGGCATGATGTTCAGGCTCTGCAGCCGCTGGCTGCCGATCATCGCGACTGCACTGTCCATCAGGTCGCCCGGCGTCGTGCCGAAGCCGCCCGTCAGCAGCGCGATGGCCGCGATCAGCATCAGCAGGCTCGTGCCGAAGCCGGACAGCACCGTGCGGGCCTGGTCGAGGTGACGATCCTCGAGTGCGAACAGGTGCTTGATCTGCTGGCCCGTCGTCAGGCTCGACGAGAACAGGCTTTCGCTCGCGTCGCGCGTCAGCTGGATCAGGATGTAGGTGGCGCCCAGCACGATCTCGAACCACACGAGCTCATAGGTGATGAAGCGCGCGACCGTGATGTAGCCGATCAGGAGTGCGATCAGGGTTGCGATGAT
The DNA here is from genome assembly GCF_029633825.1 of Burkholderia contaminans. Lineage (NCBI taxonomy): Bacteria > Pseudomonadati > Pseudomonadota > Betaproteobacteria > Burkholderiales > Burkholderiaceae > Burkholderia > Burkholderia contaminans. Next base: position 1,287,502 of record NZ_CP090641.1, on the reverse strand, counting down.
GGCGAGCGTGACGGCGGCATGGATCAGCCCGGCGAGCGTCGAGCGCTGCTCGGGCGCTTCGCCGGCGGCCGCGAGCGCGCTGCGCGCGCGGTTCGAGCGCAGCAGCGACGCACCGACCGTCACCGCGACGACGAGCGATACGATCCCGCGGCCGAACAGTGTGACCGACAGACTGGTGTCGACGATCCGGTTGATCGACTCGAGCGTGCCGGACACCAGCAGCAGTGCGGCCAGGATGCCGGGAAACGGCTTCATCGCGAGCGCGACCGGATCGGCGAGCGCGGGCAGGCGCCACGACGGATGCTTCGTGCACAGCAGCGCACGGCCGAGCCCGGCGATCAGGGCACAGGTTGCGGCGAGCTTCGCGAACTGGTCCCACAGATCGTTCAGCGCCGGCGTGAGGTCGTAATGGCGCGCGACGGCGAGGTAAAAGATCTGGACGGCGATGGCGGTTGCCAGCAGCGTCGCCAGCGCGGTCGACAACGCCAGCGCGCTGCGGCGCAAACGGGTGGCCGGCAGGCGGTTCACGCAGAACCACGCGAGCCCGCGCTCGATGAGCCGGCGGCCGCCGATCCATGCCGCGAATGCGGCAACCAGCAGCAGCACCGTGATCGCCTTTTGCCCGGGCACCCACGACGAGCGCAGCATGTCGAGCATTTCCTCGTCGAAATCCCCGAGCCGCTGGGCGTCGTCCGGCGAAAGATGGAACAGCGGCAGCCAGAACTGCGCGCTGAAAATGCCGCCCGAACGGAACGCGAGCTGGTTCTTCAGCAGGCCGCGATGCAGCTTCGCGAACTGCTCGTTCAGGTTCGTGAGGCTGGCCTTCTGGTCGGCGGCCTGCTTCAGCGCCGCGTCGATCTGTGTCTTGCGCGCGTTCAGCGTGGCCCGCTGCTTCGCGACGGCAGGCGTTTCCGGGGCGGCACCCTCGGCAGGCGGGGGGCCGAGCACGTCGAGCTGCCCCTGGATCTGCGCACGCTGAGGAACGAGATCGCTCTGCAGTTTCTCGACATCGGTGCTCAGCTCCTGTGTCGAGTCGCTGAGCCCGTCCAGCTCCTTGCTGTTGGACGCGTTCGAGGTCTGCTGCTTGATGCGGTCGAGTTCGGCCTGCATCTGCTTGAGCTGCGCGACGGCGTCGTTCAGCGAGATGGCCGGGACGGGCGCGCCGACGCCGCTCGCGTTCGGGGCCGAGGCGGCCGCCGGAAACGCCGACGCAGTCGCGATTGCCGCGAACTGCAGCAACGCGATCAGGGCGATCCGGCGAGCGTAGGTGGATAGTCGTTGTATGGACATGGAATGCTTACGATTTGCCGACAATTCAGGTCGCCGAAAGGCGCCCGGAAGCCGGTGGTTGGCCCGGTAGCATGTTACCGGGGTGTGGAACGCGTGGTTGTCCCGATTGCTTACCCCGTTTGTGGCGATTCCGGTGCTGCGTGCCCGCGCGAAACGGCGCACCAGGCCCGGGCGGTGGGGCGGGCGCCGCCGCGGCATGGCGACAGATTGCAGTTCTGGCGCGTTTTCAGTACCCGACAGACGGTTACGCAAGTTACACATTATCTGGCGCAAAAATGGGGTGTCCGAAGCGGTTCCGGGCCGGTGTGTGGCCGGCCCGTCGTCGCGTTCCGGATATCGGGGCCGTGTGCGCGCGCCGGACGGACGCGCCGGTACAATGCACCGATTCGCCCGACGGCGGCTCGCCGGCCGCCGGACAACAACACGACACGATCAGGAGACGCGCCCACGATGGCCTCAACGGACAGCCTTTCGCAGGCATCTGCCCAATCCTCACCCGTCGAACCCGGCTCCATCTCGGCCCGTCTCGACCGCCTGCCGCCAACCCGCACCGTCTGGAAACTCGTCATCCTGCTGAGCCTCGGCTTTTTCTTCGAGCTCTACGACCTGCTCTATAGCGGTTACGTCGCCCCCGGCCTCGTGAAAAGCGGGATCCTGTCGGCGACGACGCACGGCCTGTTCGGCACTACGGGCGTCGCGAGCTTCATCGCCGCGCTGTTCTCCGGGCTCTTCATCGGCACGATCGCGTGCGGCTTCCTCGCCGACCGCTTCGGCCGCCGCGCGATCTTCACGTGGTCGCTGCTGTGGTACACGGCCGCCAACGTCGTGATGGCATTCCAGGACACCGCCGCCGGGCTGAACTTCTGGCGCTTCGTCGTCGGTCTCGGCCTCGGCGTCGAGATGGTGACGATCGGCACGTACATCTCCGAACTCGTTCCGAAACAGATCCGCGGCCGTGCATTCGCGTGCGAGCAGGCGGTCGGGTTCGTCGCGGTGCCGGTGGTCGCGTTCCTCGCGTACCTGCTCGTGCCGCATGCCCCGTTCGGCCTCGACGGCTGGCGCTGGGTCGTGCTGATCGGTGCACACGGCGCGCTCTTCGTGTGGTGGATTCGCCGCGAACTGCCGGAAAGCCCGCGCTGGCTCGCGCAGCAGGGGCGGGTCGAAGAAGCCGATCGCATTATGCGCACGCTCGAGGCGAAGGTCGAAGCCGAATTCGGGCGGCCGCTGCCGCCGCCCGCGCCCGCCGAGCCCGTACCGCCGCGCGGCAGCTTCCGCGATATGTGGGTGCAGCCGTATCGCAGCCGCACGATCATGATGACGATCTTCAACGTGTTCCAGACGGTCGGCTTCTACGGCTTTGCGAACTGGGTACCGACGCTGCTGATCAAGCAGGGCATCACGATCACGTCGAGCCTGATGTATTCGAGCGTGATCGCGCTCGCCGCGCCGATCGGCCCGCTGATCGGCCTCGTGATCGCCGACCGCTTCGAGCGCAAGTCGGTGATCGTCGCGATGGCGGCGGCGATCGTCGTCTGCGGGCTGCTGTTCAGCCAGACGACGGTGGGCGCGTTCCTGATCGTGCTCGGCATCGGCCTCACGCTCGCCAGCAACATCATGTCGTACAGCTTCCACGCGTATCAGGCCGAGTTGTTCCCGACGTCGATCCGTGCACGGGCCGTCGGCTTCGTCTATTCCTGGAGCCGCTTCTCGGCGATCTTCTCGTCGTTCGTGATCGCGGCCGTGCTGAAGGGCTTCGGTACGTTCGGCGTATTCGCGTTCATCGCGGGCGCGATGGTGATCGTAATGGCTGCGATCGGGTTCATGGGGCCGCGTACGAAGGGCGTCGCGCTCGAAACCATCTCGAAGTAATCGGTGGTTGCGCACGCGTGTCGCGCCGTTCAGGCGGCATGCGTGCGATGCGATGGCGATTGCATCGCGCGGACGGCGTGTACCGCATATCTCGAATGATCTGGTATCCGAATCGAATTGAAGATGCAGTCTAGCCCTGGCGAAACACGCGGCTATCTGCATCGATCTCGAACGCCCAACCAGCAAACCTGCCACGCAAAGAAAAAGCGAGCGGAAACGAGTTGAAACAAAGCGTGACGAAGCGCAAAACCACGACTTTCCGCACTGCCGATTCCTGTACGGACGCGTAAAATGAAGGGCCTGACGACTCATTAGCCGCCATCGGACCGACCGCGTTGCAACAGCGAACGGCTCCGCCGCGAAGAGGCGTCGGCGCCGGGCGCATGCGATGCGCCGGACGTGTCGATGGCTCGCGCGGAAGATGCGCCGCTCGCAACAGCAGCATGCGGCGGCCGGATCGGCCGATGGCTTCGAACGTATGATGCCTTTCAGCTTCACGCGGCGATTTGCGAAACCGCGTTGTCTTTCCCGTGCCGCCGCTGCATGTATCTGGCTTGCTGCGACACTGCCGATCTCCGTGCTGGTCGAGCGGTCTGCTTTTGCGGCGTCCGACGCATCGTCGCCCGTCGCTACGTCATCCTCATCAGTCGAGTCACCCGCATCGGCAGCTTCTCGGACGCATCCCGCTTCGGTGGCGCATGCATCGTCGGGTGCGTCGGCCGCCCAGCCCGCGCCTGCCGCATCGCACGCGCATCCGGCACAGCCTGCCAGCCCGGCAACGGGCGTATCGAGTGCATCGGGCGCATCCGCAGCCTCCGCCGCTTCCGCTGTCGCACCTGCATCAGCCGCTTCCGCCACGACCGCCAGCGAGGCCGAAGCCCCCGCACCGACACCGCCGCGCCAGCATCCGCCCCTGTCCGCCGAAGAGGCGAAAAATGCGACGGCGCGCGCGATCGACATGCGCAAGCGCTTCACGCAGGAAGTCACGCGGCGCCTGACCGTACCCGCGAGCGAACAGCGCGCGTACGGCGAGCGGCTCCAGAAGGCGCTCGCCGATGCGGACCTCGGCAACCTGGCCGGCGAATACGTTGCGATGGTCGACCGCGCACCGAACGTCCAGGCGCTCTTCATCTATTTCCGCGCGACGCCGGCCAACGCATGGCTGATGATCGGTGCATCGCCGGTCGGCACCGGGCTGCCGGGCAAGTACGACCATTTCCTGACGCCGCTCGGTGTGTTCCACCACTCGCCGGACAACATGGATTTCCGCGCGGAAGGCACGACGAACGAGAACGGCATTCGCGGCTACGGGCATCGCGACATGCGCATCTACGACTTCGGCTGGGTGGACGGCGAGCGCGGCTGGGGCAAGGGCGGTGTATCGCCGATGCGCTTCCAGATGCATGCGACCGACCCCGATCGCCTCGAATCGCTGCTGGGCATCCGGCACTCGAAAGGGTGCGTGCGCATTCCCGCGTCGCTGAACACGTTCTTCGACCAGCACGGCCTGCTCGACGACGACTACCAGGCGCGCGTCGAGGCCGGCAAGTCGCTGTGGGTGCTGCGGCGCGATCGCGACATCACGCCGATCGCGGGCCGCTACCTGGTCGTGATCGACAGCGCACGCAAGACGCGGCCGGCGTGGTCGCCGTTGCCGGGGCGCAAGGCGTGGTCGAAGCTGCCGAAGGGCGGCGACACGGCGGACTGACGGCCGGTGCGTCGGGCATGGGAGCGATCTGGATGAGAATAAATCCGTTTTATTGAACCATAATAAAAGCAAACTTTTATTATCCGATCCGGGTTCGTATAGTCGAGGCCAGTTTCGCGGAACCCTGCCGCGCCTGGACCACCACCGATCACACGACCCGATGAAAACTCTCTACAAGCTCGCTCCGCTCGCGATGCTCGGCGCCTTCGCGACGCATGCCTGTGCGCAAAGCAGCATCACGCTGTACGGTCTCATCTCGGCCGGTGTCGGGTTCGCGACCAACCAGGGCGGCAAGAACGCCTGGCAGGCGTTGTCCGCCACGAACCAGAACCCGCGCTGGGGGCTGAAGGGCAAGGAGGATCTCGGGCAGGGGCTGTCCGCGATCTTCCAGCTGGAGAACGGCTTCAACGTGATGACGGGCACGGCCGCGCAGAACGGCCGCGAGTTCGGTCGGATGGCCTACGTCGGCCTCGCCGACCGCACCTACGGCTCGCTGACGTTCGGCCGCCAGTACGACGCGATCCACGACTACATCGGGCCGGTGATCATCGCGAGCAACGGCGTGAACATCGGCGACAACGACAACGGCTACAACGACATCCGCGTGCAGAACTCGGTGAAGTACGTGAGCCCCGTCTACTACGGCCTGAAATTCACCGCACTGTACGGCTTCAGCAACGCGACCGGCTTCGCGAACAACAGCGCATACAGCTTCGGGCTCGGCTACGAGGAGGGCCCGCTGCGCTGGAGCGCGGTCTACGCGCAGTACAACCATCCGTACAGCGCGACGAACCAGGACGGCGCAATCGCGAACGACTATGCGTCGCCGCTGCTGATCTTCAGCAAGAGCGCGATGTCGCCCGCGGCCTACGCGAGCCGGCAGCGGATCGCGGGCACGGGCGGCTTCTACACGATCGGCCGCGCGCAGTTCGCGGCGATGTTTACCGACGTGCGCTACGATTACCTCGACAACACGCACCTGCACCTGCAGAACCTCGGCGTGAACGTCGTCTACACGATGACGCCGCAGCTCTTCCTCGGCGCCGCGTATGCGTTCACGAACGGCAAGTACGACGTGATCGACAAGCGGCCGAAATGGCACCAGGTGAACCTGCAGGCCGATTACTTCCTGTCGAAACGCACCGATGTCGCGCTGACGGTGATCGCGCAGCAGGCGGCCGGCGACGCCGACCATGCGCAGATCTTCGCGTACGCCCGGTCGACCGGCACGCGCCAGATGATGGCGACGGTCGGCGTCCGGCACGTTTTCTGAGCGCCCGACCATGACCCATCCGATCGCATCCCGCCGCACCTTCCTGAAACTGTCCGCCGCGCTGGCCGGCACCGCGCTGCTGCCCGAAACGGGCGCATTCGCGGCCGGCGGCGAGGCCGCGCGCCGCACGGTGATCATTGATACCGACCCGGGGCAGGACGACGCCATCGCGATCCTATTCGCGCTGGGCGCGCAGGACCGGCTCGACGTGCGCGCGTTGACTGCCGTCGCGGGCAACGTGCCGCTCGACCTGACCGAACGCAATGCGCGGATCATCCGCGACTGGGCCGGCCGCACGAAGACGCTGCCCGTCTACGCAGGCTGCCCGCGTCCGCTCGTGCGCGATCTCGTGACGGCCGCGAACGTGCACGGCAAGACGGGGCTCGAAGGCGTCGAACTTCATGAGCCGCGGGCGCCGCTTGCCGCCGGTCACGCGGTGTCGTATCTCGTCGATGCGCTGAGCCGTGCAGCGCCGGGTAGCGTGACGCTGTGCGCGCTGGGCCCGCTGACGAACCTCGCGACCGCGTTGGTCGAAGCGCCGCAGATTCGCGGCGCGTTGCGCGAAATCGTGCTGATGGGCGGCGCGTTCTTCGAGCGCGGCAACATCACGCCGGCCGCCGAATTCAACATCTACGTCGATCCGCAGGCGGCCGAAGTCGTATTCGGCAGCGGCATGCCGATCGTCGTGCTGCCGCGCGATGTCGCCGTGAAAGCGCCGATCACGCCGGCGCGCGTCGCGCCGTTCCGCGCGCTCGGCAACCGCTGCGGCGCGATCGTCGCGGACATCATGGATGCCGAGCTCGCGTACAACAAGAAGCGGCGCGGTGTCGAAGACGCGCCGATGTACGACCCGACCGCGGTCGGCTATCTCGTCGATCCGACGCTGTTCGGCGGACGCAAGGTGAACGTGATGGTCGAGACGACCGGGCCGTGGACGCTCGGCGAGACCGTCGTCGACTGGAACGGTCGCAGCGGCCGCACGGCGAACGCGACGTGGATCAACGAGGTCGACGCGGACCGCTTCTACGCGGCGCTCGTCGAGCGCATCGCGAAGCTGCCCTGAAGGCAATCAGATGTGCTTCGCAATCCACTCGCGGCACGCACGCACGTGCGGGCCGCGATCGTCGCCGGCGAGCGAGATCAGCGAGATCGCACGCGTGACGCGCGGCTTGTCGACGCGCAGCGCGACGAGTTCGGGATCGTGCAGATGCATCGTGTAGAGGCTCGGCAGCACGGCGGTGGCGAGGCCGTTGCGCGCAAGCGCGTAGAGTGGCTCGGTGTATTCCATCCGGTACGTGACGTTCAGGCGCAGCTTCTCGGCGCCGCCGGTGCGATGCAGCGATTCGCTGACGCTGCCGCGCACGAACACCGCGAGCTCGCGATCGACGAGCCTGGCCCACGTGACGCTCTTCGCGCGGGCGAGCGGATCGTCATGCCGCACGACGATCACGATCTCGTCCTCGAAAAGCTGCCGGTAGCGCAGCGTGCCGTCGTCGCTGTCCGGTTCGCGCACGCCGATGCCGAGATCCGCGACGCTGTCGCGCACGGCTTCGACGAGCGCGCTGTTCGGCAGGTCGGTGAGGGTGAAGCGCAGCGTCGGGTGCGCGTCGCGCAGTGCATTGAGCGCGGGCAGCAGGCGGCCCGCGACCGACGGGATGAACGCGATGCGCACGGTCTGGATGCGTTCGCCGATGAGCCGCGTCATGTCGTCGAAGGTGCCGCGCGCCTGGTTGAGCAGGCGTTCGGCGAGCGGCAGCACGGCTTCGCCCGCGGAGGTGAGCGTGAGCCGGTGCGCGGAGCGCGCGAACAGGCGCCCGCCGAGCAGGAACTCGATCTGGCGGATCGACGCGGTGAGCGCGGGCTGCGTGAGCGACAGCGCCTGCGCGGCCTGCGTGAAGCTGCGTGCGTGCGCGAGCACGACGAAGTGCTGGACCTGCCGCAGCGTGAGCGCGGGCAGCAGCGACGAGCGGTCGGACGACATCGGGCAATAACGGTCGGGATGCGGTACGCGGCAGTATAAGACCGCGCTGCGTGAATCGGCACAGGACAATATTCGGAATCACAGGAGAACCACCATGTCAGCGATTGACACGATGCCGGCGCGAGCGCCGGCCAACTGGCTCGAACGCCGCTTCGCGCTCGCCGCGCGCGGCACGAGCGTGCGCACGGAGACGATCGCGGGCGTCACGTCGTTTCTCGCGGCCGCGTACCTGCTCGTCGTGATCCCGTCGCTGCTCGCGACGGGCGGGATGGAGCGCGGCGCGGCGACGACCGCGACGATCATCGTGTTCGTGCTGTTCACGACGCTGATGGGGCTCTACGCGAACCTGCCGTTCCTCGTCGGCCCCGGCATCGGCGGCTCGGTGATCATCGGCGTGACGCTCGCGACGACCGAGCACGTCGGCTGGCAGACGGGCCTCGGCATCGCCTGCGTATCGGGCGTGCTGTTCTTCCTGCTGACGATACTCGGCGCGCGCGGCGTCGTGGTTCGGCTGATTCCCGTGCAGATCAAGCTCGGGCTCGGCGCGTCGATCGGCCTGTTCGTCACGATGCTCGGGCTGCGCAACGCGGGGATGGTCGTCGCGAACGCGAAGACCAACGCGTTCGCGCTCGGCGACTTCTCGCGGCCGGGCGCGCTCGTCGCACTGATCGGCCTCGCGGTCGCGATCGTGCTGCAGGCGCGCAAGGTGCCCGGCGCGATCCTGATCGCGATCCTCGTCGCGGCCGCGGCCGGCGTGCCGCTCGGCGTCACGCACCTGCCCGCGTCGTTCGTGTCGCTGCCGCACAGCATCGCGCCGATTGCGTTCAAGCTCGACATCGGCAGCGCGTTGAGCCTCGCGGCCGCGCCGTACCTGTTCGCGTTCTTCGCGGCGGAATTCTTCTCGACGCTCGGCACCGCGCTCGCGGTCGGTGCGAAGGCGAACCTGCTCGACGAACAGGGCAACCTGCCGAACATCAACCGGCCGTTCCTCGTCGATTCGCTCGCGGCGACGCTTGGGCCCGTGTTCGGCATTCCCGCGCTGACCGCGCTGATCGAATCGGCGGCGGGCGTCGAGGCCGGCGGCCGCAGCGGGCTGTCGTCGCTGGCCGCGGCCGTGCTGTTCGCCGCGATGCTGCTGTTCGTGCCGGTCGCGCTCGCGATCCCGAAAGAGGCGACCGCGCCGGCGCTGATCCTCATCGGGCTGTCGATGTTCGCGACGATCCGCCATACGCACTTCGACGACTTCACCGATGCGTTGCCCGTGATGTCGATGGTGCTGCTCACGCTGATGTCGAACAGCTTCGGCACCGGCATCGCGGGCGGCCTGCTGTGCTACGTGCTCGTCAAGCTGCTGGCGGGCCGCTGGCGCGACGTGTCGTGGGGGCTCGTCGTGCTCGCGCTTCCGCTCGGCTATTACTTCTGGACTGTCGTGAAGCCGCACTGAGAGACGGCATTCGCGACGCATCTGCACTACCCAAAAAAAGAGACTGCAATGAAGGGAACACCAGGCAACGTCCCGGCCGCGCGCACGGGCATCGAGATCACGCCGGCCCATCGGGCCTTCTTCCATGCGCTGCCGAAGATCGAGCTGCATTGCCACCTGCTCGGCGCGGTGCGGCACGACACGTTCGTCGCACTCGCGGAGCGCAGCGGTGCGCCGATCGAGCGCGCGGAAATCGACGCGTTCTATGCGCGCGGCGAGAAGCCGGTCGGCGTGCTGCATGTGCTGCGCGCGCTCGACCGGTATCTGCTCACGCAGCCCGACGACCTGCGGCGGATCGCCTACGAGTATCTGGAGGATGCCGCCGCGTACAACGTGCGGCATGCGGAATTCTTCTGGAATCCGACGGGTACGGTGCATGTGTCGGGTATCGCGTATGCGGATGCGCAGGCCGCGATCGTGACGGGTATTCGCGACGCCGCACGCGACTTCGGGATCGGCGCGCGCCTGATCCCGAGCATCGACCGCGAGCAGGATCCCGACGAAGCGGTGGCGATCGTCGAATGGATGAAGGCGAACCGCGCGGACGAAGTCGCGGGGCTCGGGATCGACTATCGCGAGAACGACCGGCCGCCGGAGCTGTTCTGGAAGGCTTACCGCAATGCACGCGCGGCGGGCTTTCGCACGACCGCGCACGCGGGCGAGTTCGGGATGCCGTGGCGCAACGTCGAGACGGCCGTCGATCTGTTGCAGGTCGATCGCGTCGATCATGGTTATACGATCGTCGACAACCCGGAGCTGTGCGCCCGCTATGCGGAGCGCGGGATCGTGTTCACCGTCGTGCCGACGAATTCGTACTACCTGCGCACGCTGCCGCCGGAGCAATGGGCGGAACGGCACCCGATGCGCAAGATGCCGGGCCTAGGGCTGAAGATCCATCCGAACACCGACGATCCGACGCTGCACAAGGTCAATCCGTCGGAGGCGTGGGAGCTGATGTTCAGCCATTTCGGCTTCACCGTGGCCGAGCTGAAGCAGTTCATGCTGAACGGGATCGACGGCGCGTGGGTGGACGACACGACGAAGGCTGCGTGGCGTGCGGCGTGGGCGCCGGAATTCGACGTGCTGGCAGCCACGCTCGCGGCGGGCTGAGCACGGTGGCGTTGTAAGCCGGCCGGTGCTTCAACCGTGTGATGCCCTGGCATGTCCGCCGTGTCGCGGTCGCGCAAAACTGGAGCACTGTCCCCCGGTTGCGGCATTGCGCGACGACGACGCGCCAGTCGAACGGACGGCCGTCGTACTCGCCGGCACTCCGGTCAGCGGAAGAACCTCAGCCAGTCGAACAGGCCCGGATGCGGCGCGCGCCGCCGCGGCGCCGGCGCGATGCGCGGCCGGAAGTCGGGTGAGAACTGCGCGTGCGGATCGATCGCCCGCGCTCGCAGTGCCGCATCGTAGAACGTGCCGACGATCGGCAACGCGCTGTGCGCGCCAGCGCCCCAGTAGTCGCTGCGCAGCGTCACGCTGCCGTCGTCGAAGCCGACCCACGCACCGGCCACGAGCTGCGGATGCATCAGGATGAACCAGCCGTCCGCATTGTCCTGCGTCGTGCCCGTCTTGCCGGCGACGTCGACCCGAATTCCGTAGCGCGAACGGATGTCGGCGCCGGTGCCGCGATCGACGACGTCGCGCATCACGTCGACTAGCGTCTGCGCGGCGGGCTCAGGCAACGCACGTTCGGGCGGCGCGCTGCCGAAGACGGCGAGCACCTTGCCGTCGCGATCCTCGATGCGCGTGATCATCTGCGGCGCGACGTATGCGCCGCGGTTCGCGATCGTGCCGTACGCGGACACCATCTCCTTCAGCGTGACGGGGCTCGTGCCGAGCGCCAGCGACGGCACCGCGTCGAGCGGGCTCTCGCGCACGCCCATCGCGCGGGCGAGCTGCGCGACCTTCGCGGCGCCTTCGTGCTGCATCACCTGCGCGGTGATGCGGTTGCGCGACAGCGCGAGCGCATCGCGCAACGTCATCGGCTCATCGGTCGGCGGCTCGGCATCGGTCGGGCGCCAGATCGCGCGCCCGTCGATCGGGATCGCCACGGGGCGGTCGACGAACGTATCGCCCGGCCGCATGCCGTCCGCGAACGCGGCGCCATAGACGAACGGCTTGAACGTCGAGCCGGGCTGGCGCCGCGCCTGCGACACGTGATCGAACGGCTCGCTGCCGAAATCGGGGCTGCCGACCCACGCGCGGATCGCGCCGTTGCGCGGATCGATCGCGACGAAGCCGGCCTGCACCTGCGTCTTGCGCTCGCACAGCGCGCGCATGAAATCCCGATTGGCGCCGAGCCGCTTCAGCGCCGCGACATCGGTCAGCCCCGTGTCGCGCGCCTGCCGATAGTCGGGCGTCTGGCGGATGAAGCCGCGGAACAGGTCGTTGCGCAGCCCGCAGCCGGACGGGCTGCGCCACGCGCTATCGGCGATCGCCTGCAGCCGTTCGGTCTGCCGCGTCAGCGCCTGCGTCGCCATGTCCTGCAGTCGCGCGTCGAGCGTCGTGCGCACGACGAGTCCATCGGAGTACAGATCGTAGTTGTTGCGATCGGCCCACGCGATCAGCCATTTGCGCAACTGCACCGCGAAGTGCGGGGCGAGGCCGGGCTGCCCCGACTGCGGCTCGAAGTCGACGCGCAACGGCTGGCGCTGCAGTTTCGCGAGCTGCCGCGGCGTCAGCATGTGCATCTGCGCCATCCGGTCGAGCACGATGTTGCGTCGCTGCACCGCGCGCTCCGGGTTCAGCACCGGGTTGTAGTAGCTGTTGCCCTTCAGCATCCCGACGAGCGTCGCGCTTTCGACGATGTCGAGCTGGTCGGCCGACTTGCCGAAGTAGGTGCGCGCGGCCATTTCGACGCCGTACGCGTTGTACAGGAAGGGCACGGTGTTCAGGTAGGTCTCGAGAATCTCGTCCTTGCTGTACACCGACTCGATCTTGAACGCGGTGATCAGCTCCTTCACCTTGCGCGTGAGCGTCGGCGCGCGGCCGACTTCATCCGGATACAGGTTGCGCGCGAGCTGCTGCGTGATCGTCGAGCCGCCCTGGCGGTCGCCTGAAAATGTGTGCAGCCCGGCCGCGATCGTGCGGCGCAAGTCGATGCCGTGATGTGCGTAGAAGCGGTGGTCCTCGGTCGCGATCAGCGCGTCGACCATGTGCGGCGAGATCTGCTTGAGCGGCACCCATTCGCGGTTGACGGGCCGGAACTCGGCGATCAGCTGGCCGTCGGCGGAGAGCACGCGCGCGGGGCGGTCGATGCGCGCCTTGCGGATGTCGCCGATGCTCGGCGTGAACGGAATGAACGCGAGCAGCACCAGCAGGCCCAGCACCGGGATCGCGGCGAGCGTCAGCGCGACGCCGCGCCGCGTCGGATGACGCAGGCGATGCAGCGCGTCGGCGCCCAGCGCGCGGATGCGCACGCCGCAGGCGGCGGCGAACGGTACGACGCGGGCGCGGCAACGGAGCCACGCGTCTCGGAGAAGCGGCACGAAGCGATTCAAGGCGGCAGGAGCGCGGGTGGAAGAGGCGCGATCCTAGCAAACGGCACCCATGCGACGCCCGCCAAAACGGCCGTTTGCTTGCAGGATTTACAGACGATTACGTTTGTTGCCCGCCGACAACCTTTTACGGCGCAGCCCGGCGCGATTCTCCCGACGAATCGTGGCCGGCCCGCGAGCGTTCGACGCCGTCCGGTCAGCGCGGCACGGCGGCGTCGGCGGCCATTGCGACCACATCCGCCAACCGCTGCGCGGCCGCCTCCATCTGCGCGCGGCCGAACCCGCCGAAGCCCAGCACGAGCCCCGGGCGGGCCGTGCCCGGCGCGAACATCGGCGACACGGCACGCACCGCGACGCCGGCTTGCGCGGCGCGCTCGACTACGTCGAGATCGTCGATTCCTTCCGCGAGCCACAGCACGACATGCATCCCCTGGTCGCCCGGCTGCACCCACGCGCGCTCGCGCGGCAGCCGCGCACCGAGCGTGTCGATCAGCAGCGCGCGCTGTTCCGCATACACGCCGCGCACGCGGCGGATGTGGCGGTCGAGGTGGCCGTCCGCGATGAACGCGGCCAGCACGTGCTGGTCGGCAGTCGGCGCATGGCGATCCATCAGCACGCGGGCGCCGCAGAACGCGGGCACGAGATCGTCGGGCGCGATCACGTAGCCGAGCCGCAGCGACGGAAACAGGATCTTGCTGAACGTGCCGAGGTAGATCACGCGGTCGGGGTCGAGCCCCTGCAGCGACGGGAACGGATGGCCTTCGTAGCGCAGCTCGCTGTCGTAATCGTCCTCGACCACCCACGCGCGCTGCCCACGCGCCCAGGCGAGCAGCGCATTGCGCCGCGCCATGCTGAGCGGCATGCCGAGCGGGTACTGGTGCGACGGCGTGACGAACGCGACCCGCGCATGCGGCGCGAGACGGATGCCGGCGTCGACGTCGAGGCCGTCGGCGTCGACCGGCACCCGCACCATCGCGTCGCGCTGCCCGGTGCTGTCGAGCAGTGCGGTGATGCCGCGATAGGCCGGATTCTCGACCCATGCCTGATCGCCCGCGCCGAGCAGCACCTGGCTCGCGAGATGCAGCCCTTGCTGCGTGCCGCTCGTGATCACGACCTGGTCGGCATGGCAGCGCACCGAGCGCGAGCGGCGCACGTAGTCGGCGATCGCTTCGCGCAGCGGCAACGCGCCTTGCGGATCGGCATAGCCGGACGGTGCGCCGGCGCCGCGTGCGCGCAGGCGGTTGCCGAGCCGGCGCCAGATGTCGTCGGGCGCGGTGAGGCCGATCGGCACCGAGATCGCGAACGGCATGGCCGGCAGCGGGCGGAATTCGCCGGCGATCCTCGCGAAGGTGGCGGCCGGCTCGGGGAGGCCGGTATGCGCCGGCGGGTGGCGCCGCGCAGGCGGTTCGGGAGCGTCGACGGGCGGCGGCCCGGCGAGCGCGAGCGCATTTGCGACGCGCGTGCCCGCGCCGCCGCGCGATTCGAGAAAGCCTTCGGCGATGAGTTGCGCATACGCATCGACGACGGTGCCGCGCGCCACCTGCAGCGACGTGGCAAGCAGCCGCGTGGACGGCAGCGCGTCGCCCGGATGGACGTCGCCGCGCCGCACAGCCTCGCGCAGCGCCTGCGCGAGCTGGCGGCTCAGGTCGCCGGCCGCGCGATCGAGCGCGCCGAGCGACGGGATATCGGCATTCCGGGCCGTTCTTGCCATGATTCTGGTCTGCTGAAATTGTTCCAAACCGGCTCTACAGCATAAACCAGTTTGGCGCCACAATCGTTGCATGACGGGCCAGCGCCCGATCCGTTCCCACCCCCGCGCGACCGTGGAGCCGACATGTACGTCCCCGCCGATTTCAACGAACCCAACCCCGACGCGCTGCGCGAGCTGATCGTGCAGCATCCGTTCGGCAGCCTGATCACGCACGGCACCAACGGGCTCGACGCGAACCACATCCCGTTCGAACTGCTGCCCGGCGACGGCGGCCTCGGCGAACTGCATGCGCACGTCTCGCGCGCGAATCCGGTCTGGCAGGACGTTGCGAACGGCGACGAGGTGCTCGTGATCTTCCGCGCGGGCGACGCGTATATCTCGCCGACCTGGTATCCGAGCAAGCATGTCGCGCACCGGCAGGTGCCGACGTGGAACTACGTGGTCGTGCATGCGCACGGCCGCATCACGGTGCGCGACGACGCGAAGTTCGTGCGCGGCGTGGTCGCCCGGCTGACGCGCACGCACGAGGCGTCGCAGCCGGTGCCTTGGAAGATGGGCGACGCGCCGGCGGATTATCTCGACGCGATGCTGCAGGCGATCGTCGGGCTGCAGATCGAGATCACGCGGCTCGTCGGCAAACGCAAGCTCGGGCAGAACAAGGACGTGGCCGATATCCGCGGCGCGGGCGACGCGCTGGTCGCGAACGGCAACCTCGCGATCGGGGAAGCGATGATCGCGGCGGCCGACGCGAAGCGCGGGTGAGCGCCCGCGACGGGCAGGCATGTGCGGGCAAGCGCCACGCCCGCGCACCGGCCCGTCACTGCGTGCGCGTCGCGCCCTTCGCGCCTTCACCGGCCTGCGCGAGCGCGGTGCGAATCGCGGCTTCGGTCTTGTCGTACCCGCCTTCGCCATAGCGCGTATAGACGACCTTCCCGTTCGCGTCGATCAGGTACAGCGCGGGCCAGTACTCGTTGCCGTACGCGCGCCACGTGTCGTAGCGATTGTCCTGTGCGACCGGATAGCGGATATCGAAGCGCTTGATCGCATCGGCGACGTTCTTCGCGTCGCGTTCGAACGGATATTCCGGCGTATGCACGCCGACCACGACGAGCCCCTGGTCGCGATACTTCCGGTCCCACTCCTTCACGTACGGAATCGTATGAATGCAGTTGATGCACGAGTACGTCCAGAAATCGACGAGCACGACCTTGCCGCGCAACTGGCCGAGCGTCAGCGGCGGGCTGTTGTGCCAGCGGTCGATGCCCGTGAAATCGGGCGCGGCCGTGCCGGCCTGCGAAGCCGGCATGCCCGCGTCGTCGCGGGTGCCCGCGAAGGCGGCGAGCCCGGCTGTGGCGGCAAGGGCGATGACGAGGGCGGCGATCTTGAATCGGGGCAGCATGGCGTTCTCCTGAGCGGGAGGCCGGCGCTCGGTGGCGGCGGCCGGACGGGTTTCGACAGGCCCCATTAGGCGGCGCCGACGTATCTGCGATGTGTCCGGCGAGCCACGCGTGTGCAATGTTGTGTGTCGTCGCGGCGGCGCGATACATTGGGATACAAACGCCTGCCCGCCGTGCGGTATAAAAGCGGACATCACCTGCCCGAATACCTCGACACCGACTCATGGACAAGATCGACCACGTGCTGATCGTCGACGACGACCGCGCGATCCGCGAACTGATCGCGGATTACCTGGAGAAGAACGGCATGCGCGTCTCGCTGGCCGCGAATGGCCGCGAGATGCGCAACGTGCTGGACGACGGCGCGCCCGACCTGATCGTGCTCGACCTGATGATGCCGGGCGAGGACGGCCTCACGCTGTGCCGCGACCTGCGCGCCGGCAAGTTCCGCACGGTGCCCGTGCTGATGCTGACCGCACGCGGCGAGGAAACCGACCGCATCATCGGCCTCGAGATGGGCGCGGACGATTACCTGGCCAAGCCGTTCGCGGTGCGCGAACTGCTCGCGCGGATCCGCTCGGTGCTGCGCCGCGCGCGCATGCTGCCGCCCGGCATGCAGGTGACGGAAACCGCGGAGATGCTCGCGTTCGGCGAATGGCGGCTCGACACGACCGGGCGCCACCTGCTCGATGCGGAAGGCACGCTGGTCGCGTTGAGCGGCGCCGAATACCGGCTGCTGCGCGTATTCCTCGACAACCCGCAGCGCGTGCTGACGCGCGACCAGTTGCTCAATCTCACGCAGGGTCGGCAATCCGATCCGTTCGACCGGTCGATCGACCTGCTCGTGAGCCGGCTGCGCCAGCGTCTGCGCGACGGCGCGCGCGAACCGCGCTACATCAAGACGCTGCGCAACGAGGGCTACGTGTTCTCGTCGGCCGTGACTGCAGTCGACGGTACGCAATGAGCGCGCGCATGCCGTGGCACTGGCCGCGCTCGCTGTTCGCGCGGCTCGCGCTGATCCTGTGCGTGGGCCTCGCGCTCGCGCAGACGCTGTCGTTCTGGCTCACCATGACCGAGCGCGACCAGGCGACCACCAACCTGATGATGGGCTACATCGAGCGCGAGGTCGCGAGCTCGGTCGCGCTGCTCGATCACCTGCCGCCCGGCGAGCGGGCCGCGTGGCTGCCGCGCCTCGCGCGGCGCAGCTATACGTTCATCCTCGGGCCCGGCGAGACCGGCACGCCGCCGGAAGCGCGGCTGTCGGCGCGCGTCGAGCGCTCGATCTCCGATGGCATCGGCGGCGACTACCCGCTGACCGCGAACGCGATTCCCGGCGACCGCGAACATCTGCAGGTGCATCTGCGCCTGACCGACGGGTCGCCGCTGACGATCGACATCCATCCGATGTCGACGGTGCCGCTGTCGGGCTGGCTGCCGGTCGTGCTCGCGCTGCAGCTCGCGGTGCTGGCCGCATGCTGCTGGCTCGCGGTGCGGCTCGCGACGCGGCCGCTCAAGCAGCTCGCGCAGGCCGCCGATGCGCTCGGCCCCGACCTGAAGGGCGAGCGGCTGAACGAGGGCGGGCCGTCGGAAGTCGCGCGCGCCGCCCGGGCGTTCAACGCGATGCAGGATCGCATCGCGCAGTACATGGCCGAGCGCATGCAGATCCTCGCGTCGATCTCGCACGACCTGCAGACGCCGATCACGCGGATGCGCTTGCGCGCCGACATGATGGAGGACGACGCGCAGGGCGCGAAGCTGCGCCAGGACCTGCTCGAGATGGAGCATCTGGTGAAGGAGGGCGTCGCGTACGCGCGGACGCTGCACGGCAACGAGGAAGCCGCGCGCCGTATCGATCTCGACGCGCTGCTCGACAGCATCGTGTGCGACTACACGGATGCGGGGCAGGACGTCGCGCTGCACAGCCGCGCGCCGCTCGCGCTCGTCACGCGGCCGAAGGCGCTGCGCCGCATCGTCGGCAACCTCGTCGACAACGCGCTGAAGTTCGCGGGCGCGGCCGAGATCGACGTGCACGCCGCGCCGGACGGCGGCGCGGTGATCGCCGTGCTCGACCGCGGGCCCGGCATTCCGGACGATCAGCTCGACGCGGTGTTCGAGCCGTTCCGGCGCGTGGAGACGTCGCGCAACCGCGAGACGGGCGGCACGGGGCTCGGCCTCGCGATCGCGCGGCAGCTCGCGCTTGCAATGGGCGGCACGCTCACGCTGACCAACCGGACGGACGGCGGCGGGCTCGAGGCGCGGCTGACGTTGAGGAATGCGGGGTGACCGGATGCGGTGCGTGGGCGGCGCGGTTTCGGGCTCGTGATGAAACCGAAGCTGACGTTGAAGCCGAAACCGAAACCGAAGCGCTCGACGTCACCCGCGCTGCAGATGCGCATCAACGAGCGGCGCGAGCGTCGCCGCATGCACGGCCGCGAGATCGTGCCGGCCGCCCGGCACGACGTGCAACTGCGCGTCGGGCAACCGTTCGAGCAGGCGCCGGCCAGCCGCGACGGGGCTGATCGGATCGTCGTCGCCCCACAGCAGCAGCGTCGGCTGTGCGATGCGGCTGATCTCCTGCGACAGGTCGGCACGGAACGTCAGGAACCAGTCGGGAAGCTGCGGGTTGGCTTCCGCGAAACCGGTGCGCCAGTTCTGCGCACCGAGCCCGGCCATGTCGAGTCCGCCGGACGTGACCGTCAGCACGAGGTGCGTGATCAGTTCGGGTTTGTCGAGCGCCGCGCGCATCGCGATCACGCCGCCCATCGATTGCGCGACGACGGCGGTCGGCCGGTCGATCGTTTCCAGAACATGACGCACGAGGCTGTCGAAATCGTCGACGGCCGGATCGCGCGGGGTGTCGCCAAAGCCCGGATAGCCGACGATCCGGCGCTCGGCCGGATGCTCGAGAAGACCGGCGAGCGGTTGCCAGAAGGCGGTGCTGCCCGATGCACCGGGCAGGAAGAGCAGTTGCGACGGAACAGGCATGACGGTGTGGTTTTCCGGTGAATGAAGTGAATCGGGATGGCGCGGCGCGCGTGTCAGCACCGGCCGGTGCGCAGCGCGACGGTCCAGTCGTCGCGTCCGCGCGATGCCGCGGTGGCGGCCGCCGTGCGCCAGTCGTATTCGACCGCGTGGAATTCGACGTTCCAGCCGGCGGCCGTACGCGACACCATCGCGTAGCGCGCATGCGGCGAGCCCGTCTCGATGCGGTGCGGATGCGGCAGGTCGTCGGTGTATGCCTGTAGCCCGACACTGCCCGGGTTGACGATCAGCCGGCCGTCGTCGAGCTTGGCGGTGCGCGGGATGTGCGTGTGGCCGCACAGGATCAGCGATGCAGGTTCGTCGCCCGCGCGCCGCGCGATTTCATGGGGCGTGGCCGCGCGGCAGCCGTCGGGCGTGACCGTTTCGAGGAAATAGACGAGGTCGCTGTCGGGCGTGCCATGCACCATCAGCACGTCGTCGCCGAGCGTCATGCGTTCGGGCAGCGCGGCGATCCATGCCAGATGATCGGCGCGCAGCGTGTCGTGCGCCCAGCGATCCGACAGCCGCATCGATTCGCGATCGCCGGTGAGCAACTGCCGTTCGTGATTGCCCTTGATGGTCGGCAGGTCGAGCGCGATCAGGCGGTCGGCCGTTTCGGGCGGATGGAGCGCGCCCGACAGGATGTCGCCGAGATTGACGATCACGTCGGCGCCGCGGCGGCGGACGTCGTCGAGCACCGCGTCGAGCGCGGCGAGGTTGCCGTGGATGTCGGACAGCGCGGCGATTTTCATGGGGGATCGTCGGGGGAAGGGAACGGCGATTGTCGCCAATTCGGCGCAGGCCGTCCAATGGCGAGCGCACGCGAAGCGGTGAGCGGCTGTACGTCAAGCCGCGGGTCTGAAGCCGCAGGGCGCGGTCAGTCGGTCGCGAGGCGCGCGTACATCGCGAAATCGCCCGGCGTGCCGCGCACCATCTTGTATGCGCGCAACAGCCCTTCGTACCGGTAGCCGCACTTCTGCAGCACACGCGCGGAGCCTGCGTTGCCGGTCAGCACGACGGCCTGCATGCGCATGAAGCCGCCATCGGCGAATGCCCACGCGGTGACGGCCTCGCACAGCGCGCTCGCGATCCCGCGCCCCCAGTGCGACGGCGCGAGATCGTATGCGATCTCGGCCGAGCGGTTCACGGTCGATACGGTATGCAGGCCGATCGTCCCGGCGAGGGCGCCCGATGCGTCGTCGATCACGGCGAGACGCCGGATCGAATCGGGGTCCGTCGAATCGATGGCGTCGAACAGCGGAAGCAGATCGTCGGGCGAGCGCAGGTTCCAGCTCGTATGGCGGTAGACGTCGGGGTTCGTCAGGTACGCGTACCACGCGCCGAGGTCGGCGCGTTCGATCTGGCGCAGCGACAGGCCGGGAAAGCCGGAGCGGGGCGGCGTAGCGACTCTCATCCGCATCCGCGCCTATGCCGCATGACGCCGATACAGCGCCAGCGACCCGGCGAGCGCGAGCAGCATCGCGCCGCACGTGCGCTCGAGCCACAGCGCCCCCGCGCGCTTCAGCAGCCGCACCGCGCGTGCGCCGAGCAGCGCGTAGCCGAACATCACGACCCCGTCG
Source organism: Burkholderia contaminans (assembly GCF_029633825.1). NCBI lineage: Bacteria > Pseudomonadati > Pseudomonadota > Betaproteobacteria > Burkholderiales > Burkholderiaceae > Burkholderia > Burkholderia contaminans. The sequence goes on along the minus strand of NZ_CP090641.1, from coordinate 1,266,689 downwards.
AGCAGTGCGAACGTGACCGCGAGCGCGACGTATTGCGGCGCGAGCGGCGCGGACGGATCGAGGAACTGCGGCAGGAAGGCGGAGAAGAACAGATAGCCCTTCGGGTTCGTCACCGCGGTGAGGAAACTCTTCGCGAAGATCGACGCGTTGCGCCCGGATGCGTGGCCATCGTGCGCGGCGGCAACGTCGAGCGACCCCTTCGACATCAGCAGCCGGATGCCGACGTAAGCGAGATATGCGGCGCCGAGCCACTTCACCACCGAGAACCAGAACGCCGACGCCATCAGCAGCGCGCCGAGGCCGAGCGCGACCGCGACGATCAGCACCAAGTCGGACAGCATCGCGCCCGCGAAGCCGTACGCCGCGCGGCGCGCACCGTAGCGCGAGCCGTTGGTCAGCGCGAGCAGCACGGTCGGGCCGGGTGTCGCGATACCGACGAACGCGACGGCGGCGAAGATCAGCAGGGTCGTTTCATGCATGAAGGCACTCCCGATGGATGGCGCGCGTTCGATTATCGGTTGCGCCCACCCGGGCTGTACAGGTGCGGCGCGCTGCGCACCAGGCTGCCCGTCCGACTATCTCGATTTTGGCAAGAAACTGTTTTCATTATTCCGCTTTCGATGGAAACCGGTTCCATCTACCATGGCGGCCGCAGCGGGCATGCCCGCCGCGTCGTCGCGCGCGGACGCCGCCGGCCTCGCACCGCCGGCGGATCTCGCAGCCCGCGCGCTACTCGCAACTGACAGACAGAACAACGGGTTCAACGCCCGGAGACACGACAACCATGAACAAGCAACTGATCGCAGCCCCGCTGCTGCTCTCGCTCGCGGGCCTCGCCGCCGCGCAAAGCTCCGTCACGCTGTACGGCATCGTCGATGCGGGGGTGACCTACCGCAGCAACGAGCGGGTCGGCTCCGCGGGCGCGTACACCGGCCATTCGAGCGTCGGGCTCACGACCGGCAACCTGTCCGGCAGCCGCTGGGGCATCAAGGGTTCCGAGGATCTCGGCGGCGGGATGCGCGCGCTGTTCGTCCTCGAGAACGGCTTCGACATCGCGAACGGCACGTCGGGGCAGGGTGGCCGCCAGTTCGGCCGCCAGGCGTTCGTCGGCGTGGGCAGCGACCGCTACGGCACGGTCACGCTCGGCCGCCAGTACACGTCGCTCGACGATTTCGTGAGCCCGGTCGGCCCGTCGTCGTACATCGGCGGCTTCGGCGCGCACCCGGGCGACATCGACGATCTCGACCAGACCGCGCGGGTCGACAGCTCGATCAAGTACACGAGCGCCAGCTACTCGGGCTTCACGTTCGGCGCGCTGTACGGCTTCGGCAGCCAGCCGGGCAGCATGAAGCAGCGCAACACGTGGAGCGTCGGCGCCGCCTACGCGGCGGGGCCGCTGCGGGTCGGCGTCGGCTACGAGCGCTCGGACAACAGCAAGACGGGCGCGGCCGACCCGACGGCCGGCAAGTGGCAGAGCACCGACGACGGGCTGTTCAACTCGTCGATCAACGAAGGCTATGCGAGCGCTCAGTCGCAGCAGATCATCGCGACCGGCGCGACCTACGACTTCGGCCCGGCCGTCGTCGGCGTGAACTACAGCAACGTGCAGTACCGCAGCGGCGGCCAGTCGCTGTTCACGGGCCACGCGACGTTCAACGTCGCGGGCGTGTTCACGCGCTGGAACGTGCGCCCGCAGACGCAACTGTTCGCCGGCTACAGCTACACGCGCGGCAGCGACGTCGACGGCGTGGACGACCGCGCGCAGTATCACAACGTCACGCTTGGCGCCGTGTATGACCTGTCGAAGCGCACCAGCGTGTACCTGCTCGGCGCGTACCAGCATGCATCGGGCATGACGCTCGACGCGCTGGGCCGGCCGGTGGCCGCGACGGCGTCGGTATCGGACAAGGCGAACGGCCACTCGTCCGATTCGCGCTCGCAGGCCATCGTCAGCCTCGGCCTGCGCCAGAAGTTCTGACGCGCAGCGATCGTTGCGGCCGCAACGTTGCCCGCAGCCGATGCCGGCAACGTTGCACGCAGGCTCCTATACTGTCGCCTCCTTTCCTGGAGGAGACGACATGACCCGAACGCATTCCGCGAGTTGCCTGTGCGGAACCGTCACCGTGACGCTGCGCGGCGAGCCGGCGGCGCGCGCGAACTGCCATTGCGCGACCTGCCGCGATTTTTACGGCACGCCAGTGCTGTCGGCGACCGCGTGGCCGCCGGAGCAGGTTACCGTCGAAGGCGCAAGCGCGACGTTCCCGCATCCGTCGAAGTCGATGTCGCGCACGTACTGCGCGTCGTGCGGCGAGATCGTGTGCGGCACCAACCGGCTCGGCATGCGTGTCGTGCCGAACAGCCTGGCCGCGCGTGCGCACGGCGGGCAACTGCCCGACGACCTGCGGCCGACGATGCACCTGTTCTACCGGCACAGCGTGATCGACGTCGTCGATGCGCTGCCGAAATTCCTCGACGGGTGGGACGGCCCGACGCTCGACGAAGCGAACTGAACGATCGCGGCCGCGTGCCGGCACGGCCGGCGCGCGGTGTCCCCTGTCTTTTCCCTGTTCTTCCTTTCCGCTCGCCGCATGCCACATGCCGCTGCGCTGAATCGCGACGACGCGATCGCGCCGGATAATATTTTTTCTCTTTCATTTTAATTTCGATTTGTAATCATCGAGCCCATTTCCGGGGGAATGAAAAAGGCAATGCGGATATTTCAGAAAAAATGACGCGTTTGCCTTGAACGATCCGGAAGAAAATGCCGGGGAAAAAGCACCCAGACCGTGCGGCCGGCAAGCCGTCGCGGCGCGGTGAGCGGGTTTGACCATCGTTGACGGAAAAGCGCCGGAGGGTAAAAAGGACGGCGTGAATAATTCGGGGGTGACGGCGAATGCGTTTTAGCCGGAATCACCAATATTTCATGCGCCGCGATTTACAGTGTCGACAATTGAACGTTCGGGAGCATTATTCATGTCAATGAAACAAATTCGGGCGGCGTTGCTGGGAATGTGCATGGCGATGCTGGCGCCGGCGAGTCACGCGCAGGTGACCTATTCGACCGACTGGCTCGCGAACACGTACGGCACGCTGGCCCAGCACGTGGGCAATGCCGCGCGCTCGATGTGGGTCGCGCCCGAGGGTGTGATCTACACGTCGTCGCGCTGGGACGAGAACGCGGGCGGCGTCGCGCTCTACCAGAACGGTCAGCCGATGGGCACGATCGGCATCCACGACGAATTCCAGGGCGGCGCGATTACCGGCAACGCGACGTCGATCTTCGTCGCGCTCGGCTACAACCGCAACTTCGGCAGCGGCTCGGTGGGCCGCTACAACCGCAGCACGAACCAGCGCGACCTGCGTATCCCGGTCAGCACGTGGACGGGCCTCCCGAACCCGGACGTGATCACCGGCCTCGCGACGGCCGGCAACCTGCTGTATGCGAGCGATTTCTACGGCAACCGTGTGCGCGTCTATACGACCGACGGCGTCTGGCAGCGCGACATCGCCGTGACCGGTCCCGGCGCGCTGGCGCTCGATGCGGCGGGCAATCTGTGGGTCGCGCGCATGAGCGCGGGCGCGGTCGTGCAGTACAGCGCGACCGGCACGCTGCTGAACACGATCCAGATGGCGGCCGGCGCGCGGCCGTCGGCGCTGTATTTCGACGCGTCGACGGGGCAGTTGCTGGTGGGCGACCAGGGCCCTGACATGAACATCAAGCTCTACAGTCTCGCCGGGCTGCCGCAGCAGGTCGGCACGTTCGGCGTGCAGGGCGGCTATCTCGACACGACCTCGGGCATCAAGGGGCAGGTCGGCGACAAGCGCTTCACGCGCGTGGTCGGCATCGGCAAGGATTCGGGCGGTAACCTGTACGTGCTCAACAACGCGTGGGGCGGCGGCTGGGATCTCGGGCGCAACGGCAGCACGGATCTTCATTCGTACAGCCCGACGGGCGCGCTGCAATGGAAGCTGCAGGCGCTGAACTTCGAGGCGATCGCCGCGCCGGACCCGGCGACCGACGGCGCGTTCTTCTACAGCGGCAACAACGTCTATACGGGCTCGGCGGGCGGCACGTTCGTCGCGAACACGGTCGACCCGTTCACCTATCCGAAGGACCCGCGCCTCGACACGAACGACTACCAGCGCGGCCAGCACTTCGGCCAGCTCGTGATGGTGGGCGGCAACCGGATTCTCGTCGCGTCCGGCCAGAACCCCGGCAACTTCAATTTCTACTACTTCACGCCGGCGACCGGCTACATAGCGAACCCGGCCGGCTCGCTGCCGGGCAAGCCGTTCAACACGACGTTGCAGGTCACGACCGGTTTCGACATCGACGGCAACGGCGACGTGTGGGCCGGGCTGAACGGCTCCAACGCGATTACCCGCTACCCGATGACGGGCTTCGATGCGAACGGCAAGCCGTCATGGGGCAAGCCGGTGACGACGCCCGTGCCGAGCACCGTGGCGCCGACCACGCGGATCATCTACCAGGCGGACAGTGACACGATGATCCTCGCACAGGGCCTCGCGAACAACTGGGACTGGACCGCGATGAACGGGCACATCGAGGTCTATCACGGCTGGAAGAACGGCAACACGACCGCACCGAACCCGGTGATCAACCTGACCAGTGCGAACCCGAAGTCGATCGCGGCGGCCGGCCACTACCTGTTCGTCGGCTACGTGCACACCGTGCCGAACGTCGACGTGTTCGATCTCAACACGGGGGCGCTCGTGACGACGCTGACGAACTCGAACACGTCGGCGATGGACGTCGGCAACGACGTCGACTCGATGTACGGGATCCGCGCATACCTGCGCTCGACCGGCGAATACGTGATCACGAAGGACAACTACAACGGCACGAGCATGATCGTGTATCGCTGGCATCCGTGAACGTGCAGGCCGTGCGGTCGCGTACGGCACGGCCTGGATTTCGCGCTTGTCGAACGATACCGTTCCATTGATATGGAAACCTGATTATTGAAATCGGGTGGGTAAGGCGACTTGTATAATTGCGGCCAACCAATACAACCATGCCTTACCGAGAGAGCGTCATTCATGAACTGGGACGATGCCCGCGTTTTTCTGGCAGTCCATCGCGCCGGGACGCTGCGCGAAGCCGCTGCCGTGCTCGACGTCGATCAGGCCACCGTCGGGCGACGGCTGATGGCGCTCGAGAAGGCGCTGGGCGCGAAGCTGTTTCTCAAGACGTCGTCCGGCTATGTCGTGACGCAGGTCGGCGAGCATTCGCTGCAGGCCGCGGAAGCGATGGAGCAGGCGGCGAGCGACTTCGAGCGTCGCGTCCACGGTTCGGACGACCGGCTCGAAGGCGAGGTCCGCGTGACGACGACCGATTCCCTCGCGATGGATTTCGTCCTGCCGGCGATACGGTCGTTGCGACTGAAATGCCCTGCGATACAGGTGGTCCTGACGACGTCGGTACAGGTGCTCAACCTGACCCGGCGTGACGCGGATCTCGCGATTCGAACCGTGATGCCGGAAAACCCCGATCTCGTCCGCCGGAAGCTGGCGGAGTGGGAGGTCGGGCTGTTCGCGAGTCGCGAGTATCTGGATGCATATGGCGTGCCCACGATCGGGTCTGCTTTCGACGGCCATGATCTGGTCGTCTATCAACCTTCCATCACGTCCAACCAGGGCGACACGCTGTGCGGCGAGTCGATGGAACGCGGGCGCATCGTTGCGCAAGTGAGTTCGAGCCTGATGCTGGCCACGTCGATCCGGTCGGGCATCGGCATCGGCGAACTGCCGGTGTACATGGCGCAAGGGGATGATTCGCTCGTGCGAATCTGGCCCGGCAAGTCGAGAGCCGCGCCGTACCAAGTCTGGCTCGTGTCGCATACGGACCTGAATCGGACGGCGCGCGTTCGGGCCGTCACCGCCGAGATCGCCGCTTCGTTCGACCGCTATCGATAGCGAGCGGTCGGACTCACACCGGGACAGTGCCTTGCGCTTAACGCGGCGGGGTCTTGCGCATCGACAGCGTGCGCCGTGCGGCATACCAGCGAGGTACGATCGCGACCGCCGCGACGATCGCGAAGAACGGGATGGCCGTCGCCAGCACGTGGCTGCCGGTACCGAGCAGGCCGCTGGACACGGTGGCCGCGAGCGACGCACTGCCGATCTGGAAGAAGCCGACGAGCCCCGACGCCGTGGCTGCGCGCCCATGTTCGCTCGCGATGGCGCCCGACACGGCGAGCGACAGCGACGATCCGTTCGACAGGCTGACGAGAAACATCGGCAAGACGATCGCGATGATGCCTTTGACATGCGACGACTCGCACAGGGCGAACGCGATGCCGCCGGCCACGAAGCAACCGACGCCCGCGACGACGATCGCGTCGTACGACATCCGGTCGAGCATGCGGCGCGAGATCATGTTGGCGGCAATGATGCCGGCGGTCAGCGGCAGATAGAGCCAGCCGCTTTGCTGTTCCGACAGGCCCAGGCTTGAGAAGATGAACGGCGACTGCGTCAGGTAGACGAACCACGCGCAATAGATCGCGCAGGCGACGAGCGTGTACCGGATGAATGCCCGATCCCCGAGCACGTCGGCGAAGCCGGCCAGCGGCGCGACGCGATGTTGTCCTGGCGTGATGGCCGGCCGCGTCTCCTTCAGAAGCAGCTGGACGAGCAGGAGCGCTGCAACGCCAAACCCGGCGACGAACATGAAATCGCTCCGCCACCCGAACCACGCCGCCAGATATCCGCCGATCGCGGGCGCGATCGCCGGGGACAGCGACACGAGCGGATACACGATGCTGTAGACCTTCGCGGAGGCCTTCTTGTCGCAGGTGTCGGCGATGATCGCGCGGCCGATGACGAGGCCGGACGCCGCGCCGAGCGCTTCGAGCACCCGCCAGCCAAGGAAGCTTGCGAAACCGCCTGCGTTTGCGCAGCCGGTCGAACCGAGGATGTACAGGAGGATGCCGACGGTCAGCACCGGCTTGCGTCCCCATCGATCGGAGAGGGGGCCGTAGAACAGCTGCGCACAGGCGAGCGCGATCAGGTAGGCCGATACCGTCTGCGGCATCTGCCATGCGCCGATCGAGAACTCGTGGGCCATCGACGGCATCGCGGGCAGGTAGACGTCGGACGCGATCAGGCCGAAGGCGCTCAACAGGGAGACGACGAGGATGAGTGAGAAGTGGGACATGTTCGCTGCGTAGTGATGGCGGAGCGCGTGGCCTGATGGTCAGGGCGACGCATTTTGGGCGGCCTTGGGAAAAGGCCGGGGCGATCATACGGTGTGCGATGCGGTTCGGGAGCGGGCGGAATTGCATCGCTCGAATGCGTTTTTGCAGGCGGTGAAACGGCGGCGGGGAGGCGTGTGGAGGGCGGCGCGGGGTGTTGCGCAGGACACCGATTAGCCGAAGCCCGGCGCGGTCGTTGGAAACGTGCAGCGCGGCACGTCGTCGTTGCTCATCGCAGCGCGCGCGAAATTGCCGCCGTCGTTAACGAATCCTGGAAGCTCTGACTGGCGGGTCAGGATACGTAAAGTGTCTATCTTTTTATAAACGCGAATGATCCAGAGAATGTGGCGGCCTCAATTTCATTGGAATAAATGCGGGACGTCACATCAATTTTAGCGCTACCTCTTCGCGCAATTTTTCGTCGGAAATCCTGCCAATCGGAATGCCTTGAATCTGAGACGGAGTGGATGTCGCCGGAAATCGAATTTGTGAATTTGATGCTGTGGCTACATATAATGACGTCCCCTTCGAAGGACTCGTCTCGCACATTGGCCCATGCCAGGCACCACGCGGACAGGATTGCCAGGACACTGATGCTTCCACCAAATGCAGTGCCGCAATGATTGATGTTTTTATCGAGTGGCGCGGATATTTCTACTTTTAATTTAGAGAATGATCTAATGCTGAATCCGATACTTTCTGTCATCGGCATCGCTTTGATCAAATATTTCTCTATGTCGCGAACATGCGTCGAGTTCGTCATGTGAGGCGGTATAAGTGGAGTGCGAAAAATTTCCTTGATGGGGGTGTCAAGGCATCGGGATGCTCCGCATTAACGCATATGAGGGGTGCCTGTTTCGTGGTTTGGCGCAAAAATCGGACAGGAATTTATTGAGTGAGAGAATTTTTCGTACTCGTTCGGCTTTCTGATGGCCGACGCATCCCGATGTCGTTGGGTCGCGCCAGCAAAAGGGCATGGATGCTTTGCTTCACCAAGTTGATTGCCTGGTTGCAGAACAAGAATGGCATTCCTCTTTGACGAGCATCAGTCCGACAATGCGGTCAAGTCTGGAGCGTGAGTCGCACTCGGAAACGAATGCAGGTCGCGGTCTTAGCGGATATCGCGGCAAATAGTGGAACGAGTGGGCCGCGACGAGAGCGTGCCTGTCGATGCAGGCGTTGAACGTGGGCCGCCGCTTGCCGGCCGGCCCACGCACGCATCAGGCCATCGGAACGTCACACCATCAGAACGACACCGTCGTCGTCAGCGTGACGAGCCGCGGCTCGCCGACCGCGATGATCAGGTTGTTGTTGCTCGACGGGTAGTAGGTCTTGTCGAGCAGGTTCTTCACGTTGAGCTGGAAGCGCGTCGGGAACTTGCCGATCGTCGTTTCGTAGGCCGCGAACGCATCGACGGTCACGTAGCCGGGGAGCGTGAAGCTGTTCGCGGTGTCGCCGGAGCGTTTGCCGACCAGACGTGCGCCGCCGCCGAAGCGCCAGCGGCCGGGCAGGTTCGCGATCGCCGTGTCGTATACCGCGAAGAGGCTGCCCGTATGGCGCGCAACGTTCGTTAGCGGCGTGTTGCTGTCGCGATCGGTCGCATTCGTGTACGCATAGCTGCCGATCACGCTCAGGTGGCGCGTGATCTGCCCGGCGACGTCGAGCTCGATCCCGCGCGAGCGCGCGGTGCCGATCGTCGACGTGAGGTCGCCGACCGTGACCGCGACGTTGCGCTTGTCGATCTGGTAGACCGCGAGCGTGCCGGTGATCGCCGGCTTCAGGCTGAACTTCAGCCCGGCCTCGAGCACGCGGCCGTATTCCGGTGCGAGCGGCGCCGCGACGTTCGTGGCGACGTTCGGCTTGAACGAGCGGCTCACGTTCGCATAGGCGGTCAGCGCCGGCGTGAGCGCATACGCGAGCCCGAACTGCGGCAGCCACACGGTGCCGCGCGAACGATCGGCGAATACGAACGGCCGCCCCATCCCCGATTCCTGCTGCCAGTTTTCCCAGCGCAGCCCGCCCACCGCGGTGAGGCGATCGGTGAGCTTCACCGAGTCCTGCACGACCATCGAATACGCATGCACCACCGAGCGCGAATCGCTTTGCTTCGGGATGGGTATGCCGCCCGGTGCGAGCAGGTCGTACACGGGGTCGTACAGGTTGAAGCCCTTGGTCGCCTTGCCACGGATCGTGTCGCCGCGGAAGCTGCGCTGCCGCTCGTATTCGCCGCCGATGTAGATCGCGTGGTTCATCCCGGCGAGCGTCACGTTGCCGAGCAGGCCGAGGGTCGCGATCTGGTCGGAATCGTTGCGCCCGAGGTTCGCGTCGGACGAGCGCGTCAGTGCGCCGGTCGCGCTGTTGAACGCGGTGGCGCGAGTGATGGTTTGATCGTAGCGGTCGCGGCCCCAGCCGTAGGTCGCACGCACGCGCCACACATCGGAGAAGCGGTGCTCGATGCGCGCACGCAGCGTTTCCTGGATACCGCTGCTCTGAGACCACGCCTCCTCGTAGCGGCGATAGCGCAGCGCATCGTCGAGCTGGCCGTTCACGAGCACGGTGCCGCGATCGAACGGCGTCGTGTAGTCGACGTACTGGTAGCTGACGTCGATCGACGTGTTCGCGTCGTGCCACGACAGCGCGGGCGCGATCAGCGCGTCGCGCTGGCGGCCGAAGCTGCGCCAGTAGCGGCTCGTGTCGTATTGCCCGGTCAGCCGGAACGCGAGCGTGCCGCCGGCGACCTGGCCCGGGTGGCCGAGCGGGCCCGTGAGGTCGAACGTCGCGCTGCTGCCGCCGTGGCTCGTGCGGGAGGCCGAGATCGAGCCACCGAACGTGTCTTCCGGCTTGCGCGTGACGAGGTTGATCACGCCGCCCGGATCCTGCATCCCGTAGAGCAGCGACGCCGGGCCTTTCAGCACTTCGACGCGGTCGATCGTGGCCAGATAGCTGTGCAGCACCGGCGTGCGCACGCCGTCGACGAGCACGGAGCCGTCGTTGTTCGACCCGAAGCCGCGCTTGATGAACGCGTCGCGCGTGCCGCCGAGCGTGTTCGTTTGCGTGACGCCGCTGATGTTGCCGAGCACGTCGTCGAGCGAGCGCGCCTGCTGGTCCTGCATCACGCTGCTGCTGACCACTGCGACCGATTGCGGAATTTCCTTGATCGACCGGTTGTCGCCGCCCGTGATGCTCGTGGTGCGCGGCTGATAGCCGACCGTCGGATCGGCGGTTGCCGATGCGCTGACGCTGATGGCCGGCAGTTCGCGCGCGGCCGGTGGCGCGGGCGTGGTGGCGGAGGCGGAGGCGGCGGGCTCGGCGTCGGCGCGTTCGGCGGCGGACGCATGCGTGCCGCTCGCGACGCACAGGGTGATCAGGGCAGGCAGGCTCGTGCGCCACGGGCGCAGGGTCCGGGCGCGGCGGGGTGGTCGGCGGGATGGCATGAATCGGTGCGAGACGGAGTGCTAAGGATCGGGTGCGGGCCACAGCGTTTTGCCACGACCGGGACGCGAATAATATATGTAATGAGAATCATTTGCAATTGTAATGAAATGAGCGGCGACATGCGGGCCCCGGTTGCCGGGCCGTTGGCCGTCTGCTACCGTAGCGACCAAAATCAGAAGCAGTGAAATTCAATGAGAGAGCCGGGGGCCGCACCATGTCATTTCCCTGTCACGTCGCGTTCAGCGCGACGCTGCGCACCGCGCACGACCACGCGGGTGAAGATGTGATCGCAGCCGTGTTCCGCCATTCGAACGATTAAAGCCACGGAAGCGAATTTATCGGGCGTTGCGCCGGGCAGCGGGCGTTGCGCCGGGCTTCGGTCACTTCAACCACCACGCTAGACGGGAGACCACCCATGAAGAAGATTTCCGCGCCGTTCGCGGCGGCCGCGCTTGCGGCGTGCACGATGCTGGCGGGCGTTCACCAGACCGCCTTCGCCGCATCGGACAACGACCCCGCGATCGACGCGCGTTACGGCGCCGTGATCGAGGCCTATACGCAGGACATGGCCGCCGCGAAGACGAAGTACGACGGCAAGCGCCTCGTGTTCGTCGGCGCCGTGATCCGGATGGGCAGCGATCCGGGCGGCACCTATTTCGGCGCGCTGACGAAGGACGGCGAGCAGTTCGACACGCATTTCGACGTGGCCGACCAAGATGCGCTGAAGCCGAAATTTCCCGGCGGCGAGATCAAGCCATTCGTCACGTCGGCAGCGTTCCGCTTTAGCTGCGTGAACGAAGGCTATATCGATGCGCCGGTGCTGCCGGGGTTGAAGCTCTCGCACTGCCGGCTCGCCAACTGACCCCGCGCCGGCGCGGGGGCCGGCGTTCAGAACTTCTGCTGGATGCCGGCCATCACGCCGAGCTGGTTCATCCCGGTCCCGACCGTCCCGCTGGCGGCGACCGCGTTCGCCGCCAGCGTGCTGTTGAACATGTAGCCCACCGACGTGTAGACGGTCGTCCGCTTCGACAGGAAATAGTTCGCGCGGCCGACGAGCAGCGTGGCATTCGTGCCGCCTTCGCTGTTTTCGCGGCGTTGCAGGTAGCGTACGCCCTGAAGGTCGAGCGCGAAGTAGGGCGTCGCATAGTACGTGCCGCCGGCGAACACGATATCGGCCTGCAGGTGTTCGGCCGCGGCGAGATTGCGGCGGATCCACCCTGCGCCGAGTTTCGCGGGGCCGATCTTCACGTAGCCGGCGACGATGTCGCGCGTGTCGGTGTACGCCGGATTGTTCAGCGGGGCGAGCGCGCCGCCGCCGCCGCGCATCACGTCGTGCGACGCGGCGATCCCGAAGTTGCTCGCGTCGTACGCGAGCATCGCCGTGTATTGGCGGCAGGCGACGATGTCGCCGGGCACCTGTCCGGCGCAGCCCGTCGCTGACGGCCCTGCCGGCCCGGCCGCGTCGCGGCCGAAGCTGTAGGTGGCGCCGAGCGTCACGCCGTGGAACGTGCCCTTGTAGCCGATCGCATTGTCGCTGCGCGCGTTCGGCAGATAGGAATCGAAATCCGCCATCGAGTGAATCGACGGGCCGATCACGTCGGCATTGGTCAGCACGATCATCGACATGTTCATCTGGCGGCCGAGGGTCAGCGCGCCGAACGGACTGTTCACGCCGACGTTCGCCTGCCGCCCGAACAGGCGCCCGCCGTAGTTCAATGCGCCGGTGCCGGGCTGGAAACCGTTTTCGAGGACGAAGAAGGCCTGATAGCCGCCGCCGAGATCCTCCGTGCCTCTCAATCCCCATCGTGACGGCACCTCGCCGGTCAGCGTCGGCATGCCCGTGAACGATCCGCCGTGCGCGGCGTTGTTGTAGTAGGACACGCCGGTATCGATGATCCCGTACAGCGTGACGCTGCTTTGCGCGCAGGCCGGCCCGGCCAGCGCCATTGCCGTCGCGAGCGCGACGCCCAGTTTCGTTTTCATGGCTGTCTCCAAACAGTATATAGATGTACTTATCGATTTTTATGGTGACCCGGACGAGTCCGGGATGCCGGCGGGTATCGGCAAGACTGCGCGCGTCGCGTGTTACGACATCGCCGGGTCGCGTTGCCGGTGCGGTGCCGCGGCACGCGAGCCCGCTACGGCGACGGCGATTGCCGCGCCGGCCATCGGCACGAGGAACGCGAGATAGAGATGGGGCACGGACCAGCCGTCGTCCAGCAGCGCCCCGACCGTCATCGGCGACAGAATCGCGCCGAGGCGGCCGATGCCGACCGCGAGGCCGATGCCTGTCGTGCGGATTTCGGCGGGGTATGGCGTCGGCGACAGCGCATACATGCCGGCCACGCACGCATTGATCACCGCGCCGAGGAACACCGCGACGGTCATCCCGATGCCGAGCGAGCCGGTGTTCGCGCCGAACACGACCATCAGCGCGCCGCCGAGCAGCAGGGTCGCGCCCAGCAGGTTGCGCAGGCCGAAACGCGTCGACAGCAGGCTGAAGAGCGAGGCGCCCGCAATGCCGCCGAGGTTGAGCAGGACGCCGCCGGTGACGCCCTGCGACGCCGACAGCCCGGCCTGGACCAGCAGCTTCGGCGTCCAGCTCACGACGAAGTAGAAACTGCCCATCACGAGGAAGAACGCGATCCACAATGCGATCGTGCGGCGCGCGAGCGGTGCGCGCAGCACGGCTGTCCAGCTCGACGCGGGGCTCGCCGTGTCGATGGCGGAGGTCGCGCTCGGCAGTGCGTCGATCGGTGCGCGCTTCATCCTCGCGAGGATGCGGTTGATTTTTTGCAGCGCGTCGTCGGGGCGCCTCGCCAGCAGGAAATCGAGCGATTCCGGCAGCAGCGCGAGCACCATCGGGATCGCCAGCAAGGTCAGGATCCCGCCGAACGCGAACACGCTGCGCCATCCCCAGGTCGACAGCAAGTAGCCGGCGATGACGCCGCCGGCAGTGGCGCCGATCGCGTAGCCGGTCGACTGCATGCCGATCGCGGCGCTGCGCCACTTGTTCGACGCGTACTCGCCGCTGATGACGGTCAGGCTCGCCAGCATGCCGCCGATGCCGAGCCCCGTGTACGCACGCGCGACGGCGAGTTGCAGCGTGCTGTGCGTGGCCGCGCAGGCGAGCATCCCGGTCGAGATCACGGCGAGGCAGAGCAGGATGATGCGGCGGCGGCCGACGCGGTCGGCCAGCGGCGCGATCAGCACCGAGCCGATGCCCATGCCGGCGAGACCGGCACTCAGCAGCAGGCCGATTTCCTTGCCGCTCAGTTTCCATTCGGCCGCCAGGTGCGGCGCGGCGAACGCGACGGCCAGCACGTCGAAGCCATCGAGCATGTTCAGCACGACGCAGGCCGTGACCGCCATCGTCTGGAACGCGCTCATCGGGGATTCGTCGATCGTATTGCGGATATTTGCGCTCACGTCAAAGATCCTTCATAAAGTAGTATGACTAATCAAATGGAATGACATCGAAGCCGGCTGAAACGGATGGGATGAAAGCGAATGCGCGGGCTGACGGGCATTCCCGGAGACCTCCCGCTGCGGCCGGCAGGCACCGCTGGTGCGCCGGCAGGATGCTTACGCGGGTTCGGGCTGCCGCAGCAGCCGCTCGATCACGCGCCGCGCACGATTGGGGCCCGCGTCGACGTGAATGTCGAGCTGGCGACGATCCGGAAAGCGCAGCTGATTCCGGTATTGCGCTTCGATCACGGCCTTGTCCTCGTCGAACGTCGCCGCGGATTGCTCGATGACCGTTTGCGCGACCCGCTCGACGTCGTGTTGCGGATTGGTCGCGACGGTCCAGAAGTAGTGCGTCGTCGTTTCCGTCTCGGGCGTGATGCCGTGGAAGCCGCGCATGTGGAAGCCACCGCGCGCCGGGTCGTGCAGGTCGCCGGTGCCGGCGTCGATCGCGCCGGTCCAGATCCGGATGTGCGACACGTGGAACTCGATTTCCTGCCAGCGATCGACGCGGGCCGCGAACGGCCATGCAGCGGTGTAGGTCGGCGGCGGGACGGAATCCGGCATCCGGCGAACCAGCGTCACCGTGTCGCCGTCGCTGCTGACGCGGGTTTCCGCACTCATGTGCAGCGGCGCGTTGCCGCCGATCGTCTTCAGATGGACATAACCGAGGTGGCTCAGGTCCATCAGGTTGTCGTGAATCAGTTGATACGGCGCGTCGTAATGGTAATGGCCGCCGCCGAACCGGTATTGCGGATCCGTATGGAACGCGTACCGCGGCGGCGCGCAGGTCGGTCGAGCGTGCGCGTCGGCGCCGATCCAGATCCATACGATCGCGTCCTGCTCCTGCACCGGATACGACGACACGCATGCCGTGGCCGGAATCCGGTCCTGCCCTGGAATCTCCACGCATGCACCGCCGCGGTCGAACAGCAGGCCGTGATAGCCGCAGCGCAGGCCGCGCGCTTCGAGCGAGCCGCACGACAGCGGCAGCGACTTGTGGCAGCAGCGATCCTCCAGCGCACCGACTTCCCCGGACGGCAACCGGAACAGGACGACCGGATGGCCGAGCAGCGTGCGGGCGATGGGTTTGTCCGTCAGTTCGGTCGACAGCGCGGCGACCCACCATCGGCCGACCGGGAATTTAGCAGTATTGATTGATGGCCCGGCATGTTGCTCCATTGATCGTCTCCAGTATTGTGGTCGGCCGCCTCGTGTCGGGCGTATCCGTCTACAGATCGAGTACCAGCAGGTCGGTTCGTGCTCGCGAGCAGCAGGGCATGAACTGGTCGCCGGCGGCTTTTTCCTCGTCGGTCAGGTACGCATCGCGGTGATCGGGCTCGCCTTGCAGCACGCGTGTCAAGCACGTGCCGCAGACGCCTTGCTCGCACGACGTCAGCACGTCGACGCCGTTTGCCGCCAGCGCCGCGATGACCGTGCATTCGGCCGGCACGTCGATCACCTGGCCGCTGCTCGCGATCCGCACCTGGAACGCGCGATCCGCGCCGGACGCCGCAACCGCGCCGCCGAAGAACTCGTAGTGCAGTCGCGCTTCCGCCCAGTCGCGCTCGCGCGCGGCGTTCAGCACCGCATCCATGAAGCCGCGCGGCCCGCATACATACAGGTGCGTGCCTTCGGGCGCCGCGGCGAGCACGGCGGCCAGGTCGAAGCGTTGCTCGGGCGCGCCGTCGTCGACGTGGAAGCGGGCACGATCGCGGAACCCGGCCGCGTTGATCCGCTCGACGAATGCCATGCGGTCGGTCGAGCGCGCGCAGTAATGCATGTCGAACGCGACGCCGGACGAGTGCAACCGTTCCGCCATGCTGAGGATCGGCGTGACGCCGATCCCGCCTGCGAGCAGCAGGTGGTGCGGCGCGTCGGGCGCGAGCGGAAACTGGTTGCGCGGCAGGCCGATCCGCACGGTATCGCCTTGCCGGACTGCGTCGTGAATCGCGCGCGACCCGCCGCGACCTTCCGCATCGCGCAGCACCGCGATCTGGTAGCGATCGCCGTGCTCCGGGTGGCTGCACAGCGAATACTGGCGCACGAGCCCGCCCGGCAGATGCACGTCGATATGGGCGCCGGCGTCGAAGCGCGGCAGCGGCGCGCCGTCATCGCTGACGAATTCGAAGCCGCAGATGTCGCGCGCTTCCTGCCACTTGCGGGCCACCCGAACCGTCAGCGTCACGGCGCTCATGACGCCTCCTTGATCTGCGCGACCGGAATCACGGGCCGCTGCGGGCTCGACGCATTCTCGTCGGCGAGCAGCCGCTCGATCACCTTGCGCGACAGCACGCCGCCCGCGTCGATGTTGAGCTTGAGCAGCTTGCGGTCCGGCCACTGCTCGAGGTTGCGCTGCTGGCGCTCGAGCATCTCGAGATCCTCGGCGAAGATCTTGCCCTGGCCTTCGCGGATCTCGGCGGTCAGCGCGTGATCGTCGGGCCGGAAGTTGCGCGCCATCCCCCAGAAGTACCAGATCGAGGTGTCCGTCTCGGGCGTGATGAAATCGACGACGATCGACGACGCCTTCAGGTCGGCCGGCGCGTCGTAGCCGCCGTGGCCCGCATGCGCGACACCGACTTCGATCATCACGTGGCTCGGCGGCGTGAAGCGGCAGATCTGCCAGCGATCGACCGGCACGTCGTCGGCGAGCCCGTTGCCGCGCAGCGCCATCCGCCAGAACGGCGGCGGCATCACGTTCTCCATGAAGCGGCTCGTGACGACTTCGTCGCCGTGGCTCGTCGTCTTCGGCGGCGCTTCGTCGATTTCCTTCTGGCCGATGCTCGACGCATGCACGTAGGTCTCGTGCGTGAGATCCATCAGGTTGTCGATCATCAGCCGGTAGTCGCAGCGGATGTGATACAGGCCGCCGCCGTGGGCCCAGGCCGGGTCTTCCGCCCACGCGAGCGCGGGCAGTCTGGCGGGATCGGCTGCCGCAGCATCGCCCGGCCAGACCCAGATGAATCCGTACCGCTCGATCGCCGGAAAGCTGCGAATCGGCGGGAAGCCGCCGACACGCTGGCCCGGCATGCCGGCCGCCTTGCCGTTGCAGCCCATTTCCAGCCCGTGATAGCCGCACACGAGTACGCCGTCGCGCACGAATCCGAGCGACAGCGGTGCACCGCGGTGCGGGCAGAAATCCTCCAGCGCGGCGACCTGGCCATCCGCCGCGCGGTAAAACACCATCGACTCGTTGCAGATCTTGCGGCCCAGCGGCTTGCCGTCGATTTCATCGGGCGTGCATGCCACGTACCAAGCATTCTTGAGAAACACGTTCGTCGTCTCCTTCAGGTCGATGCCGCCGGTACGCGGCATCTCTTCATTCCGTGTACTGAATGAGATTCAGTGTACTCATCGAGATTGGCTGGAGCAAGGCGGGCGGTATACTGGTTTTCCCGGGAAATGGCGCGAGGCAGCGTCATGCCGTCGGCGCGTGCAACCGGCATGCGCCGCTTATGTCATCGACTCATTCATGGAAAAAACGAATCCCGCCGACCTGCCGGTTTTTCCGCTCGATCTGTACGACGAACCCGGGCACCTGATCCGGCGCGCGCACCAGATCGCGGTTGCGATGTTCTACGAGAAGCTGGGCCGGGACGTGACGCCGGTGCAGTACGCGGTCCTGCGGATGCTGTACGAGTGCCCGGGGCTCGATCAGGTGACACTCGCGCAGCGGGTCGCGCTCGACACGTCGACGACCGCGGATCTCGCGGTCCGGCTCGAAGCGAAAGGGCTGATCGTGCGCGAAGTGCTGCCGCGGCGGCAGCGCCGCCTGCTGCTGACGCCGGCGGGCGTCGAACTGCTCACGCACCTGATTCCGTCGGTGAAGGAACTGCGTGCCGGCCTGTTCGACGGAATGGGAGAGGACGATTCGCAGGAACTGATGCGCCTGTTGCGCAAGTTCGTCCATTTGAACAACGAGCAGAGCCGCGCGCCGCTGCGCGTCGGCGACGAGTCGTAACGCCCTCGAACCCCGCAGCGGCGGGGAAGCGGCGGGCGCGCTGCCCGCCCCGCGTCACCCGCGCGTGCTTTCGCCTTCCAGCCGCCGCACGGCTTCCGCCACTTCGTTCCTGAAACGCACGAGCGCCGCCTGTTCCGGCGCCGGCGGCTGCACGGCGGCCCACAGCATGTCGACGAGCTGCGTGGCCGTCGTTTCCGTATCGAGCTTGCGGTGCCCGAGGATCGCATCCCACAGCACGTGCTCGACCGGCCCGAACACCATCGAGCGCAGCAGGCTCAGCGGCAGGTCGGTGCGCACCTGCCCGGCCGCCTGGCCGCGCGCGAGCACGTCCATCAGCGGCGCGGTGTAGCGGCGCTGCAGCGCGGTGAGCTCGTCGCTCAGCGCGTGCTGCTTCGCGCGGCCTTCCGACAGCACCAGCGCGCACAGGCCCGTGCCGTTCACCAGCATCAGCCGCAGGTGGGTGCGCACGATGAACGCGAACTGCTGCTGCACCGATGCGTCCTGCGGCATCCCTGCCTCGAACGCGGCGATGTTTTCGTCGTACCAATCCGCGATGACGCGCGCGCACAGCTCCCGCTTGCCGCGGAAATAGCTGAACACGGTCGCCTCCGACACGCCCACGCGCTGCGCGATCTCGGCGGCCGTCGCATGCTCGTAACCTTTTTCGGCGAACACTTCCCGGCCGGCGCGCAGGATGTCCTGCACGCGTTGCTGGGATTTGCGCCCGGCGGGCGCGCGCGAGGTATCGGCGCGGTCGGCTTTGACGGTGGCGGTCATGGTGTCGGCGGTAGCGGCTGTCATCTCGGCATGATATCTGAGTGTCACTCAAAAAACTATTGACGCCAAACCCGACGAGGCGCGAAACTGTGCAAAATTTCCGCAGTATTAGTCAATGAATCCAGGTATTCATTCGATTTGAGCGAAACTCAGAAATCGGTGGGTGCCACACACTTTCTGGAGACGGAGGAGACATGATCAACCTGCCCGGTGTGCAATTCATGCTCGGTGAAGACATCGAGATGCTGCGCGACGCCGTCGCGACGTTCGCGGCGAAGGAAATCACGCCGCGCGCGGCGGAGGTCGACCGCACCGACCAGTTTCCGATGGATCTGTGGAAGAAGTTCGGCGATCTCGGCGTGCTCGGCATGACGGTGGCCGAGGAATACGGCGGCGCGAACATGGGCTACACCGCGCACATGGTCGCGATGGAAGAGATCTCGCGCGCATCGGCATCGATCGGCCTGTCGTACGGCGCGCACTCGAACCTGTGCGTGAACCAGATCCACCGCAACGGCACGGAAGCGCAAAAGCAGAAATACCTGCCGAAGCTCGTGTCGGGCGAACACATCGGCGCGCTCGCGATGAGCGAGCCGAACGCCGGCTCCGACGTCGTCAGCATGAAGCTGCGCGCCGACAAGCGCGGCGACCGCTACGTGCTGAACGGCACGAAGATGTGGATCACCAACGGCCCCGATTGCGACACGCTCGTCGTCTACGCGAAGACGGACGTCGAAGCCAACTCGCGCGGCATCACCGCGTTCATCGTCGAGAAGGGGATGAAGGGCTTCTCGGTCGCGCAGAAGCTCGACAAGCTCGGCATGCGCGGCTCGCACACGGGCGAGCTGGTGTTCCAGGACGTCGAAGTGCCGGAGGAGAACATCCTCGGCCAGCTCAACGGCGGCGTGAAGGTGCTGATGAGCGGCCTCGACTACGAGCGCGCGGTGCTGTCGGGCGGCCCGACGGGCATCATGGCCGCGTGCCTCGACGCGGTGGTGCCGTATATCCACGACCGCAAGCAGTTCGGCCAGGCGATCGGCGAATTCCAGCTGATCCAGGGCAAGGTCGCCGACATGTACACCACGTTCCAGGCCTGCCGCGCATACCTGTACGCGGTCGGCCGCCATCTCGACTCGGCCGGCAGCGACCACATTCGCCAGGTGCGCAAGGACTGCGCGGGCGTGATCCTCTACACGGCCGAGAAGGCGACGTGGATGGCCGGCGAGGCGATCCAGATCCTCGGCGGCAACGGCTACATCAACGAATACCCGGTCGGCCGCCTGTGGCGCGATGCGAAGCTGTACGAGATCGGCGCCGGCACGAGCGAGATCCGCCGGATGCTGATCGGCCGCGAGCTGTTCGCGGAAACGATGTAACGCCCCACGTCACGCGAACGGAGCTCCGTCGATGCCGATCATCGAATCGAAACTGAACCCGCGCTCGGAAGACTTCCGAGCGAATGCCGCCGCGCTCGAGGCGGTCGTCGCCGACCTGCGCGCGAAGATCGAACAGCTCGCGCAAGGCGGCGGGCAGGCCGCGCGCGACAAGCACCTGTCGCGCGGCAAGCTGCTGCCGCGCGACCGCATCGCGCAACTGCTCGATCCGGGCGCGCCGTTCCTCGAGTTCTCGCAGCTCGCGGCGAACGGCATGTACAACGACGACGCGCCGGGCGCAGGCGTCATCACGGGGATCGGCCGGATCGCCGGCCGCGAATGCGTGATCGTGTGCAACGACGCGACGGTCAAGGGCGGCACCTACTACCCGGTCACCGTGAAGAAGCACGTGCGCGCACAGGAGATCGCCGCTGAAAACCGGCTGCCGTGCGTGTACCTCGTCGATTCGGGCGGCGCGAACCTGCCGAACCAGGACGACGTGTTTCCCGATCGCGACCACTTCGGCCGCATCTTCTTCAACCAGGCGACGATGTCGGCGGCGGGGATCGCGCAGATCGCCGTCGTGATGGGTTCGTGCACGGCCGGCGGCGCATACGTGCCGGCGATGAGCGACGAGTCGATCATCGTGAAGGAGCAGGGCACGATTTTCCTCGGCGGCCCGCCGCTGGTGAAGGCCGCGACCGGCGAGGAAGTGAGCGCCGAGGATCTCGGCGGCGGCGACGTGCATACGCGCCTGTCGGGCGTGGCCGACCATCTCGCGCAGAACGACGCGCATGCGCTGTCGATCGCGCGCAACATCGTCAGCCACCTCGCACCGAAGATCGCGCCGCCGGTGGCGCTGCGCGAGCCGAAGCCGCCGCGCTACGACGCAAAGAGCCTGTACGGCGTGATTCCGGTCGATACGCGCAAGCCGTTCGACGTGCGCGAGGTGATCGCGCGCATCGTCGACGATTCCGAGTTCGACGAATTCAAGGCGCGCTACGGCACGACGCTCGTCACGGGCTTTGCGCACATCTGGGGCCACCCGGTCGGGATCGTCGCGAACAACGGCATCCTGTTCTCCGAATCGGCGGTGAAGGGCGCGCATTTCATCGAGCTGTGCTGCCAGCGCAAGATCCCGCTCGTGTTCCTGCAGAACATCACGGGTTTCATGGTCGGGCGCAAGTACGAGAACGAAGGCATCGCGCGGCACGGCGCGAAGATGGTGACGGCCGTGTCGAATGCGAAGGTGCCGAAGTTCACGGTGATCATCGGCGGCTCGTTCGGCGCCGGCAACTACGGGATGTGCGGCCGCGCATTCGGCCCGCGCTTCCTGTGGATGTGGCCGAACGCGCGCATCTCGGTGATGGGCGGCGAGCAGGCCGCGTCGGTGCTCGCGACGGTGCGCCGCGACGGCATCGAGGCGAAGGGCGGTTCGTGGTCGGCCGAGGAAGAGGACGCATTCAAGCAGCCGATCCGCGATCAGTACGAGCGCCAGGGCCATCCGTATTACGCGAGCGCGCGGCTGTGGGACGACGGCGTGATCGATCCCGCGCAGACGCGCGACGTGCTGGGCCTCGGCCTCGCCGCGTCGATGAACGCGCCGATCGAAGACACACGCTTCGGCGTGTTCCGCATGTAACGGCCGGGAGGGCTGAACGATGCGATACGAAACGATCAAGGTAAGCGAAGCCGGCCGCGTGGCGACCGTCACGCTCGCGCGTCCCGACGTGCGCAACGCGTTCAACGAGACGACGATCGCCGAGCTGACCACCGCGTTCGAATGGCTCGACGCGCATGAAGGCGTGCGCGCGATCGTGCTCGCCGCGGAAGGCGCGGCGTTCTGCGCGGGCGCGGACCTGAACTGGATGAAGAAGATGGCCGGTTACTCGGACGACGAGAACCGTGCCGATGCGCGCAAGCTCGCGCGGATGCTCGAGGCGATCCATCGCTGCGGCAAGCCGGTGATCGCCCGCGTGCATGGCGATGCGTATGCGGGCGGCGTGGGCCTGGTGGCGGCGGCCGACATCGCGATTGCCGCCGACGGCGTGAAGTTCTGCCTGTCGGAAGCGCGGCTCGGGTTGATCCCCGCGACGATCGCGCCGTACGTGGTGCGCGCGATGGGCGAGCGCGCGGCGCGCCGCTACTTCACGACGGCCGAGGTGTTCGACAGCACGCGTGCGGCGTCGCTCGGCTTCATTCACGACGCGGTGCCCGCCGAGGCGCTCGACGACACGGTCGCGAAGCTGGCCGAGACGCTCGTCGCGAACGGCCCCGACGCGGTGAAGGCGTGCAAGCGGCTCGTCGCCGACGTGGCCGGCCGCCCGCTCGACGCGACGCTGATCGAGCAGACCGCCGACTGGATCGCGCGCACCCGCGCCGGCGCGGAAGCGCGCGAAGGGATCGCGTCCTTCCTCGAAAAGCGCACGCCGTCGTGGCGTGAATGATCGCGCAGCGCGCGTGACCCCCTCTTTCCGGACGACACCGAAGCCATGTTCGACAAGATTCTGATCGCCAACCGCGGCGAAATCGCGTGCCGCGTCGCCGCGACGTGCAAACGTCTCGGGATCGCGAGCGTCGCCGTCTATTCCGACGCGGACGCGAACGCGAAGCACGTGGCCGCGTGCGACGAGGCCGTGCACATCGGCGGCTCGGCCGCCGCGGACAGCTACCTGCGCATCGAGCGCATCATCGAAGCCGCGCGCGCCACCGGCGCGCAGGCAATCCACCCCGGCTACGGCTTTCTGTCGGAGAACGAAGATTTTGCGCATGCGTGCGAAGCGGCCGGCATCGTCTTCATCGGGCCGCCGGTCGACGCGATCGCGGCGATGGGTTCGAAGGCCGCCGCGAAGGCGCTGATGCACGCGGCGGCCGTGCCGCTCGTACCCGGCTATCACGGCGACGACCAGGACGCGGCCAACCTGCATCGCGAAGCCGACGCGATCGGCTATCCGGTGCTGCTGAAGGCCAGCGCGGGCGGTGGCGGCAAGGGGATGCGCGTGGTCGAGCGCTCCGACGATTTCCCGGCGGCGCTCGCGTCGTGCCAGCGCGAAGCCGCGAGCAGTTTCGGCAACGATCGCGTGCTGATCGAGAAATACCTGACGCGCCCGCGCCACGTCGAGGTGCAGGTGTTCGGCGACACGCACGGCAATACCGTGTACCTGTTCGACCGCGACTGCTCGGTGCAGCGCCGTCACCAGAAGGTGCTCGAGGAAGCGCCGGCGCCCGGTTTGCACGACGACGTGCGCCAGGCGATGGGTGAGGCGGCCGTCGCGGCCGCGCGTGCGGTGAATTACGTCGGCGCGGGCACCGTCGAATTCATCATGACGGGCGAAGCGTTCTACTTCATGGAAATGAACACGCGCCTGCAGGTCGAGCATCCGGTCACCGAGATGGTCACGAGGCTCGATCTCGTCGAGTGGCAACTGCGCGTTGCGTCCGGCGAGCCGCTGCCGCTGAAGCAGGACGAACTGCACGTGCGGGGCCATGCGCTCGAGGCACGCCTCTATGCGGAGAACCCGGCGCGCGGCTTCCTGCCGTCGACGGGCACGCTGAAGCACCTGCGGCTGCCGGCCGGCGTCGAGTTCGCGATCGGGGCATCGGTGCGCGTCGACAGCGGCGTGCGCGAAGGAGACGCGATCACGCCGTTCTACGATCCGATGATCGCGAAGCTGATCGTCCATGGCGCGGACCGTGCGGAAGCGCTGAGCCTGATGCTGCGCGCATTGCGTGCCTGTGAAGTGGTCGGCCTGCATACGAACGCCGCGTTCCTGCAGCGGATCGTTGCGTGCGCACCGTTCGCGACGGCCGATCTCGACACGGGCCTGATCGAGCGCAACCACGACACGCTGTTCGCGCCGCAGGAGCCGCCGCGCGCGATGCTTGCGCTCGCGTGTGCGGCGCTGCTTGCACGCGAACGCGGCGCGACCGCGCAGGGTGCGTCGCCGTGGGGCGAGCTGCCGGACTGGCGGCTGAACGGCGGCTATCGCCGTACGCTCGAATGGCACGCGGCCGAACGCGAAGCGGACGTGACGGTCACGTACGAGGACGACGGCGCGGTTGCGCGCCTCGCGATCGGCGACGCCGCCGCGCAACCGTTCGTGTGGACGCGGGGCGCCACGCCGCTCGATTTCGACGTGACGCTCGGCGGCGTGCGCAGCAGCGGCCGCGTGTATGCGGACGGCGACCACTTCCACGTGTTCACGCAGGGCGCGGCCGAGACGTTCGAATGGCGCAACGTGCTCGCGCATGCGGGTGACGCGGAGCAGGGTGGTGGCCGCCTGACCGCGCCGATGCCCGGCAAGGTGATCGCCGTGCTGGTCGAGCCCGGCCAGAAGGTCGAAGCGGGTACGCCGCTGATCGTGATGGAAGCGATGAAGATGGAGCACACGATCGGCGCGCCGAGCGCGGGCGTGGTCGCGGAAGTGCTGTACGGCGTCGGCGACCAGGTTTCGGATGGCGCGCAATTGCTGATGATGGCGGAAGGCTGAGCGCCGCCTGTTTCACCGTATGCGGGCCGGCTGCTGCGGTTGCCGGCCCGTCAAGGAAGCTTCGCGATTCGTTTCACAACCGGGATGGCGACGGACCTGCTTCGATCGCTACGGCAAAACGAAGTAATGCGAATCTTTCTATTGCATTACGTTTCGCACTCTCTTCCGCCCCGACACGTGCCGCTATTTGCGTGCACGCCGCCCGCCTCTTGACGCGACACCGTCGTGTAACACGCTGAAATTAGCATCTCGCCGTCGATATGACCGGTGCGCACCCGCGCCTGGGTCACGTCGTCACCTCCACGGAGAGACGTTATGCGAAACTCGGCCCTACGGCCCTTCGCGGTCGCTGGTCTGATCGCGCTGACCGCACTCCTCGGCGCCTGCAACGACGACGTGACGGCACCCGCCGCACCCGTCGCACAGCAGAAGGCCGCTTGCGGCGGCGGCGTGGTCGCCACCGCGCAGATGCACTGCCCGCCCGGATTCACCGCACCTGCTTCCTCGCCCGCTTCCTGATCCCGGCCGTTTCCACCAGAAATCCAATCAAGAGCAACCAGCATGGCCATCCATTCGCGACGCGACTTTCTGAAGTTCTCCGCCGGCCTCGCCGGTGCGACCGCCGCCACCGCACTGCTGCCCGAATCGATCCGCAAGGCGCTGGCGATCGAGCCGAATTCCGTCACGGGCACGATCCAGGATGTCCAGCACATCGTCGTGTTCATGCAGGAAAACCGCTCGTTCGACCACTACCTCGGTCACCTGAGCGGCGTGCGCGGCTACAACGACCGCTTCCCTGTCACGCTGCCGAACGGCAAGCCGGTATGGTTCCAGCCGCGTCAGGAGGACAAGACGAGCGTGATCGCGCCGTTCCGCTACGACACGACCGACCCGGGCGTCAACGCGCAATGTATCGGCGGCCTGCCGCATACGTGGGCGACGGCGCACGGCGCGATCGACAACGGCCGCGCGGATCAATGGGCGGTGCAGAAGTCGAACATGACGATGGGTTACCACGTCCGCGACGACATTCCGTTCCACTATGCACTCGCCGATGCGTTTACGGTGTGCGACAACTACTTCTGCTCGATTCCGGGCAATACGCACCCGAACCGCATGTACCTGATGACGGGCATGGTCGACCCGCTCGGCACGGGCGGCGGCCCGCTGCTCGACAACACCGACTACATCGACAACCAGTTCGACAAGATCAAGTTGCCGCCCTTCAGCTGGACGACCTACCCGGAGCGCCTCGAGAAAGCAGGTATCTCGTGGCAGATCTACCAGCAGGGCACCGGGTTCGACAACTTCACCGGCAACTACGGCACGAACATGCTCGCGTGCTTCGACAACTTCGTGAATGCGCCGGCCGGTTCGTCGCTGCAGACGCGCGGGATGAGCACGCGCCCGATCACGCAGCTGAAGGCCGACGTGCAGGCGAACGCGCTGCCGCAGGTATCGTGGCTGCTGCCGCCGGCCGCGTATTCGGAGCATCCGAAGTTCACGCCGCTGTACGGCGCGTACTACCTGTCGACGATCCTCGATGCGCTGACGTCGAATCCGGACGTCTGGAGCAAGACGGTCCTGCTCGTCATGTACGACGAGAACGACGGCTTCTTCGATCACGTCGTGCCGCCGTCGGCGCCGACGCTGCCGGGCTCCGGCATGAGTACGGTGGACGTGTCGCTCGAGCGGCACAACGTCGTGACCTCGACGCAGACCGGCACGTACACGGCCGACAACCTGCCGTACGGCCTCGGCCCGCGCGTGCCGATGTTCGTGGTCTCGCCGTGGTCGAAGGGCGGCTTCGTCTGCTCGCAGGTCTTCGATCACACGTCGGTGCTGCAATTCATCGAGAAGCGCTTCGGCGTGATGGAAACGAACATCTCGCCGTGGCGCCGCGCGATCTGCGGCGACCTGACGTCGGCGCTCGACTTCTCGAAATCGGATGCCACGCTGCCGACCCTGCCGAGCACGCAAGCGTATGTCGCGCAGGCGGACCTGCAGTGCTCGCGTGCGTCGTCGCAGACCGCGCCGGCCAGCACCGCGCAGCAGGTCGTGAGCGCGCAGGAACCCGGCACGCGGCCGGCGCGCGCGCTGCCGTACGAACTGCATGTGACCGGCCAGCTCCAGGCGCAGGGCTACGCGCTGACGTTCGCGAATACCGGCACGCAGGGCGCGCACTTCTGGGTCTATACGGGGGATGCGACCGCGATGCCGCGCCGCTATACGGTCGAAGCGGGCAAGCAGCTGA
Organism: Burkholderia contaminans; assembly: GCF_029633825.1. NCBI lineage: Bacteria > Pseudomonadati > Pseudomonadota > Betaproteobacteria > Burkholderiales > Burkholderiaceae > Burkholderia > Burkholderia contaminans. The sequence continues at coordinate 1,239,720 of NZ_CP090641.1, read as the reverse complement.
CCGATACGTGGGCGCTCGACGCGAACGGCAACTACCTGGTGAGCGTGTGGGGGCCGAACGGTTATTTCCGGCGTTTCGCGGGGTCGGCCGCGGCCGATGCCGGCGCGAAGCCTGAAATCACGCCGTGCTACGACACGGCCAACGGAGACGTGTACGTGACGATCGCCAACGCGGGCACCGGCACGCTCACGGTCACGGCCACCGATGTCGCGTACGGTGGCGCACCGCGCACGCTGACGGTGCCGGCAGGGCAGCGCGTCGAGGCGCGCTGGGATCTGTCGTGCAGCAGCCACTGGTACGACCTGCAGTTCGCCGTGGCGGGGAACGCCGGATGGACGCGCCGCATCGCGGGGCACGTCGAAACCGGCAAGCCCAGCCTCACCGATCCGGCCGCCGTCGCGCCGACGATTACGGCGATCTGACCGTAGGCCGTGCGTGCCGGCGGCTTGCCGGCACGCGATGAGCGCCGTCGCTCGGGAAATTGTTTGTAGTCATCCAGCGGGTTGTGCCGCTTCGAACCTCTGCGTCAGCCCAGCACGCCGTCGTCGTGCGCCATCATCAGCGCACGCATCGCGGACCACATTCCGTAGTAATGCACGATGTAGCTGTCCGCGCGGCGAAACAGCCAGGGCGTGTTGAAGCTGACGAGATCGGCCACGCCTTCGCCGTGCAATTGCCCGTCGCGCTCCATCGCGCGAATGAAATGCAGCTGGTCGCCGTCGCTCGCATAGACGCTCGACCGGTCGTGCAGCGCGGTGATCGTCGTCATCATGTCGCGCAGCATCGCGTCGTTGCGCCCGGTGCGCCGGAATGCCATCACGCCCGAGTTGAACGCCCACTGGCCGAGGTCGTGCGCGAGCAGCCAGTCGCGCCCTTCGAGCAGCGGCGCCAGCGCTTTCTGCTGGTCCGCGATCAGCACGTCGGCATCGAGCCACACGACCCATTCGTGATGCTGCAGGTACGCATGCAGCAGCCACGGCTTGAACCAGTTGCCGGTCGCGTTCAGGCCGATCTCGGCCGGAACGTCGCGATGCACGTAGAGCGTGTAGCCGTGCGTGTCGCAGTACCGCCGGAAATTCCGTTCGGCGACGCGCGCATAGCTGCCGATGTTCGGCGTGTAGAGCGTCATCAACGCGATCGGGCTGCCAGGATTGTAGGTGCTGCGCTCGGCGGCTTCGTCCGGCGTATGGGCGGCGGCGTGATCGAACGAGAACATCGGCCGGCCGGCGGCCTGGCATCGATTGATGTATGCCACGAGCGTGTCGCGGAAACGGGGCGTCGTGCCTTTCCGTTCGGGATCGTGCGGCGTGTCGTCGATGCTGATCGCGAACGTCGGTTCGCGGCTCCACATCGGATCGAGGTCGGGGCTGGTCGGCATGACCGGATACAGCCCGTCGATCGGGGTCATGTAGTGATGCGTGTCGAGCGCCGCGAACAGCGCGGCCTCCGAGGTCAGCCGCGGTTCGCTGCCGAGCTTGCAGCGCTGCACCAGCTGCATCACGATCGCCCGCACGGCCGCCGTATTGCGCCAGATCTGCACGTCGACCTGCGGCAATGGGGGCGCGAACGCGTCGACGAACAGCATGTCTCGGCCGCTCATCAGGCGGTCGAGCGCGACGGGCTCGATGATCGCCGCATCTTCGCTGAGCAGCAGCACGAGTTCGTCGGGCTGCGCGCCGCGCAGCACATGGAGCAGTGATTCGTAGCGATGGAGCGGCCGCAACGGCAGCGCCTGCGGCATCGCGGAGGCGTCGACGATTTCGTGGCGATAGCCGTGCGCCTGCGCGTATTGCCGGTGATTCTCGAGGCTCGCGGGTGCGGCCTGGCCGAAGTGGCTGATGACGATCATTGCGCGCCCGGAAGGTCCGGCAGCGGTCGCCGTAGCCGCTCGCGAACGCTGTCCATGCTCCAGAGTCCGAGACAGCGATCGGACATCGGCACCGTGCCGATGTCGGGCCCGTAGATGACGGATTCGTTGCTGCCCTCGACCAGCAGCGTCAGCGGCGGATCGAGATCGAACGGCGCCATCTCGAGGTTGATGGGCGTCCACTGGCCGGTCGCGATGTTCGCGTTGCGCGGATAGCTGCGGTAGATGAAGGTCGTGGTCAGCAGGTAGCGCGCTTTCGTTGCGGAGAAGCGCTCGAAGGCGCGGAACACGTCCGCATGGGAAAAATGAAACAGGCAGTCGCGGCACAGGATCAGGTCGGCGTCCGGCAACGGATCCCGGAGCAGGTCCAGATGCACGAAACGACGGCTCGGCGAAGTCCACGTCGCCTGGTTGGCCGTCACGAGGGTCTGCACGATATCCGCGCCGATGTAGTCGATGCCGTCGAGGTTGACATGGCGCATCCAGTTGAAATCGCCGCACGGCGCGTCGAGCATGGAGCGCACCCCGTAGCGGCCCAGCAGCCCGGGCAGCTCGCGAATGATCTGCGCGGTGTTTTTCAGCTCCGATCCCCACCCGGACACGCTTTCCTGCGAGTGCCAGCCCTTTTCGTCGTGGATCTTCTGGAAGACTTGCGCGGCATTGTGTTCCATTTCGTCAGCCCTTCTTTTGATCGCGGCTCGGCAAGCCCGTCTGTCGCCCGTTCGAATGCCCGAACAATCCGGCCAACTGGCGTCGGGTGGCACGAGTATCGCACAGCGATCCGGCGGAATTGCGCGGCCGCCCCGCGCGCTGACCATCCCTGACAGTATGGGGCGGGCGCTCCGCTAGAATGCCGGCTTGCCGCCGCCGCGCCGCTTGACGCGGGCGGCGCATCGCGCGCTACACTGCGTCCATTCCCTCCCCATCCAACCTTCCATCCTGCCGACGATGACGTCTCCTGTCCTGAACGGCCTGCGCATCGGTATCACGATCGGACTGCGCGCCCCCGACGAAAGCCTGTGGATCAACGGCATCAAGCAGAACGCGTTGTTTCTCGCGAAGCTGCTGATGGCGTCGCCGCACGGCTACCGCGTGACGCTGGTCAACACCACCGACGTGCCGCTCACCGATGCGCTGCCGTGGGATCGCAACGTGTTCGACACGCGCACGTTCGACGACATGAAGGATTCGCTCGACGTGGTGATCGAGCTCGGCGGGCAGGTCAACGGCGAGCAGACGGCGTATTTGAAGGCGCGCGGCGCGAAGCTCGTCAGCTACTGCTGCGGCGTCGAGTACATCAACGTGATGGAGTCGATGCTGTTCGGCCGCCGGCTGTGGGATTCGCTGTTCATCAACCGCGGCTACGACGAGGTGTGGGCGATTCCGCAGATCGCGCCTTCGTCGCTGCCGTTCCTGCAGTCGCTGCGCCGCTGCCCGGGGCGCGTCGTGCCGTTCGTGTGGGATCCGATGTTCCTGAGTGCGCGCGCCGCGCCGCTGCCCGAGCACGGTGAATACCGGCCGCGCAGCGAGCCCGGCAAGCGGCTGACGGTGATGGAGCCGAACCACGACGTGGTGAAGTTCTGCGTGTATCCGATGCTGATCATCGACGAAGCGTATCGGCGAGACCCCGATGCGATCTGCTTCACGCACGTGACGAATGCCCTCCATCTCGCACACGACAGCCCGGAGTTCGTGATGCTGATGAACTACCTCGACATCGTGCGCGCGGGCAAGGCGAGCTTCGTCGGGCGCTTCGATACGCCGCTGTTCCTGGCCGACCTGACCGATATCGTCGTGTCGCACCAATGGTCGAACCCGCTCAACTATTTCTATTTCGACGTGTGCTGGCAGGGCTATCCGCTCGTGCACAACGCGAGCCTCGCGCCCGATCTCGGCTACTACTATCCGGACAACGACGTGCAGCAAGGCGCCGATGTGCTGCTGCGCGCGCTGCATACGCACGACGACGACTGGGAAGCGTACACGCGGCGCCAGCGCGAGATCCTCCGCCGCTATACGTCGGCCAATCCGGCACTCATCGCCGAATACGATGCGCTGCTCGCGAACCTGGTCGGCGCATCGGCCGCATGAGGCCTGATCGTTCGGGCGACGCACACCGTCGCGCCGAATCCCGCCATCGGGATTGTCCCGCCCTAATGTCTGACGAAATGGTGCCGTTAAAAAAGAAACCGCCGAACCCGAACGGTTCGACGGTTTTGAAGGCACGAATCTGACGGCTCCGAGGGAAGTCCGTCGGAAATCATTTTAAAGGTTAACAAGTATTTAAGATTGTTAAAAATGGTTCAATTGATAATCGTCATATGAATTAACTTGGTATTATCGATTCGAGGCGACTTGATTCCGTTTATAAATTTAATAATTAGTTTGAAACGGGAAAATTGAATGCTGCAGTGATCGAATGGCGCACGGCGGCCGATTTTCAGCGAAAGGAAAATCGGGCGAAAGGCCTCCGCAACAGGCCTCCGAGATGAGCTTGGCCGCGGAAGCGGGCAGTACTTCGCGGGCCGGTATTGGTCTGATCAATTGAGAATATCCCGATTTCGTGGCCCGTAAATTGCCGGACAATTGATTCGGGAAAGATTGTTTAGAAGAAGATAATAAACAGCATCTGCGTCGGGTTCCGCAATTTGCGCTAGTGTGACCTGTCGCACAGTCGGTATCGCGCGTACATGGTGTATTTCAGGTAACCGAATATCGTTGAAAATATCGAATTTGACGGCGCGCCGAAGCGAAAAGTACGCTCCCGGAAAAGATCGACATAACAGGATGGGCCGGGTAGGCGGCGGAGCACGTCATGCTCCGCATGTTTCTTGAGGTCGAGCCGCGATCGGCGGCTCGCCATTTGCCGGAGCGCCGGATGAATGCGGTCGAAGCTCGCCTGGAGGCGAATCGGGAAGTGAATCGGGACGAAATCGATCTCGTGTTCGGCGCCCCCGACGATCATCCCGACCTCGCGTCGGTACGCAGTTTCGTGGAAAGCCGGCTCGGGTTTGCGCAGGAGCCCGTGTGCCGGGCCGACCTGTCGGGCGGTGTGCTGTATCAGGAGTGCCTGGCGCGATTGCGGTGGGGCGAGCGCGATGCGCTGCCGCCGGCCGCGTTCCTGCCGCGCCTCGAGGCGCTCGGGCTGATGCGGTGGTTCGACCGGCTCGTGGTCGGCCGGGCGATTGACGCACTGCGCGCCGATCCGGCTGCCGTTTACGGCTGCAACGTGGCGGCAGCGAGCGCGGTGGTCGACGACGCGTGGCTGGCCATCTTCAGGCGGCTCGAGCGCGAGCCGTCGGTCGCGGCGCGCCTGGTGGTCGAGATCACGGAGACGGGGCCGCTGAACCCTGTCGCGGGTCGTTCGTTCGTGAACCGCTTCCGGCAAGCCGGGTGCCGCATCGCGATCGACGATTTCGGTGTCGGCTTCAGTGCTTTGAACAACCTGGTGGTCGGCAATCCCGACATCGTGAAGCTCGACCGGTCGATCCTGTCGCTGATCAAGCGCAACGCGATCGGGCGTTACCAGTTCCGCCGGCTGATCGCGTTCGCGCATGAAGGCGCGCGGCACGTCGTCGTCGAGGGCGTGGAGAGCGAGGTCGACCGGCAGATCATCGTGGATGCGGGCGTCGCCTGGGCGCAGGGCATCCGTTTTTCGTGGCGGTCGCCGGCCGTCGCGTGACGGCGCGGGAACAGGCGAGGTGGCGTGCCGGATGCACGCCGATGTCGGGCGTGATCGGCGCGTGGCCGGGACGAATCGCAAAGGGGTTGAGCATGGCAGGCACGAAGGCCGGAGGCGGAACGGGCACGCAGGCGACCGGTGCGCGCGACCTCGTCGCGATCACCGAGCTGGCCGACATGCTGTGGCAACTGGGCGCCGAATCGACCGATGTGCCGATCGACGTCGCGCCGTACCTCGACGGCCTGAAATCCATTGCGCGCCGGATTCAGCGAATGACGCCGCTCGACGCCGGTGGCCGCGAGCTGGCGGCGCGGCACTATTACGCGGCCGTCATCGCGGGCGCGTGCGGCGACGATTCGGCCATCGCGCGTGGCGTATCCGACAGCCTCGTCAAGCAGTCCGGCGGCGCCAGCCGGCCGGTGGCGCGTTGCTTCGCGGTGCTCGCGCGGATGGGGCGGCGGCATGGCCGTACGTTCGCCGCGCAGAGCGGCGATCGGGTACTGGTCTAGCGCCTGTTCACGCCCGTCACGGGCCACCGCGCGAGACGCACGGCCCGCGTCGACATCATCCGCACGCCGCGGCCCCGATCCGCATCCCGTCGATCAATCCTTCCCGAATCCGCCGAGCACGAACGCCATCGCGCGGTCGACCGCGTCGTCCCATTGCCCGACGCGTGCGGCGCGCACGATCCGGATGCCCGGATAGAGCGCGGTGCGCGAGCCGGTTTCCCAGCGCGCGTCGGCTTTCGGGCTGAGCAGCAGCACGGCCGGCACGCCGAGCGCGCCGGCGAGATGGATGTGCGCGGTGCAGGTGGTCACCACGGCATCCAGCGCCAGCATCAGCCCCGCCAGGTCGCTGAAATCGCCGATCGCCTGGTGCGGGAACGTCACCGGCAGGTCCGATTGCTCGGACTGCGCGGACAGGTCGCGGTTGATGCAGTACGCGGCGTGGCCATGCATCCGCGTCAACGGCGCGAGGTCGCGCAGGCTGGCCGCGCGATGGAAGCGCGCGTCGCTTTCGTCGCGACCGCGCCAGTTGAGCCCGATGCGGCGCGTGCCGGCGGGATGGCCGTCGCGCTCCACGCGCTCGCGCCACGCGGCCGCGCGCTCGGGCGGGCACGACAGGTACGCGGCCGCCGATCCTTTGGGCGCCGGTGCGTAGCCGAACTGCGCAGCGAGCACCAGGAACGAACACCAGTAGTCGTGCGCGATCTGCGACGTGTCGACCCACGCGCCGTGCGCACCGATGAATTCGAGGTGCGGGAACGTGTGACGCAGCAGGCCGGTCAGCGCGTCCGGCACGACGACGGTCACGCTCGTGCAGCCGAGCGTGTCGAGTGCGCCCAGGTAGCGCGCGTACTGGAGCTGGTCGCCGACGCCGCCGTAGCTGAGCACCAGCAGCCGCTTGCCTTGCAGCGGCTGGCCCTGGTAGAGCCGCTCCGTCGGCAGCCCGAACTGCGCGGCCGTCAGCACGTTTTCGCTGGAGATGGTGGCACGGGCGGCCTCGTCGCGCCGGCCGGCGCGCAGCAGCAGCGCCGAACGGGCCAGCTCGATGCGGCCGCGCGCCGCGTCGGGGAGCGCGGCGGGATCGCCGAAGCGTTCGAGCGCCGCCAGCCCGGCATCGGGCGCACCGGCGAAGCCGTAGCACGACGCGAGTTGCAGTGCGATCGCATCGTCGTCGAGCCCGCGGCCGAGCGCGCGCTGCCAGCGGGCAATGGCATGCCCCCACTCGCAGCGCGACTCGTGGTCGAGCGCGCGGTTCCAGTTCGTTTCGGGCGCGTCGGTGTCGGCGGCGGTCGCTGGCGGGTGGTGCGTGTCGTCATCGGCCGTCGCTTCGATCGTGACCTGCTCGATCGCGATGGTCAGCCGCTGCGGATCCCAGCGCGGGTTCGGCACGCAAAGCAGGTTCAGCGGGTCGACCCGGTAGAACGTGTAGTCGAGGCCGGCAAAGGTGGCGATGATCGGCGCCTCGCCGACTTTCCAGTATTCGACCCAGCACCACGGAAGGTGCGTCTCGATCAGCCGGCGCGCGCCGCGCAGCGCGTCGATCTCCATCCCTTCGACGTCGAGCTTCAGGAAATCCAGTCGTGGCAGGCCGAGCGAATCGAGCGTGACGACCGGCGTCGGCGTGCCGCCTTCCGTGCGCGCGTCGACGAGCGAGACCTGGCCGAAGTCGGCGGCCTGCCCGTAATCGACGTCGGGCACTTTCATCGTGCCGTTGACGCCCCCGACACCCATGTTCAGCAGATGGAGGTTGTCGAGCTGGTTGAGCGCGACGGTGCCGCCGAGCGCATGAAACAGCGTGCGCTGCGGCTCGAATGCATACACGCGGCCGCCGCGCGCGCGCAGCCGGTGCGCGATCGGCACGCACACGAGCCCTGCATTCGCGCCGCCGTCCACAGCGATCGCATCGTCCGGCAACTGGTCGATCACCTGCAGGATCGCGTCGAGCTCGTGCTGGATGTGCGGCCGTCCGGTCTTGATCAGCGCCTCGGCTTGATATGCGCAGTGCCGGTTGATGACGAACGGACCGTGAATCGAATCGATCACGACGAAATTGCGGACGGTCTGATTCATGGACGGTAGGTAGCGTGGACGAATGAGGTCAGCCGAGCGCGCGGCCGTCGAACAGCTGCCGGATCTGCGCGGAATACGCGTGGACGTTGTGCTCGGCGAGCGTGTCGACGTGATGCAGGCAGCGGCGGGCCGCGGCCGCGTAGTCGTCGAGCCGCCCGTCATGCGTCTGCGCGGCGGTCGCGATCGCACGCGCCGCATCGAAGATCTCGAAGTCCGGGTAGTAGTAGCCGACGTCGCGCAGGAACGGCGAGTTGTGCACGAGCGGGTAGTTGCCGTACAGCGCGTCGTACAGCAGGTAGTTGAGACCGTTTTCCCAGTGATGGGACACGACGATGTCGGTGTGATGCGCGGCCCACGCGACGAACGGTGCGCGCACGTCGGCGGTTGCCTTGCCGTCGCGCACCATCTCGAGCCCGAGCGCGAGATGCTTGAAGGCGACGTTTTCCTTCTTGTCGAACGTGTTGGTCATGAACACGTGCTCGACGAGCTCCGGATGCTCGACATAGCACGCGTTCGCGGCGAGCATCGGCACGATCGAGCTCTTCACGACGTTCAGGTTCGGCTCGAAGAACGCGATGCGCTTCGCGGTGCCGTGGTTGCGATAGCCGAAGCGCGCCTTCAGTTCAGGATCGGCGTCGAGGCTGCGCTCGATGAAATACGGCGACCAGATGTGCGGCAGCTCGATTACCGGCGCGCGATAGACGGCCTGGAAATATGCCGCGCACGTGTGCATGTGCTGCGGGTTGGTCCAGATCTCGTCGAACTGCACGCGGTTCGGGTTCGGCCGCCACTGATTCTTCTCGAAGTTGATCGTCTCGACCGCGATCACGTAGTCGTTGCCGAAGCGGTACGACACGCACTTGCCGCCGCGCCGGCGCACGGCATCCGTGTGGGTCTGATCGACGAACGCATTCATTTCGATCAGCAGGTCGGTCTGGTGGACGACGGCCGACAGCGGCCGCAGCGCGTCGCCGAACGCGTCCATCATCAGCGCTTGCGGATAGTCGGTGATGCCGTCGTCGTGCGCGAGCCAGACCTCGCCGATCAGCGGCGACTGCTTCAGCAGCATGTACAGGAACACGCAGTGCTGATTCGCGCCGTTGTACCAGATCGACTGCGTCGCGTCGCGTTGCACGTTCATCGTTATCGCGACATTGAGTTTCATCAGGTGCTCCGTGGTGCGGACGATGCGCGGATTACGGCGTGCCGCTCGGCGACTTGTACGGTACGTAGCCGGTCAGGTGCCACTGGCCGTCGTCGAGACGAAAGCTCAGCTTCTCGAACATGGTTTCGCCATTCGCCAGCGTCGTGGTGTACGCGACGTTCGCGTAGAAACCGTCGGGTGTCGTCGAGGCATTCACGGAGTGGATACGCGTGATCTGCGTCCACTCGCGGTGGCTGACCGGGCCGACGCCCTGGCGCGCCCGCTGCGTGTCGGCGACGAACTGGTCCTGCTTGATGCGCGCCTTCACGAACGGGGCGGCGTCGGTCCACACCGCGCCGAACTGACCGGCGTCGAGCTGCTTGAGCACCGCGGCCGAGTCGCTGAGCAGCGTGTCGGCCGACGGGCCGGTCGATTGCGCGTGCGCGCCGATCGCGATCGAAGCGGCGGCGAAGCCGATCAGCCATTTGGCGCGGGTGAGGGGCGTGCGTGCATTCATGTCGGAGTCCGGAAAGGGCGGCGCGTCACGCGTCGCGATAGAGGGTGGCGATCGCGTCCGTATAGGCGGCGACGTTCTCGGGGTTGTAGATGCTGACGGCGCTGAGCACGTGCCTCGACTGCTCGCGGTACGCCTCGAGGTTGGCATCATGTTCGGCAAACGCCTTCAGCAGCGCGCGGCCGCCGGCCTGGCAGTCGAAGTCCGGATAGAAATACCCGGCCTTGCCGAGGAACGGCGAGTTGTGGATCAGCGGATAGTCGCCGTACAGCAGCTCGTAGTACAGGTAGTTCTGCGCGTTTTCCCACGTGTGCGACACCACCGCATCGCCGTACGCGGCCATGAACTCGTACACCGCATAGCGGCTTTCGAACGTCGTGATCCCGTGGTTCACGATGTCGAGGCTCTTCGCGAAGTGGACGAACGTCGCATGTTCCTTCAGGTGCAGCGTGTTGCACACGCGCACGAACTCGAGGAAATCAGGCTTCGCGCGATACGCTTCCTCGGCCACCAGCATCGGGATGACGCTCGTCTTCACCATGCAGATGTTCGGCTCGAACATCGTCACGCGCCAGCGCGGCTTGCCGGGCTCATAGCCGAACGACAGCCCGGCGCCGAGCGTCGCGCGCGCCTTGTCGAACAGCATCGGGTGCCAGATGTGCGGGACGATCGTGACGGGCGCGCGCAGGCCCGTCTGGTAATAGTGCAGGCACGTGCGCTCGAATTCGGGGATCGTCCACACGGCGTCGTACGGCGCGCCCGAGAACAGGAAACCCGACGGCTTGTCGAACATCGCGCGTTCGATGTCGATCACGTAGTCGTTGCCGACCCGCATCGTGACGACCTTGCCGCCGCGCTCGCGGAACGCGCGCAGGTAGTCGGCGCCGAACTGCGCGCTCATTTCGATCAGCACGTCGCAGCGCTGCAGCGCTTCGTCCATCGACAGCAGCGGCACGTCCCATTCGCCGAGCATCATCTGCGGATCGGCGACCTGTTCGCCGCCGTTCACCATCACGGCTTCCGCGACAAGCGGCGACTGGCGCAGCAGCAGGATCAGCAGCAGGCAGTTCTGGAAAATGCCGTTTTCCCACAGCGACTGGCCGGCGCCGCGCACGAACAGCGATACGCCGACGACGAGACGCTTGCCCTCGCCGGGCGCTTGACGGGCATTGGAGTCCGACATGCGTATGCTCCGGTTCAGGCGACCAGACGCGAGACGAACGCGTCGAGGTTCGCGGGGTTTTCGAGCGAGACCGACTGCAGCAGCCGGCCGGCCTTCGCGCGGTAGTCGTCGAGGCGTTCGTCGTGATGCAGCCAGGCCTCGAGCAGCGCACGGCCGCCTGCCGCGGAATCGAAGTCCGGGTAGTAATAGCCGGCGTCGCCGATCAGCGTCGAGTTGTGGATCAGCGGGTAGCCGCCGTACAGCACGTCGTAATACAGGTAGTTCTGCCCGTTTTCCCAGTGGTGCGAAACGACCGCGTCCGCATGGCGCGCCATGAAGCCCGGCAGGTCGAGGCGCGGCTCGAAGGTCGCCTTGTGCTGGCGCACGAGGTCGAGGCTGTTCGCGAAGTGCACGAAGGTCGGATGCTCCTTCATGTGCAACGAGTTCACGACGAACATGTGCTGGACCGCGTCCGGGCGCGTGCGGTAGAACTCGTCGCACGCGAGCATCGGGTAGTGGCAGGACTTGGCGACCGAGATGTTCGGTTCGAGCGTCGCCAGGTGCCACGGGCGGCGGCCCGGCCGATAGCCGAACGTCGCGCCTTCCGCGGCGAGCGCGGCGACGCGGCGATCGAGGAAGTACGGCGACCAGATGTGCGGCATCAGGTGGACGGGCGCGCGCAGGATGGTCTGCAGCATCGGCGCGGCCGTCTTGTCGTATTGCGGCAGCAGCCACACTTCGTCGAACGGCGCGCCGTTGAAGATGTGCCCGGACGGTTTGCCGAAGATCGGCGTTTCGCACAGGCCGGCATACACGTGCCCGCAGAAGAACGCGGCGATTTTCTTGCCGAGCGCCTTCATGTGCCTGAGCCATTCCACCGGCAACTGCGCGCCCATTTCGATCACGACGTCGAGTTCGTGCGTGACGTCGGAGGGCTTCACGAGCGGGATGTCGAGGCCGTCGAGTTCGAGGCCGGCCGGCAGCGCGCTGGCGTCGCCGCCGTTCAGGAAGTAGACGGGGCCGACGCGATCCGAGCGCTTGAGCATCATCGCGAGGAACGCGATGTTCTGGTGTATGCCGTTTTCCCAGATCGCCTGGCCGTCGCGCGCAAACAGCGAGATGCCGACTGCCGGCCGTTGCTTGCGGGTGCCGCCCGAGGCGGCCTCATTGATGTCCGTCACCGGTTGGTTTCCTCTGCGGCGTCGTGCGTCCGGGTATCGCGTCGAGCGTCTGGCCCGGAAGCGGCGCGCCGTGGATCGTCATGGTTGCATGTGCGCCGGTGCGCCGCGGCGGGCGAATCGGGCGACCTGGTTCGCGAGGGCGGCAGCCGGTATCCGGCGTGTCGTCGGGCACGCCTGGCACGGCGTGCGATTCGGGCAGGCTGCCCCGGCGACTGTCTGCGGCGATTGTGGCACGGAAACCACCGGTTTTGGCGGGACGTGACGAACTTTGACATAGCCGCCGGCCAACGGAAACGGGCACCGGCGAAGCGGCGCCCGGGGTGGTCCGGCGGAGGTCGGGTGCGGGGCCGGCGGCCGGCCGGACCGGGGCGCCGCGCGCGGCGGCGGCCCGCTCAGTGCTGCAGGCGGATTTCGACGCGGCGGTTGCTGGCGCGGCCTTCCGGCGTCGCGTTGGACGCGACCGGATCGGCCTTGCCGCGACCCGTGACCGTCAGCGAGTCGGTCTTCAGGCCGTGCGCCTTCAGGTACGCCGCGACGGATTCGGCGCGGCGCTTCGACAGCGCGAGGTTGTAGTCGTCGCTGCCCACCGAGTCCGTAAAGCCGGTGACGCTCACCTGCGAGTACGTATGGTCGGCGCGCTCGCTCAGCAACCGGTCGAGCGATTCGCGCGCGGTCGGGGCGAGCGTCGCGTGGTCGGTCGCGAACAGCGCGTCGCCCGACAGGTTCACCTGTTCGACGGTGGCAGCCGCCGGCGCGGCGGCCGGGGCCGAAGCCGCCTCGGCCGGTGCGGCGCCGCACTGGAACACGAGCGTCGCGGGATCCGATTTGTCGCGCAGCGCGCGGGCCGAGTCGACGGCGCGCACGGGCTCTTCGCCGCAAATCTTGCGGGCGGCCTTCATGCAGGTCTCCGGGCCCGACAGCAGGCCGTGGCAGTCCACCTGGAAGGTGCGCACGCCGTCGCGCGGCTGCAGTTCGGAGGCGCTGAAGGTCGGGCCGGATGCGGTGGAGCACGCGGCGAGGGCCGTTGCGGAGAGTGCGAGCGCAAGAGCGAGTTTGTTCACGGTTACATCCTCAATGCTTGGGTTGACTGAAGCCCGCCGCGGGTGGCGCGGCGGGCTCGTCCGGCCGTCGGGGCCGCCGCGGGCCGTCCGGCTGGCGTGCCGGGCGGCCTGGCGGCGCGACGCGTTACTTCCACTGGTACAGCATGCCGGCGCCGATCACCTTCTGACCGCCGCTGAAGCCGCCGTTGATCGACGCCTTCAGGTTCTCCGTGATGCGAGCCTGCATGTTGACCGCCATCGCCTTCTGGCCGAGGAAGGTCGACGTACCCACGCCCATCCCGAAGTTGGCATCGCGATCGAGCTGCGGGATCGATGCCATCGCGCCGACGGCCGCGATACCCTGCTTCGCCATCTGGTCGGTCTGCTGCAGTTGCGAACCCAGCGAGTTGATCTGCGCCTGCTGGCCCGACAGTGCCGTCGACAGCGTCGTCTGCACCTGCGTCAGCTGGTTCACGTTCACCGCGTCGGTGCCTTGCGTACCCGGCGCGACGTTCGTGATCTGGCGCTGCTGCGTGTCGCTACCGACCGACACCACGTTCGAGCGGCCGCCGTCCGTCGAATTCGCGCCGATCGCCACCGAGTTCGAGCCGGCGGTGACGGTCGGGTGGTCGGTGCCGGTGCCATTCATGTCGGCCGCCACGCCGTTGTTGTTCGCCGCACGCGTCGTGTTGTTGTTGAGTGTCGTCGACAACTGGTTCAACTGGTTGTTGATGTTCGTCACGCCGGTCGACAGCGAGGCCACGTTGCTGTTCGTCGTGCTCAGGCCGGTGGACAGCGAACCGATGCCCGTCGAGGTCGACGTCGACAGCGAGTTGACGTTGCTGTTCGTCGTGCTCAGGCCCGTCGACAGCGAGTTGATCGCGGTCGAGGTCGACGTGGACAGCGAGGCCACGTTGCTGTTCGTCGCGCTCAGGCCGGTGGACAGCGAGTTGATGCCCGTGGACAGCGATGCGACGTTCGACGCGGTCGACGTCGACAGCGTGTTGATCGCGTTGTTCGTCGCGTTGAGCTGGCTGCCGTTGATCGCGTCCGTGCTGCTGGCCGAGATCCGGCCCGCGGCGACGTTCGTGATCTGGCGTTCCGCCCCCGGTGCGCCGACGCTCACCACGCCGACCGGCGAGCCGCCTGCGAACGGGTACGTGACGCCGCCGATCGTGGCGCTCGACGTCGGGTTCGCGGCGCTCGTGACCGAGTTCGCGCCGAGTGCGATCGAGTTGGCGACGTTGGCCTGTGCGTTCGTGCCGAAGGCCAGTGCGTCGGCCGCGGTTGCCTGCGCTGCCGAGCCGTACGCTTGCGCGCCGGTGGCGCTTGCCGTGGCCTGGTTGCCGAGCGCGATCGTGTTGTCCGCGGTGGCCTGGTTCGAGCTGCCGAGTGCAAGTGCGCTCGCGCCGTTGGCCGTGTTCGCGTTGCCGAGCGCCACTGCGCCGTTGCCGGTCGCCGTGTCGTTCGCGCCCATCGCCACCGCGCCGGTACCCGTAGCGATGCTCGGGTCGCCGATCGCGACCGCGCCGTCGCCGGTTGCCGTGTTGCCGGAGCCGATCGACACGGCCTTGCCGCCCGTTGCCGATGCGTTCTGGCCGATGGCGACCGCGCCTGCCGACTGCGCGTTCGAACCGTCGCCGACTGCCACGCTGCTGTTGCCTGCCGCGCTAGCGTTCACGCCGGCTGCGAGGGCGTTGATGCCCGTCGCGCCCTTGTTGTCGTAGTTGGCTTGCTGCACGCCGTTGTCGTTGACGCTGTAGTAGTGCGTTTTCGCGTCATTGATCGCGGTCGAGGTCGAGGTCGACAGCGACGACACCGAGCTGTTCGTGCTGCTCAGGCCGGTGGACAGCGAGCCGATGCCGGTCGACGTCGACGTGGACAGCGACAGGATCGTGCTGTTCGTGCTGCTCAGGCCGGTGGACAGCGAGTTGATGCCCGTCGAGGTCGAAGTCGACAGCGAGGTGATCGAGCTGTTGGCCGAAGACAGGCCCGTCGACGTCGAGGTCGACAGCGAGGTGATCGAGCTGTTGGCCGACGAGAGACCCGTCGAGGTCGAGGTCGACAGCGAAGTCACCGAACTGTTCGTCGAGCTGAGGCCCGTGGACAGCGAACCGATCGAGCTGTTGGCCGACGAGAGGCCGGTCGAGGTCGAAGTCGACAGCGAAGTGATCGAGCTGTTCGCCGAAGAGAGACCGGTCGAGGTCGAAGTCGACAGCGAAGTCACCGAACTATTCGTCGAGCTGAGACCCGTGGACAGCGAACCGATCGAGCTGGTTGCCGACGAGAGGCCGGTCGACGTGGAGGTCGACAACGACGTCACCGAACTATCCGTCGAGCTCAGGCCCGTGGACAGCGAACCGATCGAGCTGTTGGCAGACGAGAGGCCGGTCGAGGTCGAGGTCGACAGCGACGTCACCGAACTATCCGTCGAGCTGAGGCCCGTGGACAGCGAACCGATCGAGCTGTTGGCAGACGACAAGCCGGTCGACGTGGAAGTCGACAGCGACGTGATCGAGCTGTTGGCCGACGACAGGCCCGTCGAGGTCGACGTCGAGAGCGAGGTGATCGAGCTGTTGGCCGACGACAGGCCCGTCGAGGTCGAAGTCGAGAGCGACGTGATCGAGCTGTTAGCTGAGGACAGCCCCGTCGAGGTCGACGTGGACAGCGACGTGATCGAGCTGTTGGCCGAAGACAGGCCCGTCGAGGTCGAAGTCGACAGCGAGGTGATCGAGCTGTTAGCCGAAGACAGGCCCGTCGACGTCGAGGTCGACAGCGACGTGATCGAGCTGTTGGCCGACGACAGACCCGTCGAGGTCGACGTGGACAGCGACGTGATCGAGCTGTTGGCCGACGACAGGCCCGTCGAGGTCGACGTGGACAGCGACGTGATCGAGCTGTTGGCCGAAGACAGGCCCGTCGAGGTCGAGGTCGACAACGAGGTGATCGAGCTGTTGGCCGACGACAGCCCCGTTGAGGTCGAGGTCGACAGCGACGTGACCGAGCTATTGGTCGACGAGAGACCGGTCGAGAGCGAGCCGATCGAGCTGTTAGCCGACGACAGGCCCGTCGAGGTCGACGTGGACAGCGACGTGATCGAGCTGTTTGCCGACGAGAGACCCGTCGAGGTCGAGGTCGACAGCGAAGTCACCGAACTATTCGTCGAGCTGAGGCCCGTGGACAGCGAACCGATCGAGCTGGTAGCCGACGAGAGGCCGGTCGACGTGGAAGTCGACAACGACGTCACCGAACTATCCGTCGAGCTGAGGCCCGTGGACAGCGAACCGATCGAGCTGGTAGCCGACGAGAGGCCCGTCGAGGTCGAGGTCGACAGCGACGTCACCGAACTATTCGTCGAGCTGAGACCCGTGGACAACGAACCGATCGAGCTGGTCGCCGACGAGAGGCCGGTCGACGTGGAAGTCGACAGCGATGTCACCGAACTATCCGTCGAGCTGAGGCCCGTGGACAGCGAACCGATTGAGCTGGTAGCCGACGAGAGGCCGGTCGACGTGGAAGTCGACAACGACGTGATCGAGCTATTGGCCGACGACAGGCCCGTCGAAGTCGAGGTGGACAGCGAGGTGATCGAGCTGTTAGCGGACGACAGGCCGGTCGAGGTCGAGGTCGACAACGACGTGATCGAGCTGTTGGCCGACGACAGACCCGTCGAAGTCGAGGTGGACAGCGAGGTGACCGAGCTATTGGTCGACGAGAGACCGGTCGAGAGCGAGCCGATCGAGCTGTTGGCTGACGACAGGCCCGTCGAAGTCGAGGTGGACAGCGACGTGATCGAGCTGTTGGCCGACGACAGACCCGTCGACGTGGAGGTCGACAGCGAGGTGACCGAGCTATTGGTCGACGAGAGACCGGTCGAGAGCGAGCCGATCGAGCTGTTGGCCGACGACAGGCCCGTCGAAGTCGAGGTGGACAGCGACGTGATCGAGCTGTTAGCCGACGAGAGACCCGTCGAAGTCGACGTCGACAGCGAGGTGATCGAGCTATTCGCCGAGGACAGGCCGGTCGAGGTCGAGGTCGACAGCGAAGTGACCGAGCTATTGGTCGACGAAAGGCCGGTCGACAACGAGCCAATCGAGCTGGTAGCCGACGAGAGGCCGGTCGAAGTCGAAGTCGAGAGCGACGTGATCGAGCTGTTAGCCGACGAGAGACCCGTCGAGGTCGACGTGGACAGCGAGGTGATCGAGCTGTTAGCCGACGACAGGCCCGTCGAAGTCGAGGTGGACAACGACGTGATCGAGCTGTTAGCCGACGAGAGACCCGTCGAAGTCGACGTCGACAGCGAGGTGATCGAGCTATTCGCCGAGGACAGGCCGGTCGAGGTCGAGGTCGACAGCGAAGTGACCGAGCTATTGGTCGACGAAAGGCCGGTCGACAACGAGCCAATCGAGCTGGTAGCCGACGAGAGGCCGGTCGAAGTCGAAGTCGAGAGCGACGTGATCGAGCTGTTAGCCGACGAGAGACCCGTCGAGGTCGACGTGGACAGCGAGGTGATCGAGCTGTTAGCCGACGACAGGCCCGTCGAAGTCGAGGTCGACAGCGAAGTGACCGAGCTATTGGTCGACGAGAGACCGGTCGAGAGCGACGTGATCGAGCTGTTGGCCGACGACAGACCCGTCGAGGTCGACGTGGACAGCGACGTGATCGAGCTGGTAGCCGACGACAGACCCGTCGAGGTCGAGGTCGACAGCGAGGTGACCGAGCTATTGGTCGACGAAAGGCCCGTCGACAACGAGCCGATCGAGCTGGTAGCCGACGACAGGCCAGTCGAGGTCGACGTGGACAGCGAGGTGATCGAGCTGTTGGCCGACGACAGACCCGTCGAGGTCGAGGTCGACAGCGAAGTGACGGAGCTATTGGTCGACGAAAGGCCCGTCGACAACGAGCCGATCGAGCTGGTAGCCGACGACAGGCCCGTCGAGGTCGACGTGGACAGCGAGGTGATCGAGCTGGTAGCCGACGACAGACCCGTCGAGGTCGAGGTCGACAGCGACGTGACGGAGCTATTGGTCGACGAGAGGCCGGTCGAGAGCGAGCCGATCGAGCTGTTGGCCGATGACAGACCCGTCGAGGTCGAAGTCGACAGCGATGAAATGGCGCTGGTCGCGCTACCAACCGCTTGGGCGACCGAATAGAGCTGGCTACCGTTGATCGCGTCGGTACTGGTCCCGGTCACCCGACCGGCGGCGACGTTGGTGATCTGCCGTTCTTTGTTGAGGTCGCCGACGCTGACGGTGCCGACCGGCGTGGCGCCGGCAAATCCGCTGAACGTAACGCCGTTGACGGTTGCGCTGCTCGTGGGGTTGGCCGCGGCCGTCGCCGAGTTGGCGCCGAGTGCGACGGAGTTGTTCGTGCCGGCGACGGCGCCGGTGCCGATGGCGACAGCGTCGGTGCCGGTCGCGGTGCTGTCGGCGCCTGTCGAGTTCGCGTGGAAGTACTTGATGCCCTGGCTGTTGATGTTGTTGATCGCCGAGCCGACGCTGTTGGCGGTCGACGTCGTGCCGTTCGCGTTATAGGTCGTGTACGCCGGCGCGGAAACCGTCCCGGTCGTCGGGTCGTACGTGGACCCGCCGCCGAGTGCCGCCGCCGTGCTGGTGCCCAGGTTGTTCGTCTTGGTCGTGATCGTGCTCAGGCCGGTCGACGTGGAGGTCGACAGCGACGTGACCGAGCTGTTGGTCGAGCTCAGGCCGGTCGACAACGAACCAATCGAGCTGGTAGCCGACGACAAACCCGTCGACGTGGAAGTCGACAGCGAAGTGACCGAGCTGTTGGTTGAGCTGAGGCCGGTCGACAGCGAGCCAATCGAGCTGGTAGCCGACGACAGACCCGTCGAGGTGGAGGTCGACAGCGACGTGACCGAGCTGTTGGTCGAGCTCAGGCCGGTCGACAACGAGCCAATCGAGCTGGTAGCCGACGACAGACCCGTCGACGTGGAAGTCGACAGCGAGGTGACCGAGCTATTGGTCGACGAAAGGCCCGTCGACAACGAGCCGATCGAGCTGGTGGCCGACGACAGACCGGTCGACGTGGAAGTCGACAGCGAGGTGACCGAGCTATTGGTCGACGAAAGACCCGTCGACAACGAACCGATCGAGCTGGTAGCCGACGACAAACCCGTCGACGTGGAAGTCGACAGCGAAGTGACCGAGCTATTGGTCGACGAGAGGCCAGTCGACAGCGAGCCGATCGAGCTGGTGGCCGACGACAGACCCGTCGACGTGGAAGTCGACAGCGAAGTGACCGAGCTATTGGTCGACGAGAGGCCGGTCGACAACGAACCGATCGAGCTGGTAGCCGACGACAAACCCGTCGACGTGGAAGTCGACAGCGAAGTGACCGAGCTATTGGTCGACGAGAGGCCAGTCGACAACGAACCGATCGAGCTGGTAGCCGACGACAGACCCGTCGACGTGGAAGTCGACAGCGAAGTGACCGAGCTATTGGTCGACGAGAGGCCAGTCGACAGCGAGCCGACCGAGCTGGTAGCCGACGACAGACCCGTCGACGTGGAAGTCGACAGCGACGTGACCGAGCTATTGGTCGACGAGAGGCCGGTCGACAACGAACCGATCGAGCTGGTAGCCGACGACAGACCCGTCGACGTGGAAGTCGACAGCGAAGTGATCGAGCTATTCGCCGACGACAAACCGGTCGAAGCCGACGTCGACAGGCTCGTGATGCTCGACGTCGTCGTGCTTGCTACCGAGTAGAGCTGGCTGCCGTTGATCGCATCGGTGCTGGTCGACGTGACGAGACCAGCGGCCACGTTCTGGATGCGGCGCTCGTTGCCCGCCGTACCGACGCTGACGACGCCGTTGGCAGCGCTTGCGCCGGCAAAGTTGCCGAACGTCTGGCTGCCGATCGTGGCGGAGCTGACCGAACCGGTGCCGCCGGTCGCCGTGTTCGCCGCACCAATCGTTGCCGAGTTGTTGCCAAGGGCAACGGAATTGGCCACGTTGGCCGTCGACAGGTAGCCGAGCGCCATCGCGTTGCCGGCCGAAGCCGTCGACTGGTAACCCATCGCGACCGCATTGCCGTTGCCGCTGGCCGTCGCAAACGAACCGATCGAAATGTTTCCGGCCTGGGAAGCCGTGGATTGCTGGCCGATCGCCACGCTCTGGAGCGCACTTGCGGTGGCCACGCCAAGCGCCACGCTGCCGCCGCCAGCTGCGCTGGCATTGACACCGATCGCGGTCGCATAGTTCGCCGTCGCGGAGCTGCCGTTGCCGTAAGCGGAAGCCGGTGCCGAAGCGCCGCCCGCATACGACGAAGCGCCGATCGCGGTCGAGCCCGCGTAAGTCGACTTGGCGCTGCTGCCGATACCGACCGAACCCGCCCCCGTCACGCTGTTGGCGCTGCCCAATGCAACCGCGCCGGTGCCGTTTGCCGAGTTGCCGCTGCCGAGCGTGACCGCGCCCGTGCCGCTTGCCGAGTTGCTGGTGCCGAGCGCGACCGCGCCGTCGCCGCTGGCCGTCTGCGAACGACCGATCGCCACGGCGCCGCCCGTCGCGGAACCGCTGTCGGCGGTCGTGCCCGACGAGCCGATGGCGACGTTCTGGCCGGTTGCACCGGAAACGACGCCATCGCCCTGAGCGATGCCGTATGCGCCGTTCGTCGTCGCACCGCGGCCGATCGCGATGCCGGACGTTGCGCTCGAGGTGACCGACGATTGGCCGCCGATCGAGATCGAATCCTGTGCGGTCGCCTGCGCGCCAGCGGTGGAGTTGCTGCCGATCGCCGTCGAGCCGGCGCCGGACGCGAGTGTCTGGATGCCGTTGACCGCGCTGGTGCTACCCATCGCGGTGGCGTAGTTGCCGGTTGCCTTCGTGCCGCTGCCGACGGCGGTGGCGAACTGACCGGTTGCCGACGTACCTTGGCCGAATGCGGACGATGCGGTGTTGGTGGCCGATGACCCCGTACCGAATGCCGTCGAGTTGGACCCGCTGGCGACCGTGTTGGTCGGTGAGTTCGCGCCGATAGCAATCGCGCCGCCGGCGGAGGCGGTCGGGCTTTGGCCCGGCACGCACGAGCCGAAGGAGCCGGAGCCGATGGCGATCGACGTCGAGCTGGTCGAATTGCCGCCCCCGGCGCTATAGCCGGATGTCGAGCACTGCGCGTAGGCGACGTTGCCGCCGGCCGCCCCGGCGACCATGATCGCGGCCGCGACGGCCTTCACGACGGCCGACTTGTTTGGCTTGCCCCGTGCCGAGTCGTGTTCCGATGCAGCAACCCACGCGCCGAGGGATTCGTTCCAGATCGAGCGGTATGTGCGGTTCATGTCCAGCTACCTCCAAATATGCACGCCACACACCGGTCTCTTTTGTTAGAGGAATACTCCGTGCGCTCGCGCGAATCTCAAAATTGATGGGCGGAGTTTATTGGAGGCGGATTTTTCAGATTGATAAAAAGTGATAAATAGAGCGTTTGGAAAGTTAAAGGATGGTTAATGGGTCGTGTTTTGATGCATTGACTCAGAATGTATTTGTAAGACGTAAGAATGTTTAGTGAATGGTTTTGAACTGCGGCGCCTTTCATGATTTTTCGTATAAAAATCATGGTGTTATGTTTGTTTTGTGCGGTGGGTAACACAACAGAATCGCCGAATTGTAAGACAAATGAAATAGCAAACGTTTGCGGAGTGGGTGGAAGTTTCGAGATTGTAATGTTTCTTGGTGTTAGGTTGGATAATGCGACCCCCATCTTGTTAACTTGTTAATTGAATATTTATTTGTTGGCTTTTAATTGATTTTTCGGATTATCTTTAAATCAATTTAATTTGAAATGTCGAACGTCGGGCTGTGCTGATTTGCGCGTCCGGTCCGCTGCGATAGCCCGAGTGACGGGCGTTTCGGGCCGGTCGGTGCGTCGAATTTGTAAAAAAGTGCTACAACGCGGTGGATCGGATCGTCAGCATTCACCTTTCGAATTTGTCCTATTGACTATTTCCGCGACTGTGACAATCGAATGGGGTTCAGCGACGGGGCAAATCCGTCAGGCAGGCGTGATCTGCGTCGATGGTGCGTCTGGCGGCGACAGGTTGTTAAAGAGGCTGTCCGGTGCCGTCGGCCATGTCCCCGAATCGTCAAATCCTGGGTGTGACAATTTGTCCGCGTGCGCCCAAGCGCCGAAGAAAAAAGGGCGGGAGTGAGTGTGTCCGGCGCGCCACATCCGGCAGGGCTCTGCAGTCGGCAAGGTTCCACACCGGATGCGATGGGGCGGCCTCGAGCGGACGGCGGACGGGGTAGCCCAGTAACGCGGCTCGCCATGGAAGTGCAACGACCGCGCAGCGAAGTTCGAACGCGACCCGGGCGCGGGCCACCGAACGGGACGGATGCGTCGATCGTCGCGTATCGCTTGCTGCACGGCCGGATGCTGGCGATGCCGTTGCCGACGCCCGGATCCCGGTTGAATTCGGCGGCCCGAGGTTTTGAGCGTCGACGAAGGCGTTGCCCGGTTGCCCGACCGGACAACCGGGCCAACCGGACTTCCGCCCGGCGCGGTGGCCTTTACTTCTTGAGAAACCGCAGCGCAAGCCGCGCCATGCGCGGCACAAACATCGGGCGCAGCAGGCGCTTGTCGTAGCCGGCCATCCGCCGGTCGTTCTCGGCGAGACACAGTTCGATCAGCTCGCGCGGGTTGAGCGCATCGCCGATATCGGCGGTGCCGGTCGCCGGGAAGTTCGCGTCACGCGCGACGCCGTCGGAATCGATGCCGCGCGCGATGCCGATGCGCTCCCGGATCAAATGCACCCACACGGCCGCGACCCGCGCGAAGAACCACGGCCGGCGCCACCACGGGAGCGAACGCCAGTACCACGCGTACCAGTTCACGAAGAACAGGATATGGCGGCCTTCTTCCTGGATCACGGGCTCGAAGGTGTCGACGAGTTCGGGCGGGAAATAGCCGGAGCGCTGCGCGGAACGGAACAGGCCGAACGCGAAGAAGCTGTCGATGCATTCGCTGAAGCCCGTGACGATCCACCACCACTCGGGATCTTTCGGCGCCGGGTAGGCCGGCTCGGGGGCGAGCCGGATGCCGTATGCCTCGACGAGCTTCGACAGCACGACCTTGTGGCGCCCTTCCTCGCCGCCGTCCATCTCGAGTGCGCGGCGCAGCAGCGGATCGCCGATCGTCGCCGCATAGGTGGCCACGCGGATCGATGCGCGGCCTTCGGTCTGCACCGCGATGTCCCAGATCGGCAGCGACGTGAGCCGTTTGAGCTCGGCGGGCGTGAGCGCCGGCCAGTCGATTACTGCCGGCTTGTACGGATTGTGTGTGTCGAGCAGCATGCGGCAGAACATCTGCATGTGCGCATCGGAACCGATCCGGACCGGACCTTGCCTCTCGAAGGTCCAGTTGCGCATTGCATGATCTGCCGCTGCATGCTGTTCCTGCAGCGTGTCACTCATGGCTTTGGTCATACGTTTACGGGTCGAAAGATTTTTGCATAGCTTCCGTAAACGCGTATTTTCGAGCGGCCATGGGCACGCCGGTGTCGTTTGTCGCTAAGGCAGAGCGGATCGGCATCCAAGGCGAGCGAGACGGCTCCCATGCGGTAGTGGTTGTCGTGCCCTATCTCTCGGTGGACGCAGCCAGCATCACTTCCGTACGCCAACCGCTGTCGAGCGTGAACAAGGGCGGTTGCAGGCATCTGCGCCGCGTCGATACGCGGCCAATCACGGGGATCCCTTCGTTCTCGCCGAAGCCAGGCCGGCGTGAGCCGGCTCAGCGAGCGTCATGGCGCCCTTCGTCCATCTTCGCGACAGCCTCTTTCAGCAGCCCGCGCAACCAGGTGAGCCCGGGGTCCGAGGTTCGGTGCTTGTGCCATTGCATCGCCTGCTCCATCGTCGGGACCGGCACCGGTACCTCGCGCAGCACGATCGGCAGGCTGCGCGCGGCTTCTTCGGCGAGCCGCCGGTGCATGGTGGCGATCCGGTTCGTGCCGGCCAGCAGGTGCGCCGGCGACACGAAGCTGTACGTGCTCGCCTCGACCCGCCTCACAACGCCGAGCCGCTGCATGAACCAGTCTTCGATCGCCGCCTGTGCGTCGCCGACCTGCACGACGACGTGCCCGGCCGCCATGTAGCGCTCGTTCGTCATCTCGCCTTGCGCGAGGGGGCTGTCGCTCCACATCACACAGCAGTAGGTTTCCTCGAGCAATACCTCGGCCGGATGCTCGGTCGAGCAATACTCCTTGGGGATGATCAGCAGATCCGCTTCACCGCGTTCCAGCAAGCGGTGGGGATACGCGATTTGCGGGCGCAGCTCGAAGCGGATGCCGGGTGCTGCCTTGTAAGCGAGCGCGAACAGGTGCGGCATGAGCGTCGTCATCGTGTAGTCCGAAACGAACAGGCGGAACAGCCGGTTCGCGTGCGCCGGCACGAATTCGGGCTGAGCCGCCACCGTCGCGTCGACGCGCACAAGGATGTCGCGCACGGCGTCTTTGAGCGCATCGGCGCGCGGCGTCGGCTCCATCTTGCGACCGACCTGCACGAGCAGTTCGTCGTTGAAGTATTCGCGTAACCGCGAAAGCGCGTTGCTCATCGCCGACTGGCTCAGGTGGATCTTTTCGGCCGCACGGCTGATGTTCTGTTCGCTCAGGAGCGCGTCGAGCGCCACGAGCAAGTTGAGGTCGAGCTTGTTGAACCGCATGCGCGCTGTCTCCGTTCTCCTCTTCGCTACCGCGTGGCCGCGCCGTATGCGATATCAGGGTTTAACCTGAAAGTATTGATGCCGTCGATAGCGGCAATGGATCGAATCCATTTTTAGCATACATCAGCCTGTCCTAACCTAGCCACATCTCGACGCGACGGCAGCCCGCGCATCGTATCGGGAGGCCAGCGTCAGGTCATTTTCGGATCGAGCGTACCGCTGTACCTCGGCCGTCTGCACCGCGCTTTCCACTACTAAAAGAGATGCCAGGCGGCGCAAACGCGCCTC
This sequence comes from Burkholderia contaminans, assembly GCF_029633825.1. Taxonomy (NCBI): domain Bacteria; kingdom Pseudomonadati; phylum Pseudomonadota; class Betaproteobacteria; order Burkholderiales; family Burkholderiaceae; genus Burkholderia; species Burkholderia contaminans. The sequence continues at coordinate 1,214,596 of NZ_CP090641.1, read as the reverse complement.
CAGGAAGAGGAGACAGCATGTCCACGAAACTGATCGCAGCCGTTGTCGGTTGCGCCGTGTTGGCGACGGGTTCGATGAAGGATGCACTGGCGTTCGAAGGCGGCGTTTCACCGTATCCGGCCGGCGCGGTGGGGACGAATATCGCCAACCTGCCGCCGATCCCCGGCCTGTTCGCACTCGAACAGTTCAACTACAGCTTTGCGAACGGCCTCTATGGCAACGACGGCAAGAAACTGCCGATTCCGTTCCATACGTCGGTGTTTTCGGAAACCACGCGTCTGCTGGCGGCGTATCCGTTCCATCTGCTCGGCGCAAACGTCTATACGCAGCTGGTCATTCCCGTTGTGTCATTGCACAGCACCGTGTTCGGGCAGTCGAGCACGCAGAACGGCCTCTCCAACATCACGCTGACGCCCGTGTTGCTGCAATGGAATCTCTCGCCGAACCTGGCGATTGCGTCGGGCATCGACGTTGCATTCGAGACGGGTTCCTATAGCCCGGTCAAGTCGAGTGTCGCGGTGGGCTACACCTCGGTGCAGCCGGTGATCTCGATTCGCTACAACGTTCCCAACGGAATCGACGTCGCGCTCGCAAACCGCTTCCTGCTCAATCTGAAGAACGGCACGACGGACTACAGCTCGGGCGACGGTTATGTCGCGGAGTTCAACGCAGGCTGGAACTTCGGCCCGTGGAAACTCGGCGTGGTCGGCGCGTACCTGAACCAGTTCAGCGACGACAAGGCCGGCGGCGTGAGCGTTGGCAATCGCATGCGGACCTTCGGTATCGGTCCGTCGATCGTGTACGACGCGAGAAGCTGGAACGTCAACCTCAATTATCAGCAAGGCATCTATGCCGCAAACACGGCGAAGAGCAGCAGTGTGTGGCTGAACATCGCCATCCCGTTGTGGGCCGGCTTCGGGCACAAGGGCTGAGCATCGTGTCGCGCGCCGGACTGCGCGCGAGAACCGGTCATCGGCGCCGTCATCGAGCAATACGCAATTTCAATCAAGGCAATCAGCATGTTCCGATACTTTCCTACCAACTACGTCTGGAATCTGTCCGTCAATCTCGCCATCGAAATGGGCGCGCGCATCGGTGAAATCGAGGAGATGTGTGGGCCGCTCCAGGAAGCGGCCAGGCAACCGGACGCCGACGGCACGCGTGCGTTTCGCGAAGCGTGGGTCGAGAAGGCCGATCGCCTTTGCGATCTCGCGCAGGACGACGAGGCCCGGGGGCGGCGGTTGTCGGCGGGCGAGAAGTACAAGCGTGCCGCGATCTATCTGATCACGGCCGAGCGCATGCTCGCGCACGATGCCCCGGGGCGTATCGATCTTTACCAACGCTCGCTCGATACGTTCGACAATGGCATCGCACTCTCTGGAGAAAACTGCGAGCGCGTCGCCATTCCGTCCGGCGACACGCATCTGTCCGGACTCCTTGTGAAAGCGAAGAACGCCAACGCGCGCAGCCCGCTGCTCGTGCAGGTCAACGGGCTCGATTCGACCAAGGAAATGAAGTACTTCGTGGGCTTGCCGGCCTGGCTGGCCGCGCGCGGCGTGTCGTCGTTGATTGTCGACCAGCCCGGTACCGGCGAAGCGTTGCGGCTGCACGGCCTGAATGCCGTATACAACTCGGAAGTCTGGGCGAGCAAGATCGTCGACTGGCTCGAAGGCCGGGACGACGTCGATCCGAAGCGGATCGGCATGGAGGGCGTGTCGCTCGGCGGCTACTACTGCCCGCGCGCAGTCGCGTTCGAGCCGCGTTTCGCCTGCGGTGTGGTGTGGGGCGCCAACCACGACTGGCGCGACGTCCAGAAAAAACGCCTGCAGCGCGAAGGCAACTTCCCGGTGCCGCACTACTGGAAGCATGTCTGCTGGGTCTGGGGCGCGAAGGATATCGACGACTTCATGCGCATCGCCGAAGACGTGCATCTCGACGGCGTGCTCGATCGTATCAAAGTGCCGTTCCTCGTCACGCATGGTTCGCAGGATTCGCAGATCCCGGTCGCCTGGGCTCATCGCACGTACGAGCAACTCGTGAACAGCCCCAAGCGCGAGCTCAAGATCTTCACCGAGCGCGAAGGCGGCGTCCAGCATTCGAGCTTCGACAACTCGATCAACGCGGGGCACTTCATCGCTGACTGGATCGCCGAAACGCTCGGCGGACGCACCTCGCTCTGACTCATTCACCCATCTCAAGCACGCACATCTCATGAATATCATCGGACCCGATACGCTGGTCTTCGGCGTGGACGACGTCGCCGCCTGCAGCCAATATCTGCTTGACTACGGGCTGCTGCCGGTGCGCAGCGACAATACCGGCGGCCGTTTCGAGGCACTCGACGGAACGGGCATCGACATCGCTCGCCGCGACGATCCGGCATTGCCGCCTGCGCTCGGCACGGCAAGCATGCTGCGCAAGACGATTTACGGCGTCGCGGATGCCGCGACGATCGACGCGATCGCGGCGGAACTGTGCCGCGACCGCGAAGTGCGCACGCTCGCCGACGGATCGATCGAATCGCTCGACGACATGGGTTTTGCGATCGGCTTCCAGGTCACCAGGCGCCGTCCGCTCGCCTTGGCCGCCGAGCCCGTGAATGCGCCGGGCGCGCCTGCGCAGCGCGCGCCGAACATCGTGGCCGTGAGCGACGACGCGGTGCTGACTCCGCGCACGCTCTCGCACGTCGTCTACTTCGTGCCGGATGCGGCGAAGGCCGAAGCGTTCTATGTGGAGCGCCTCGGCTTTCGCTGCACCGACCGATTCACGGGCGTCGGGCCATTCCTGCAGCCGGCCGGCACGCTCGACCATCACACGCTCTTCATGATTCAGACGCCGCCTTTCATGAAGGGTTGCGAGCATTTCACGTTCCATATGGGCGGACCGACCGAAGTGCTGCAGGCGGGCACGCGGTTCGTCGCGAAGGGCTACCAGTCGTTCTGGGGGCCGGGGCGTCATCGGTTCGGCTCGAACTGGTTCTGGTATTTCAACAGCCCGCTCGGCTGTCACGTCGAGTACGACGCCGACATGGATCTGCACGACGATGCATGGAACGCGCGCGAGGCGCCGATGGGTGCCGACGCGTCGCAACTGTTCCTGTTCCAGCATCGCGACAAGTGGGCGCCGGGCGGTTCTCCGCCGGGGGCGGCCGCGGCGAAGTCGGATTGACGGCGAGCATCGTTCCGTCATGTCCGAGACATATCCCGATCGCATTCGACTCGCCAGCGTCGACGATCTGCCCGATCCCGGCGCGCGCGGCTTCGATCCCGATGGGCAGGGGCACGACACGCTTTTTGTCGTGCGGTACGGCGCGCAGGTTCGTGCATATCGCGATGCGTGTCCGCACTTTTTCGGCGAAACGCAGATGGCCTGGCGCAAGGACGCCTACCTGAACGGTGACGGCACCCGAATCGTCTGCCACGCGCACGGGGCGCAGTTCGACATCGCAAGCGGTGAGTGCGTACTCGGCCCGTGCCTCGGTCAGCGGCTGACACCCGTCGAGATCGACGTGACGCGCGACGGCACCATCGTGCTGATCGCGACATGACACGCCCACACCAGGCATAACAAGGAGACATCCAGATGGCAGCCCCTCTTCAACACGTCCTCGTCATAGGCGGCGGATTTTCCGGTATGGCGACGGCGATCCAGTGCGCGAAGCTCGGCCTCACTGTCGACCTCGTCGAGATCGACCAGGGCTGGCGCTCGTACGGTGCCGGCATCAGCATTGGCGGGCCCACGTTGCGCGCGCTGCGCACGATCGGCGTGCTCGACGACTTCTTCGAACGCGGCCACGGCGGCGACGGCGTGAATCTGTACACGGCCGGCGGCCAGTCGATCGGCGTGCTGCCGACTCCGCGAGTGGCCGGCGAGGACGTTCCTGGCGGCGGCGCGATCATGCGCCCGGTGCTGGCCGATATTCTCGCCAAGGCGACACGCGCCGCAGGCGTGCGCGTGAAGCTCGGCTGCACCTTCTCGCGGATCGAGCCGCGCGGCGAACAAGTGGACGTGGCGTTCACGGACGGCACGCACGGTACCTACGACCTCGTGGTGGGCGCGGACGGCCTCTACTCGAAAGTGCGCGCAGCGGCGTTTCCCGATGCGCCGAAGCCGCGCTATACGGGCCAGGGCGTGTGGCGCGCCGTGGTGCCGCGACCGGCGGAGATCGCTTGCGCGACGATGTGGCTGGGGCACCGGATCAAGGCGGGTGTCAATCCGGTTTCCCGGGAGGAAATGTACGTCTTCGTCACCGAGGACAGGCCGACCAACGACTACATCGATCCCGCCGAATGGCCGCGCATGCTGTCCGAGTTGCTGGCCATGTTCGACGTGCCGCTGATCCGGTCCATCCGCGCGCAGATCGGCACCGAATCGCACGTCAACTACCGTCCGCTGGAAAGCCTGCTGCTGCCGGCGCCCTGGTTCAGCTCACGGGTGGTGCTCGTCGGTGATACGGTGCACGCGACCACGCCGCATATGGCGGCGGGCGCGGGCATAGGCATCGAGGATGCGATCGTGCTTGCCGAAGAGCTGGGGCGCGGTGCGACGGTGGAGGCTGCCTTGCAGGCATTCCAGGCGCGTCGTTGGGAGCGCTGCCGCATGGTGGTGGAAAACTCCGGGCGGCTTGGTGAGATCGAGATTGGCGGCGGCGACAAGGAGGAACACCGGCGCATCATGCACGAGACGCATATGAGTCTCGCGCGGCCTATCTGACGCAAGCGGAGGTACGATGGAGACGAACCTTTCCCCCACGACGCCGGCACCTGCCGACCGGTCGATATCGACCGACACGACGCGGCTTGGCGCGTTCGGCACCGTTGCGTTGATGCTCGCGCATTGCGCCGGCATGGTCGATCTGGTGGCCTTGCCGGTTTGGGTCGGCACGTTGATCGGTGCGTATCGGCTCGATCCCCAGAAGGCGGGCCTGCTCGCCACGCTGTTCCTGGCCGGTGCCGTGCTGAGCAGCGTCTTTTTCTCGCCGCGCTTGAATCGCCTGCCGGCGCGCGCGATGTCGACCGTCGGCTTCGGCATCGCGGCGGGCGCGTTCGTCGGCATCACGTCCGTGCCGGTTGATCGCTACCTGATGTTGGCGACGCTGCATGCCGTCGCGGGCGTCGCTGTCGGATGCGGCCTGAGCTTCACGCACGGCACCGTCGGGCGCAGCCGCAATCCGCATCGTTTGTTCGCGATCTCCGGCCTCGCGCTCGGCATCTTCGCTATCGCGTTTCTCGGCACCGTGCCGGGACTGATCGCAACGCATGGCGGCCCGATGCTGTTTCACGTTTTTGCGAGCGTGATGGGTGTTGCCGCGATCGCCTGCGCGCTCGCGTTTCCGTCGCTTCAAGCGCGCGGCAGCGCGGCAACCGGCGGCGAGCCTCGCTTCGAGCGTGTCGTCTGGTTCGGCATGGCAGGCGTCGGCTGCATGGCGCTGACGCAGTCGATGCTGTTCAGTTTTGTCCAGCGTATCGGCCTCGATCGCGGATTCGGTTTGAGCGCCGTGATCGCGACGTTGATCGCGCTCGGCATCGTCAACCTGTTTCCCGCTCCCGTCGCGGGACTGCTCGAAACGCGCGTGCCGGGCCGCAAGGTCGTGCAGGCGGGCCCCGTTGTGCAGGCCGCGCTGGCGCTGGTCATCACGCAAAGCGCGGCGTTCGTGCCGTACGCGGCGGCCACCTCGGTCTTTGCCGCCGTGATGATCTTCACCCACACCTTCGCGTTCGGCATGCTGGCGCGCATCGACCGCACCGGCCGCGCCGTGGCCGCGACGCCGGCGATGCTGATGACGGGCGCCGCCATCGGCCCGGTGCTCGGCGGCACGCTCGTCAAGCAGTCCGGCTACGGCAGCCTCGGGTTCGCTGCAGTGCTGATCGCCACCGCTGCGGCGGTCTGCTTCTCGCGGCTCGATCGCGGTTCCCCATCCCAAGGAGTCTGAACATGAAACCCGTTCGACGGTTCGTCGATCTCTCCATCTATCTCGAGAACGACGTTCTCTCCGATCCGCCGCCGCTCGCGCCGAGGATCAGCTATCAGAAGCACGGCGACACGCTGCCCGAATTCATGGCGATGCTGCCGGGTACAAAACCCGAGGACTATCCCGACGGTGAAGCTGCCGCCGCGGAGTGGGTCACGCTGACGACCCACAGTGGCACGCATCTCGACGCGCCCTGGCATTTCCACTCGACGATGGATGCGAGCCTGGGTGAGGCTCGACCGTCCATCACGATCGATCAGGTGCCGCTGGAATGGTGCTTCCAGCCGGGCGTGAAGCTCGATTTCCGGCACTTTCCGGACGGCTACGTCGCGACGGCGGCCGACATCGAGGCGGAACTCGCGCGCATCGGCCATGAACTGCAGCCGCTCGATATCGTCGTCGTGAACACGCGGGCCGGATCGCGCTACGGGCACGACGACTACGTCAATGCGGGCTGCGGCATGGGCTACGAAGCGACCATGTACCTGTTGGAGCGTGGCGTGCGCCTGACCGGCACGGATGCATGGAGCTGGGATGCACCGTTCTCCTATACCGCGAAAAAGATCGCGGAAACGGGCGATACGTCGCTGATTTGGGAAGGGCACAAGGCGGGGCGCGATATCGGCTATTGCCATCTGGAGAAGCTGCACAACCTCACGGCCTTGCCGCCGACCGGCTTCACGATCAGTTGCTTCCCGCACAAGATTCGCGGTGCGTCGGCAGGGTGGACGCGCGCCGTCGCGATTTTCGATGACACCGACGTGGAGGCAGCAGCATGAGCTTTCCAGCGATTCGTCGCGTGGTGACCGGACACGATGCCGACGGTCGGGCAGTCGTCGCATCCGACGGTCCTCTGCCGACCGTGGTGGAAATCGCCGCGATTCCCGGCACCGTATTCCACGAAGTGTGGAGCACGTCGTCGAGCCCCGCCATCGTGGACAACGGCGTCGATCCCACGGTTGGCGCGCTCGTGCTGCCGCCGCCGAAGCACGGCACCCGTATGCGCTTCGTCGACATTCCGCCCGACACGCCGGAATTTCTCGCGCACGGAGCGGTGAAGATGCACGACGCGTTCAGCCAGATCGGCGACGCAGCAGCGTCGACGGTGAAGGCCGGCTCGCCGCATCCGCTGATGCATCGCACCGAGTCGATCGATTACGGCGTGGTGATCGAAGGCGAAATGACCTTGATCCTCGACGATGCCGAAGTCGCACTGGCGCCGGGCAACGTGGTGATTCAGCGGGGAACCAACCATGCTTGGGCGAATCGCTCGGGTCGCCCATGCCGGATGCTGTTCGTTCTGATCGACGGCGCCTACGATCCGGCGATTGCCGCCGTGCTCGACACGCCCGCACACGGAGGCGCACGATGAAATTCGCCACCTTGCCCGATGGCAGCGCCGATGGCCGCTTGCTGGTCGTGTCGCGCGACCTGCGCCATGCCGTCGAAGCTGCACCGATCGCAACGACACTGGCTGATGTGCTCGATCGCTGGGACGTGCTCGCACCCGGCTTGCAGGCGCGTTACGACGCGTTGAACGCCGGCAGCGTGCGCGATGCGCGTCCGTTCCATCCGGCCGCCTGCGCTGCGCCCTTGCCGCGCAGTCCGCAGTGGTGCGACGGCTCGGCGTTTCTGAATCACGGCCGCCTGATGGAGCAGGCGTTCAATACTCCGCCGATTCCCGAGTTCGATACGGTGCCGGTCATGTACCAGGGCGCCAGCGACGATTTCCTTGGCCCGGCCAGCGACGTGCCCTTGCCTGACGAGGCCGACGGCATCGACTTCGAAGGCGAATTCGGTGTGGTGGTGGGGCACGTGCCGATGGGCGTATCGGCCGCCGGTGCGCTGCGCTGCATCCGCCTGATCGTGCAGCTCAACGACTGGAGCCTGCGGGCGTTCGGCCCGCGCGAAATGAAGACGGGCTTTGGTTTCCTGCAGGCCAAGCCCTCTACGAGCTTTGCACCGGTTGCCGTCACGCCCGACGAACTCGGCGAGCACTGGCGCGACGGCCGCGTGCATCTGAGCCTGCACGTCGAATGGAACGACCGCTGGTTCGGTCATCCGCATGGACGCGAGATGAACTTCGGCTTCGGTGAGCTCGTCGCGCATGCGGCCCGTACGCGCCGCCTGTCGGCGGGGACGATCGTCGGGTCCGGCACGGTGTCGAATGCCGATCGCAACGCGGGCTCGGCGTGCGTCGCCGAGCGCCGCGTGATCGAAATGATCGACGAAGGGGCCGCGCGCACGCGGTTCATGCGCTTTGGCGACCGGGTCAGGATGACGGCGCGCGATGACGCCGGCAACGCACCGTTCGGCACGATCGATCAGCGGGTCGTGCGCGCGCCGCGCGCCGACGACGCGGAGGCCCGGCCATGAGAGTGCTGGTGACCGGGGCGGGCGGATTTGTCGGAACGGCGTTGGTCGAACGGCTGCTGCGCGACGGTATCGCGGAGCCCGGCGATGTGTCGGAACTGCTGTTGGTCGACCGGCAAGCGGAGTGGCCGTACGACGATGCGCGAATCACGGCACGGGTCGGCGATTTCAGCAGCCCGGAGATTCTCGAGCCGCAGCTGTCGAAACCTGTCGACGTCGTCTTTCATCTGGCGAGCATGCCCGGCTCGCAGGCGGAAGCCGAACCGGCTGAAGGCGACCGGGTGAATCTGTCGGGGATGCTGGCGCTGTTCGAGCGCCTGGCGAAGCAAGCGACGGAGCAGGGGCGTGCGGCGCGCGTCGTCTATGCCAGCAGCGTTGCGGTGTTGGGCGAGTCGTTACCCCCGTCCGTGGACGAGCACACCCTGCCGCGCCCGACGATGAGCTACGGCGTGCACAAGCTGGTTGGCGAGCTGATCCTGGCCGACTGGACGCGACGCGGCAAGCTGGATGGCCGTGCGTTGCGCCTGCCGGGCATCGTGGCTCGTCCGGCGCTTTCTGCGGGACATGGGTCCGCGTTCATGAGCCAGATCTTCCGCGCGGCGCAGAGCGGCCAGTCTTATACCTGTCCCGTTTCTCCCTCGGCCACCGTGTGGTGGATGTCCCGCAGATGCTGTGTCGACAACCTGCTGCACGCCGGACGCATGTCCGCAGAGGGGTTGCACGTCGGCCGAGTCTGGACGCCCCCGGTGCTGCATCTGTCGGTTCAAGAGATCGTCGATGCGTTGGTCCGGCGGTTCGGCTCGTTCGACATCGACTACGCGCCGGTGGAGCGGATCGAGCGGCTATTCGGACGACAACCGCCGCTGAATGATCGCCGTGCCATCGAGGCGGGATTTCGGCACGACGGTACGATCGACGCGCTCGTCACCCATGCGCTCGAGCGCACGTGAGTTCCGGCACGAACCTCGTGATCGTGATCCGTTCAGTTTCGGCCGTCGCAGCCTCCGGCGCCGGACACCTGGTTGCCGGACAGCGTGCGCGGCCCGAAAGGGGCGGCGGAATTTGTTTGCATGGAAAAATGAAGCGGGCAATCATGGCGGCTTGCTTTGCAAGCCATTGATTTCATTAATTTATGCCGTTCAGCTTCATTGGTGAACGTCAGCCGGCCAGGCGTGCGTCACGCGTTCGTGTCGACCCAGAGGCGGCCCCAGCGGGACGCGTAGGCGAGCGCGTGCTCTTCCTCGAAGAAGAAATCGATCGCGTCGAACGAAACGGCGCGCGGCGACGGGCCGCCGCTCGCCTTCTCGATCGTCAGGTTGGCGGCGAACAGCCCGTTCGGCAACCGGGCGGCAGCGGGGGCGACTTCGTAGCCCTTGTAGCGGATCGTACGGTTCATGGCATGCGCGGAGAAAGTTCGGAGGTTCAGCGTACGAAAACCCGCCCGCGGCGTGAACCAATCTTTCGGCCAATGCAAATCACGCAGTGGGCCGAATCGTTATCGGTGGTGGGGAACGGGCAATGGCGAAAGGCGTCGACGTACACGGCGCGTGGCCGCTCGTCCGAATGTGCACCGCCCGCGCCGGCGAATGGAATCGGCCGGGCGCGGGCGGTGGGAGGCGGGGAAATTACTGGTTGGCGATCTTCAGCACGGGCGCGAGTGCGTCGACCGATGCCGCATGCGAGGCCGCGCGATGCGATGCGAACGCGAGCGCGAACTCGGCCGCCTGCGTGCCGACCGTCTCGAGTTGCGCGACGACCTTCGGATCCGAGCAGCTGTCGGCGCTGTCGAAGCGCGTTTCGAGCGTGTTCACGGTCGCGCCGAACGGCGTCGGCCAGCCGCGCAGCGCATGCACGATCGACCGCAGCGACGTCAGCACGGTGCCGGCTGCCTGCCAGCCGTAGGCGGTGACGATCAGGCCGACCGCACGGCCGTCGAGATACGGCCGATCGTCCGCACGCAGTTCCTCGAGCGTGTCGAGCGCGTTCTTCACGAGGCCGGAGACGCCGCCGTGATAGCCGGGCGTCGCGATGATGATCGCGTCGGCCTGGCGCACGGCGTCGATCAGTTCGCGCTGCGCGTCGGTCAGCGTTTTGTGTTCGGGCGCGTAGTGCGGCAGCGTATGCAGGAACGGGCCGTCGAACAGGCGCGTGCGTGCGCCGGCCGCTTGCGCGCCGCGCAACGCGAACGACAGCGCGCGTTCGGTCGACGACGCTGCACGGGTGGTACCGCCAATGCCGACGACGAACGGGCGGCGGTGTTGATCGAATGCAGTCAAGGGGCGCTCCTTGGGGATGGCTTGCCCGGCTAAGCACAGGCTTAAAACCAGATGGTAACGACCCCGCCGCCACTCTGAAAACGACTTTTCGTTCTATCGATATGCCGCGCGGCCGGGGCAATCGTGTGCGCGGCCTCCCAGATCGATAGCAGAAATGCTTGGTTGGGACGGCGGGCCGCGGTCGATAAGATGGGTCCGTCTCCTCCATGATGTCTCTACTGACATGGGTTAGCCCCGCCGCGCGGATGCAGGCGGGGCTTTTTTTCGTCCCGGTCAGGAAACGGGGCGCAATGCGCCGGGCCGTTGCCCGTTATCCGTTACTCGAACACCGGCCGGAAGAAGCTGCGCTCGTAGCTGACGATGCAGCGCGTTTCTTCCGCGTAGCGGAACGCGGCCTGGCAGGCCGGATCGTCCATCGAGCGTTCGCGGTAGCGCTCGTATTCGGCGAGGCTCGGGAACGAGAACATCGCGAGCGCGATGTTGTTCGCCCCTTCGGACGGCAGGAAGTAGCCGTGATGCGTGCCGCCGAACTTTTCGACGAGCGGAATCCACATCTTGCCGTAGGTTTCGAACTGGTCGAGCTTGTACGGATCGATGACGTAGCGAAGGTAGCAGGTGATCATGGGCGCGCTCGATGAGAGAAGGAACCCGCGAGTCTGGAAGGTGCCGCCGCATGTGTCAACGGCGCTCGCCGGCGCATGAGCCGGCCACGGGGCGCGTTGCTTGCGCAAACAACGATCGGCGCGCTTTCGTGCATTCGCAACGACCGGCTCAGCGCTGCGGCGGACACCGTTTCAACCGTCTCTCCGGCGCGCGTTTCCCCAAACTTTTTACGACATTTTTTCTTGCGAGGGCCGCGGGCGCGCTCATAGACTTCGGGCATCCCAACCACGGAGCAAGGCAATGTCGATACCCTGGAACGCGATCGCCGAACGGTCTCCCGCCGCGCCGCCTTCCGTGTGCGCCGATCGGGTGACCGTGCGGCGTTTCGACCCGGCCTTCGACAGTTATGCACAACTTACGCCGATGCTGCATCGCGCGTTCGCGCGGCTCGGCGCGATGGGACTCAACTGCACGTGCGTCGACCAGAGCGAGGATGTCACGCGCCGCCGCGCGGAAGCGGGCGAGTGCTACGTCGCCGTGTGCGGCGGGCGCGTGATCGGCACGGCCACGCTGTATGCGACCGATCCGTCGTCGGCGTGCTCGCTGTACCGGCGCGAAGGTGTCGCGAGCGTGCGGCAGGTGGCGGTGGACCCCGAATGCCAAAGCCGCGGAATCGGCGCGCTGCTGCTGTCGTTCGCCGAACAGTGGGCCGCGCTGCGTGGCTATACGCTGCTCGCACTCGATACGCCGCATCCCGCTTCGCACCTGCTCGCGTTCTACGGCGCGCAGGGTTTCGACGTCGTCGACGTGATGCGCTTCGACGGCAAGCGCTACGACAGCGCGATCCTTTGCAAGCGGCCCGTCGCGCAGGTGGCGCGCCGCGTGGCGCCGGCGTCACGCATGGCCGCGCGCGTGGCGGCCGTGCGGCGTCTTGCGTATGCGTTGCCGTCGCGCGTGGTCGCCGTGGCCCGGCGCGGCCAGCACGTGCGCCGTGGCGCAGGCTGGGCGGCACGACGCGCGGCCGGTGCCGCGAGTTGCCGCTCGACGCCGTGGCGTCCGCGTCAGCACGGGCGCTACACGTTCGGCTGACCGTCGCGCGCCGGTTCGTTTTCCTGTTTTTCCGCGTAAACGTCGGATGAGCGGAGTGTGGCGCTCCCGCTCGTGTACGGCCCTTGAGACACCCCCGCCGCGCCGCGGCGAAACGGACGTTTACGCGCTTTTTATACCCTGACGCGATCCTTTGCCGCGATCTTCACGCGAACCTTCATAAGATGGTTGCATGGAAACGGAAGCTGCACGCGAGATCGCGCGCAGGCAGCCGGCTCGCGTGATCGATGCCGGATGCTGCTGCGCGGGGCGTGCCGGCAAAAGGAAACCGCCATGTCTCTCGCACCCGTGACAGGCCCGCGCCCCGCGCAGCCGGGCCATGCGCGCACGGCCGCGCGCTCGATGTTCGATCCCGCACTCGTGCGCCCGGCGATCGCGGATTCGTTCCGGAAACTCACGCCGCGCACGCAGTTCCGCAACCCGGTGATGTTCTGCGTGTACGTCGGCAGCATCCTGACCACGATCCTGTGGATTGCCGCGCTGTTCGGCCAGGCCGAAGCGCCTGCCGGCTTCATCGTCGCGATCGCGCTGTGGCTGTGGTTCACCGTGCTGTTCGCGAACTTCGCCGAGGCGCTCGCGGAAGGGCGTTCGAAGGCACAGGCTGCGTCGCTGCGCAGTGCGAAACACAACGTGGTCGCGAAAAAGCTCGTGGCGCCGCATGCGAAGGCGGCCGTCGAGGTGATGGCGTCGACCGACCTGCGCAAGGGCGACGTCGTGCTCGTCGAAACCGGCGACACGATCCCGGCCGACGGCGACGTGATCGAAGGCGTCGCGTCGGTCGACGAATCGGCGATCACCGGCGAATCCGCGCCGGTGATCCGCGAATCGGGCGGCGACTTCTCGTCGGTCACGGGCGGCACGCGCGTGCTGTCCGACTGGATCGTCGTGCGGGTTGCCGTCAATCCGGGCGAGGCGTTCCTCGACCGCATGATCGCGATGGTCGAAGGCGCGAAGCGCAAGAAGACGCCGAACGAGATCGCGCTGACGATCCTGCTCGTCGCGCTGACGATCGTGATGCTGCTCGCGACTGCCACCTTGCTGCCGTTCTCGACGTTCGCGGTCGAAGCGATGAAGGCCGGCCACGTGGTGACGATCACCGCGCTCGTCGCACTGCTCGTGTGCCTGATCCCGACGACGATCGGCGGATTGCTGTCCGCGATCGGCGTGGCCGGGATGAGCCGGATGATGCAGGCGAACGTGATCGCGACGTCGGGCCGCGCGGTGGAAGCGGCCGGCGACGTCGACGTGCTGCTGCTCGACAAGACCGGCACGATCACGCTCGGCAACCGCCAGGCATCGACGTTCGTGCCCGCGCCGTTCGTGACCGAGGAAGCGCTGGCCGATGCCGCGCAACTGTCGTCGCTCGCCGACGAAACGCCGGAAGGCCGCAGCATCGTCGTGCTCGCGAAGCAGCGCTTCAACCTGCGCGAGCGCGACATGCAGGCGCTGCATCCGGTGTTCCTGTCGTTCAGCGCGCAGACGCGGATGAGCGGCGTCGACTTGCCCGGCCGCGAGATCCGCAAGGGCGCGGCCGACGCGATCAAGCATTACGTCGAGTCCCACGGCGGCTGCGTCACGCGCGAAGTCGAAGCCGTCGTGACCGACATCGCGCGTCGCGGCAGCACGCCGCTCGCGGTGGCGGAGCGTGTCGACGGTGTCGCCCGCGTGCTCGGCGTGATCGAGCTGAAGGACATCGTGAAGGGCGGCATCAAGGAGCGCTTTGCAGAGCTGCGCAAGATGGGTATCAAGACCGTGATGGTGACGGGCGACAACCGGTTGACGGCCGCGGCGATCGCGGCGGAAGCGGGCGTCGACGATTTCCTCGCGGAAGCGACGCCGGAAACCAAGCTCGCGACGATTCGCGAGCACCAGGCGGTAGGCCGTCTGGTAGCGATGACGGGCGACGGCACCAACGACGCGCCGGCGCTCGCGCAGGCCGACGTGGCGGTCGCGATGAACACCGGCACGCAGGCGGCGAAGGAAGCCGGCAACATGGTCGACCTCGACTCGAATCCGACGAAGCTGATCGAGATCGTCGAGATCGGCAAGCAGATGCTGATGACGCGCGGGTCGCTGACGACGTTCTCGATCGCGAACGACGTCGCGAAGTATTTCGCGATCATCCCGGCCGCGTTCGCGACGACGTATCCGCAGCTGCGCGTGCTCGACGTGATGCATCTCGCGTCGCCTGCATCCGCGATCCTGTCCGCGGTGATCTTCAATGCATTGATCATCGTCGCGCTGATTCCGCTCGCGCTGAAGGGCGTGCGCTATCGTCCGCTCGGCGCGGCGCCGCTGCTGCGCAGGAACCTGCTGCTGTACGGCCTCGGCGGCGTGCTGCTGCCGTTCCCGTTCATCAAGCTGATCGACATGGTGCTGGTGGCCTGCGGATGGGCGTGAGCATGAGCGCGCACCGTGCCCCTTGCGCAGGCGCGCATCACGCACCGGACGAAGGCGCTGCCGGATGAGCGAACCGAGCGTCGTCATCGTGATCGTCGACGAGGACAAGTTCATCCGGCATTTCGTCCGTGTCGCGCTGAAGGCCGAACACATGCACGTCTTCGAGGCCGCGACCGGTACGGCGGGCGTAGCGGCCGTCGGCGCGCGACGTCCCGACCTGATCGTCGCGGACACGAACCTGCACGATCTCGGCGGCACCGACTTGATCCGTGCGCTGCGCGCGTGCTCGGCCGCGCCGCTGATCGTGCTGTCGGCGCTGAGTGCGGAAAGCGACAAGGTGGCCGCGCTCGACGCGGGCGCGGACGATTACCTGACCAAGCCGTTCGGCGCCGCCGAGCTGATCGCGCGGATTCGTGCGCACCTGCGGCGGCAAGCCGGCGGCGGGCGCATCGATGCGGTGTGCGTCCGCTTCGGCGACGTGACCGTCGATCTCGGCGATCGCCAGGTGCTGCGCGGCGGGGCGCGCGTCCATCTGAGCCCGATCGAATTCCGGCTGCTGGCCGCGCTCGCGCATCACGCGGGCGGCTGCTGACGCACGACCGCCTGCTGAGCGAAGTGTGGGGCGCGGCACACGGCAAGGATGCGCACTACCTGCGCGTATATGTCGGCCACCTGCGGCGCAAGCTGGAGTGCGATCCGCGCCGGCCCGCGTACATCGTCACGGAGACGGGCGTCGGTTACCGGCTCGCCGGCGCACGGTAGCGACGCGCTCAGGGGTTCGCGGCCGTCCGCGGCGCGTCGCTCGCCGCGCCGTTCGTACTGCGCAGTTGCGCGTCGAATTGCTGCACGCGCAGCGCGACCCGCTGCGCATAGCGCTTCGTGCCGCCGTTGTAGCGCACGAGCGCGGTTTCGACGTCGCCGTCCGCATCGTCGAGATAGCCGCGGAAGATCGCCGCGCCGATCCGCACGTTGGTGGCCGGATCGGAGAGATCCTTCACGTGCGCGACGAGATCGCGATGAGCGGTGGGCATCACCTGCATCAACCCGCGCGCGCCGGCGACGCTGACCGCGTGGCGATCGAAGCCCGACTCGACCGCGATGATCGCGAGCAGCAGTGCCGGCGCAAGCCCGTAGTGATCCGATTCGGTCTGCACTGCTCGCGCGATCGTGCGCGCGTCGGCGTACGCGACGTGAAAACGGTCGCGCAGCGCGGTGACGATCGTGTCGAGGGTCGGGGGAAGCGAGGGGGCGGGCGCGCTGACGGCGCTGTCCGGCGCCGCGGGTGTGTCGTCCGCATGCGCGGGCAGCGCGATCGGCAGCGGCAGCATGATCGGGAAGAGCAGCAGAAGCCGCTTCAGCCGCAAGGCCGGGCGCACGCGCGTGCGTGGCAGCGGCCGGTCATACGATGGATAGGTTTCCTGCATGTCGTCGCATCGTGGTTCCGATGCGACGACTGTACGCAGTTACGCATTGCGACCGTCGAAAGAAACCGGTTCGCCCGATAAACGGCGCGTAAAGACGGGCGACGAGCGCCCCGCGTCACCCGTCGCGGCGCGTATCGCCACCGCCTTTCGCGAGGCGCCACGCAATCGTGCCGAGCACGCCGACCGCGACGACCAGCGCGCCCCACAGCACGTAGCGGCGCGGTGCGTCCGTATCGGCCACTGACGCCGGCGCGACCGCCGACACCGGCAACGCCGCGCCGACGCGCGCGGGCCGCACTTCGGGCGCCATGCCGACCAGCAATGCGTCGCGGCTCACGGCCGACGACACGAGCGACGCGTCGCCGACACCGAGCGTAAACGGCGGCGTGCCGCGCGCGACGAACGTCAGCGCGGCCGGATGCCAGCCGATCGCGACGGCCGGCTGGCCGCCGCCGAATCCGCCATTGCGCATGTCGACGACGATCCGCCACGCGTGATCCGTATTCGCCGCGAATTCGAGCGGCGGATTGCGCTGCTCGCCGGCCTTGCCCTGCAGCCGGAACAGCACGGCGCCCGCGACGTCGCGCCACGGCGCCTGCGCGTCGGCGCGGCTCTGCAGCGTCGCGCGCGCGACGGTATTCGGCTGCGGCAGGTCGATGCGCACGCGGTCGACCGGATAGGCGCCGTCGGTGTCGAACAGATACTCGCCAGGCGTGCCGCCGGCCCGCACGCGCACGGCGTCGCGCCATTGGCGCGGCACGGATGCGGTGTCGGCCCCGCGCGCATCGCGCAGGTGCGTCTCGACGTCGATCGACGCGATCGCGGGCGCACCGTCGAGCCAGTCGAGTCGCAGGTAGCGCGGCGCCGCGCCTTCGAGCGCGATGCGTTCCTGCACCAGCATCGCGTCGCCGCGGCCGACCTTCAGCAGTTGCGTGCTGCCGAGCGGCCGCCAGCTGCGCAGGTCGTCGCTGGCTTCGACGGCCACACGCCCCTGGTAGCTGTCGTCGCTCACGTGCACGAGCAGCGCGTCGATCTCGCCCTCCGCATGCGACAGGTCGACGAGATCCGCGCCATGCTTCGCGCGCACCGGTGCGGCGACGCCCGCGCGCAGCGCGCCGTCCGGGCCGACCGTCACGCCGAGTGGCGCGTTGGCGTTGTCGGCGCGGGCAGGCGGCAGCGGAAACCAGTGCACCGGCGTGCGCGTCGGCGGGACGGCGGCCGCGGCCGCCGCGGGGGCGTCGAGCGAATACGGCACCGGCTCGCCCGCGCTGTTGAAGATGCGCACGTCACCGAGATCCTCGCGCCGGCTCGCCGCATAGACGGGCTGCGGCACGGTGAGCTGGTAATACGCGGCGGTGCCGTCGAGGTCGAGCGCAAAGCGCTGCGCTGCGCGGCCGTCGGCCGCCGCGAATGACGCGAGCAGGCTCAGTCCGAGCAGGGCGGCGAGTCGTTTCATGCGTGGTCGTCCTGTTGCGCGGCGGCCTTCGGCGGCAGCGGCGAGAAATACCCGATCAACAGCAGCAGCACGCCGATGCCGATGAACGACACGATGCGCTCGATGCCGGACACGTGCGACAGGTCGAACAGGAACAGCTTGACGACCGTGAGCGCGAGCAGCGCGGCGCCGACGAACCACAGCGGACGCAGCCCGCGGCGCGTGGCCCAGATCGTGATCGCGAGCGCGCAGAGCGTCCAGTACACGGACACCGACGCCTGCACGAGCGTCGATGCCGCCATCGCGCCGAGTTCGTACGGCACGCCGGCCCAGTGATGCAGCGTGCGCAACAGGATCGCGTTCAGCCACAGGAACGCGGTCGCGCCGGCCGCGCTCACCAGCTCGACGCGATACTTGCCGAACGACCAGCCAAGCTTGCGTGCGCGCACGAACCACGACGCGGCGAGTGCATAGACGACCGCGAGCACGAGGTCGAGCGGGTTGAAGAGGGGCACGCGCGCCCAGCTTCCGCCGTCCTGCGTGAAGTTCGCGTAGAAGGTCCACACCCACATCACGACGATGAGCGGCAGCGACGCGAGCGCGCACATGCGGGCGATGCCGTCGCGGCGCGTCAGCCACATCCCGGCAAAAGCGAACAGGCTCCAGCCGACCATGAACACCTGCTGGATGCCGAACGACGACAGCACGGTGTCGATGTCGTAGGCCAGGTGGAAGCGATGATGCAGCGTGCGCAGCATCAGTGCGTTGAACCACAGGAACACGGTCGCAATGGCCGCGTAGTCGACGACGCGCGGATGCCACGCGATGCCGAGCGTTTTCAGGCGGCGCAGCCACACGGCGAACGCGACGAACACGAGGCACTGCGCGACGTCGAGCGGGTTGAGCAGCGGGAGCCAGAAAAGCGGCGCGGCGTTGCCGTCGCTGATCACGCTGGCGATGCTCCACAGCCACAGCAGCGCGGCGAGCGGCGCCGCGCCCCATACCTGGTACGCGCGCGGAAACGCCGCAACCGGCCAGCGCAGCCGCGAGCCTGGGCCCGACACCAGCAGGAGCAGCGCACCGAAACCGTAGGCCCATGCGCTCCAGCTCCACGCGCCTTCGGGCACGTACGCACGCAGGCGCCAGAAGCCTTCGAGCGACAGCAGCCCGCACACGGTCCAGAACATCAGCGTATGCAGCGGCGCGACGATGCCTGCGGAGAGGGATGGCGCGCCGCCGCGTGCCGAGCCTGACGCGGAACCGGCGCCTGCCGTGCCGCGCGACTGGCGCCACAGCAGCGCAAGTCCTGCGCCGACCGCGACGGGCCACGCGAACGCGCCCATCCCCGACAGCGGAGCCTCGTGTGCATCGAACGCACGCAGCGCGAGCAGCGCCAGCACCGGCGTCAGCGCGAGCGCGGGCCATTCGGCGAGCGGCCACGCCAGCCGGCGGCGCGCGGCATGCGCGAGCCACGCGGTGCCGGCCGCGAACAGCGCAGTCGTATCGACGACGAAGCGGTCGGCATGCAGGTCGACGTGACGGCTCGCGTAGACGAGGATCTCGTGCAGGCCGCCGCTCACCCACCACAGCAGCCCCCAAGCGGCGGCCGCGGCGCCGATCTCGGGCATCCACGCATGCCACGCGCGCGCTTCGCCGCGCCCGTGCAGCCACCAGCCGGTGAACAGGCCGGCGAGCGCGATCAGCAGCATCGCGATGTATGGGCTGTTGAGCACCGGCAGTGCGGCGGCGTCGGCCGGCCCGAGCAGGCTCGTGAAGAATGCGCCGGCCGCGGCAACCTGCATCAGCAGCCCGAAGCCGAACCGCAGCATGCGTTTCTCGCGCACGCCGAGCCACACGACGGCCGCGCCTTCGATCGCCCACGCGGCGCTGGTCGTCGGGCCGGAGAACGCGAGCGGCACGGCCAGCGTCGCGAAGATCACCGCGAGCGCGAGCGTGGATTCGAACAGCAGCGCGAGGCGGTCGCGGCGCCGCGCGAGCCACGCGGTGACCACGACGTAGAACGCCGACAGCGCGACGGCGCTCCACGCGAGCCCGAACGGCATGTCCTTCACGAGCGATGCCTGCAGCGCGGTCGCGACGATCGGCGTGCCGAACACGAGCGTGCCGTCCACGTAGTGCCGCAGCGCGAGTTCGCGTTTCACCGCATACAGCAGCGCGATGCCGACGTACATCAGGAAGAACAGGATGAGGAACGGCTCGGTGCTCGCGAACAGCGCGGGGCGGTAGGCCGTCACGCCCCATGCCGAGCCGATCGTGAACGTGAACACGAAGCCGAGCAGGTTCAGCGGACGCCAGGCCTTGAACCAGGCGATCGCGAAGATGCCCGCGTTCAGCAGCGCGTAGTAGCTGAACAGCGCGACATGATTGCCGTGGCCGGTCGACAGCAGCACCGGCGCGAGAAAGCCGCCCGCGGTGCCCATGAACGCGAGCGGCAGTGCGTTCTGCCGCACCGCGAGGAACGCGCTCAGCGCGCACACGGCCACCATCAGCGGGAACGCGGCGCCGACGGGCAGCAGTGCGTAAAGCTTGGTCGCGGCGAAGATCGTCAGGTACAGGATGCCGACGCCGCCGCCCTGCAGCACGAGCCCGTACGCCGCACGGCGTGCGCGCACGCGCCAGCCGATCGCGAGCAGCGCGGCCGCGGCCAGCGCGGTGCCGGCGAGGCGGAATTCGATCGGCAGCATGTTGTTGTCGGCCGCGTACTTGAGCAGGAACGCGACGCCGAAGAACAGCACGATGATCCCGACGCGCACGACCGTGTTGCCGCCGAGCAGCCAGTCGCGCGCGGCGCGGAATGCGCGCTCGACGAGGTCGGGTTCGCGCGGTTTGGGCGGCGCGGGGAGCCGACGGTGCGGGCGCCGCGGCGGCAGGCGTTTCGCTCGCGCGGATCGCGGCGGCCGGTGTCGGTGCCGGCGTGGCGGCGCGAACGGGGAGGGAACGGGTGCCGATGCGGATACCGATGCGTCCGGGCGTGCGGCGGCCGGCTGGGCAGGCATGCGCGGCGGCAGGGCGACCGAAGGCGGCAAGGATGCGGATGGGGATGCCGAGGCAGAGGCAGAGGCGGAGGCGGAGGCGGAGGCGGAGGCGGAGGCGGAGGCGGAGGCGGAGGCGGAGGCGGCCCCGGTCGGCGTGTACACGGTCGCGCCAGTCGCGGCCGAGCCGGCCTTCGCGCCGGCCAACTGGCCGCGCAACGACGCGACTTCACGCGTCAGCGTCTCGACGGTCGCCTCGAGGCGCGCGACGCGCTCGGCCAAGGGAACCGGCGGCTGGGCGGGCGGTGCCTGCATCGCGAACGCGCCGGGGGCCGTGCCGTTGTTCTTGCGCTTGCGCTGTTGCAGCGTGTTGTCGAGGCAGAATCCGATCGCGGCACCGAGCACTGCGCCGGTGATGCCGGAGAAATCCCCGATCAATGCGGCAATCCCGCCCACGATGAAGCCGATTGCGGTAAAAGCCCAGTTCATCTCGCCTTTGCTCCCTCTCTCTCGTATCGTTATCGGCCTGCGATCGGACGTTTGCCGGTCGAGGCGGTATCGGCATGGCCGGCAGGCGAACCGGCATGCGCTGCCGACCACGGTGGCCGCGTGGCGGCCTGCGTCGCGATCGGCGTGTTGGCGGGGAATGTATCACAGCGGCTGTCGCGAAATTTCCGGGTTGGCGCGGTATCGCGGCGTGCTCCGTCCGGTGTCGCCGCGCGGTTTTTTGCACGGTCATGCTTTTTATCGGGGGAGACGATACGCTTTCGTCTGAGCAGATCGGCGCGTGATCGGACGTGAAATTGTCGTAAAGCGACGCGTGCCCGATGCGATTTGCCGCAACGCGCGACGCGATATGCGCCGCGCTGCTGCGCACAAGTCCGACCCGCGATGCCCGTCGTTGCTGGACATGCGCGTATTGCGCCGCCGCAATCGGGTGCCGCCGCGTGCCGCGGCCCGCCCGGCGGGGCTGGCGGCCGTGTCGTATTTGCGCAAGCGTTTGTCGTAATTCGTCGGCAGGTCGGGGTTTTTTCTGGCAACTATGTAGGCACGCTAAGACAAGCGCGAGTCCCGCTACACGAGGAGAAGGTTTCGATGGATGCCCCCAAGGTCGTGGTCGAAGGTCTGTGCAAGGTGTTTGGAAGCAACCCGCAGCAGGCGCTCGACATGCTCGCCGCCGGCGCGACGAAGGACGATGTGCTCAAGCGCACCGGCCAGGTCGTCGGCGTGCACAACGTCTCCTTCGATGTGCAGGAAGGCGAAATTTTCGTGCTGATGGGCCTGTCCGGCTCCGGCAAGTCCACGCTGATCCGCCTCGTGAACCGGCTGGTCGATCCCAGCGCCGGCAAGGTGATGATCGACGGGCTCGACGTCGCGTCGGCGCGCCGCTCGGCGCTGACCGCGCTGCGCCGCAAGGACATGAGCATGGTGTTCCAGTCGTTCGCGCTGATGCCGCATCGCTCCGTGGTGTCGAACGCCGCGTTCGGCCTGGAAGTCGCGGGCGTCGGCAAGAAGGAGCGCGAGCGCCGCGCGATGGAAGTGCTCGAGCAGGTCGGCCTCGCACCGTTCTCGCACAAGCTGCCGTCGGAACTGTCGGGCGGCATGCAGCAGCGCGTCGGCCTCGCCCGCGCGCTGGCCGTGAACCCGTCGCTGATGATCATGGACGAGGCGTTCTCCGCGCTCGATCCGCTCAAGCGCCGGGAAATGCAGGATGTGCTGCTGCAGCTGCAGAAGGAACAACGCCGCACGATCATGTTCGTGTCGCACGATCTGGAAGAAGCGCTGCGCATCGGCAACCGTATCGCGATCATGGAAGGCGGCCGGCTCGTGCAGGTCGGCACGCCGCAGGACATCATCGCGAACCCGGCCGACGATTACGTGCGCGCGTTCTTCGACGGCATCGACACCAGCCGCTACCTCACGGCCGGCGACCTGATGCAGACGGGCGCCGTGCCGATCGTGTCGAAGTGCGATGCCGCGAACGTCGCGGCGACGCTGAACGGCAGTGCCGACTATGCGTTCGTGCTCGATGCGCAACGCAAGATCCGCGGCTTCGTCACGCGCGATGCGATCGGCCAGGCGACGCCGTCCGTGAGCCCGATCGAATCCATCCGCCGCGATGCGTCGCTCGAACATGTCGTCGCGCGCGTGGTCGCGAGCCCGAATGCGCTGCCGGTCGTCGACGACGACGGCTGCTACTGCGGCTCGGTCGATCGTGCGCTCATCCTGAAGGCCATCACGCGTTCGCGAGGTTCCCATGTCTGAAATGATTCCGCTCGGTACCTGGGTCGACCAGTCCGTTCACTACCTGCTCGACCACGACGCCAAGACGTTCGACGCGATCGGCCAGGCGATCGAGGGGCTCGCGGCATTCGTCGAGCACGGCCTGCAGGCGATCCCGATGTGGCTGATGATGGCCATCTTCATCGGCGTCGGGCTGTGGCGGGTGGGCTGGCGCTTCGCGCTGTTCACGACGCTGTCGCTGCTGCTGATCTTCGCGACGGGCTTCTGGGACCAGACGGTCATCACGCTCGGCCTCACGCTGTCGTCGACGATCATCAGCCTCGTGCTCGGCATCCCGCTCGGCATCTGGGCCGCGAAGAGCAAGTGGGTCGCCGCGATCGTGCGCCCGATCCTCGACCTGATGCAGACGATGCCCGCGTTCGTCTACCTGATTCCGGCTGCGATGCTGTTCGGTCTCGGCCGCGTGCCGGGGATCCTGTCGACGGTGATCTTCGCGATGCCGCCGGCGGTGCGCCTGACGAGCCTCGGGATCCGCCACGTGAACCGCGAGATCGTCGAAGCCGGCCAGGCCTTCGGCTGCACGCCGTGGCAGCTGCTGTACAAGGTGCAGTTCCCGAACGCGCTGCCGTCGATCATGCAGGGCGTGAACCAGACGATCATGATGGCGCTGTCGATGGTGATCATCGCGTCGATGGTGGGTGCGGGCGGCCTCGGCAACGACGTGCTCGCCAGTATCCAGCGCCTCGACATCGGCCTCGGTTTCGAAAGCGGCCTGTCGGTCGTGTTGCTCGCGATCATTCTCGATCGCATCACCGAAAGCTTCGGCCGTGCGCCGGGCACCGTGAAGGCGCCGCTGTTCTCGGGTCTCAAGCAGCTGTTTCGCGTGAAAGCCGCGCCCGCTCAGGCGTGAGCTCCGGCGGCCGGACCCCGGCCGCTCATCCTGAACATGGATAACGGCCTCCGCGGCTTGCGCCGCGGGGCTGGCCCCCTGCAACCTCCTCGCCAGGAGACCGATGTGACGTCCGCCGTTGCTGTCGCGCCCGCAGCCTGCGTTTCACCGGTTTCATCGCTCGCCCATTTCGGCTTCCTGACGCTGCCGAACTTCTCGATGATCGCGTTCTCCAGCGCTGTCGAAGTGCTTCGGATGGCGAACTACGTCGGGCGTGCCGATCACTACCAGTGGTCGATCTATTCGCTCGACGGCAGTCCGGTGCACGCCAGCAACGGCATCGCGGTACGGCCCACGCAGGCGCTCGACTACACCAACCTGCCCGACGTGATGATCGTGTGCGGCGGCATCCGCATCCGCGACGTGGTCGACGAGGGTGCACGCGATACGCTCGCGGCGCTTGCCGAACGCGGCCTGCCGCTCGGCGGCATCTGCACGGGCGCGTATGCGCTGATGTCGAGCGGGCTGCTCGACGGCTATCGCTGCACCGTGCACTGGGAGAACCTGTCCGCGCTGCATTCGGAGTTTCCGCAGGTCGGCTTCGCCGACGAACTGTTCGTCGTCGATCGCGACCGGCTGACCTGCACCGGCGGCACCGCGCCGCTCGACCTGATGCTGAACCTCGTCGGCATGCGCTTCGGCCAGCAGCTGGCCGCGCAGGTATCCGAGCAGTTCATCCTCGAGCGCATCCGCAGCTCGACCGACACGCAGCCGATTCCGGTCGATGCGCGCGTCGGCTTCTCGCGCGCGGAGTTGATCGAGGTCGTGCGGCTGATGGAGGCGAACATCGAGGAGCCGCTGTCGCTCGAGGAACTCGCGCGGCTTGTGCGGCTGTCGCAGCGGCACCTGCAGCGCATGTTCAAGGTGTACCTGAACGTGTCGCCGACCCACTATTACCTGACGCTGCGCCTGAAGCGCGCGCGCGACCTGCTGCGCACGACCGACGCGTCGATCGCACGCGTGACGACCGTCTGCGGCTTTCATTCGCCCTGCCATTTCAGCAAGGCCTACCGCGCGCAGTTCGGCCACGCGCCGAGCTACGAGCGCCGGTTGCCGGGGCGCTGACCGAACCCATGGTCCGCGACGCCGCCGGGATCGCGGCGCGCGGCTTCAATAAACGATCCCGCATTCAAGCAAACGACATCACTTTGAGGAGAAGCAAGATGAAGCGCCTATTGATCGCAGCGGTGTGCGGGATCGGGATATCCGCGCCGATGTCGGCCGTGTACGCGGCCGATCCGCCCGTGTGCAAGAACGTGCGCTTCGCGGACGTCGGCTGGTCCGACATCGCGGCGACCACGGGCCTCGCGTCGACGATGCTGCAGGGGCTCGGCTACAACCCGACGAAGACGATCGCATCGGTGCCGATCACGTTCGCCGGCATCAAGAGCAAGCAGATCGACGTGTTCCTCGGCTACTGGTCGCCGACGATGGACCCGATCATCCAGCCGTTCACGAAGGCCGGCCAGATCAAGGTGCTTTCGACGCCGAACCTGACCGGCGCGAAATATACGCTCGCGGTGCCCGACTACGTGTACCAGGGCGGCCTGAAGTCGTTCGCGGATATCCAGAAGTACGCGGACAAGCTCAACGGCAAGATCTACGGGATCGAGCCGGGCAACGACGGCAACCTGCTGATCAAGAAGATGATCGACGGCAACCAGTTCGGCCTCGGCAAGTTCAAGATGGTCGAGTCGAGCGAGGCCGGGATGCTGGTCGAGGTGAATCGCGCGATCCGCGACAAGCAGTGGATCGTGTTCCTCGGCTGGGAACCGCATCCGATGAACGTGCAGATGAAGATCGACTACCTGAGCGGCGGCGACGACGTGTTCGGCCCGAACTACGGCGAAGCGAAGGTGCTGACGGCGACGCCGCCCGACTACGCGCAGCGCTGCCCGAACGTCGCGAAGTTCGTGTCGAACCTGCAGTTCACGACGTCGATCGAGAACCACGTGATGACGCCGATCATGAACAAGGAAGACCCGAACAAGGCGGCGGCCGAGTGGCTGAAGGCGAACCCGCAGGCGCTCGACAAGTGGCTCGCGGGCGTGACGACGCTCGACGGCAAGCCGGGCCTGCCGGCGGTGAAGGCTTATCTCGGCGTGCATTGAGCGAGGTGCGCGGGGCTTCGCGGTCCTGACTGGAAGCCCGGCGTGCTGTCGAGCCGGCGGAAGCAGGGTACACATCCTGCTTTCGCCGGCTTTTTGCATTCGGCTTCATGCGCGGCCCGACCGTGAGCGGCCGATGCGCTAGACTGCCCGATTCCGATCAAGGAGGCGGTCATGATCCGCAACAGGCGCGATGTATCCGGATGGCGGCAGGAAGGCAGCAGGTGGCTGAACGGCGCGTCCAATCGTGTCGACGCAGCCGGCAGCCGGATGATGCCGCACCTCGACTGTCGTTACGCATGAAGCGCATCGAGCAAGTGGTGCTGGCCGCCGATCTCGCGGGCACGGCGGTGTTCGCAATCGAGGGCGCCAATGCGGCGATCGGCGCCGGACTCGACCTGTTCGGGGTGATGGTGCTGTCGCTCGTCGTCGCGCTCGGCGGCGGTGTGATTCGCGACCTGCTGATCGGGGCCCGCCCGCCGAGCGCCGTGAGCGACTGGCGTTATCCGGCGCTTGCGTTCGCCTCAGGGCTGTTCGCGTTCGTGTTTCATGAGCGGGTCGCCGCGTTTTCTCCGTCGCTGCTCACGACGCTCGATGCCGCCGGCCTCGCGTTGTTCGCCGTCGCGGGTGCGGTGAAGGCGCTCGAATTCCGCGTTCACCCGTTCATTGCGACGCTGATGGGCGCCGTGACCGGTTGCGGCGGCGGTGTCGTGCGCGATGTGCTGCTTGCACGGATACCGGTCGTCCTGGTCACGGACATTTATGCGAGCGCGGCTCTGCTCGGCGCGGTGGTCGTCGTATCGTGCCGGCGGCTCGGCTGTTCGCCGATCGTCGCGGCCGTGCTGGGCGGCGCCGCATGCTTTGCGCTGCGGATGACGGCGGTGCGCTTCGGCTGGCAATTGCCGAAAATTGCGGGCGGGGCGTAAACGGCGCTTCTGGCACACTTCGCGCAGCCGGAGCCGCTTGCCGCACGGAAAAGGGACAGGACAGAATCGCGACGACTGACCCGGACCGGACGTTCGTTTCGCGCAGCGCAATGGATCGCAATCGGGTACGCCTATGCCGCCTCTCGTCGAAGCAATCCTGGGTTGGGCCACAGTCGCGCTGGGCGCACTGGGCTTGATCTGCATGATGATCTGGCCGCTGACGCCGGACCGGTGGGTGTTCGAGGCCGGCTATGCGTGCGTGCCCGACGGCCGGGACCTGATCCTGTCGCCGCGGCGCATGCGCATGGGCCACTTCGTATGGTGGTCGTTCGGCTTCGGGCTGAGTGCGTTGGGACTGGCCTGCATGATGGGCGTACCGCTGCTTGCCGGGAGCGTCACCAGTGACGAATTGCATGCGTGGTACGAATGGCTCGGGCTTGGCGTCTTCGGTGTGTTCGTCGCCGGCGCGGGCGTGCTGTTGATCTGGATCGGCCGCAAGCTGATGCGCGCGCGCTGGTTTGCCGGTCCGCTGCGCGAAGCGCGTTTCTGCTGGCGCGACGGCGAACGCTGGATCGATATTCGCACCACGCGGCTGCTGCGCAAGCCGGTGCTGAGTAGCTACGCGTGCCGCGATCTGGAGCACCTGCTGGTCGGTGGCCGGAAAAGTATCGACGGCGCGGTCGTGGGCGGTTCGCTGGTGAAGATCCAGAGCGACCTGGCGCAGCTCGTGCTCGTGTTTCGTAGCCGTCAGCCGATCGACCTGATGGGGCGGATCAACGACGGCGAGCAAGCGCGCCGCATGGCCGGCATGATCGGCGCCTGGTGCGGTGTCGACGTGCAGCGGGTCGATGGTTTGCCTGGCGTGACGCCGTTCAACTTCGACCGGATCTGACTTTGCCCGCCTCGCAGGGTGCGTACCTTGCACCCACCTCACGACCCCTTCGTCGCCGCCGGCACGTCGAACACCCGATCGAATGCCCACTGGAACACGAACGCGTAGCAGAAGAAGAATACGAACAACCCGATGTCCACGACGAACGCGTCGAGCCACGAGATGTCGAGCCACCACGACACGACGGGCACGAGAATGAAGATCAGCCCGCCTTCGAATCCGGTCGCATGCAGGATCCGCCGCCCGAGCGTGCGCGCCGGCTGCCGCCGCGACGCTTCCCAGCGCTCGAACAGCGCGTTGAAGATCATGTTCCACAGCAGCGCGATCGCCGACATCGTCGCCGACAGTGCGCCCGAATAGACGAGATCCTGCTTGAAGATCGCTGCGATCGCGGGCGAGATGCAGGAAATGGCGATTGCTTCGTAGAGCACCGCCTGCGTGATCCTGCGCGGTAGGCCTTGCACGTTGTTTCTCCGGATCGACACCACTCGCCGCGGCACCGTGCCGCGACGTTCCGCAAGGCTATCCGCGTTGCACACCCGCTTCAATTCACCTAATCTCACCCCGATTCAATTGAATTCAACCCGGCCGCATTCGGCCCGCGAGGCCCCGTGTTCTCGAAAATTCCCCTGACTGCATTGCGTGTATTCGAGTCGTCGGCACGGCTCGGCGCATTCAAGGCTGCCGCGGACGAACTGTCCGTGACACCGGCCGCCGTGTCGCACCAGATCAAGTCGCTCGAAAGCCGGCTCGGTGTGCTGCTGTTCGAGCGCGGTGCGAGCGGCGTGCGGCTCACGGACGAAGGCGAACGCCTGTTTCGCGCGAGTCACGATGCACTGCTCGCATTGAGCCGCGGGCTCGACGCGGTGCGGCCCGCGGCGGACGGCGAGCGCACGCTCGTGCTGACCACGACGCCCGCCTTTGCCGCGATGTGGCTGATTCCGCGCCTCGGCCGGTTTGGCCACGTCGATCCGCACCTGCACATCAAGGTTGAAACCGGCAATACGCTGGTCGATCTAGAGCGCGATGCGCGGATCGATCTCGCGATTCGCGCGACGTCGCGCACGTTTCCGGCACTTCACGAAATTGCGCTGATCGACGAGTACTTCGGCGCGTATGCGGCCGCCGGGTTCGACGCGCATCGCACGGACGAGCCGCTCGACCTGATCGAGACCATGTGGGATACGCCGCTGCCGGTGTCGGTCGACTGGGCGTCGTGGTGTCGGGCGGCCGGCCGAGAATCGTGGCTCGAACGCGCGGTGTTTCGCCACTACGACGACGAGCATTACGCGTTGCAGGCGGTGCTGCACGGGCAGGGCATCGCGCTGCTCAGCTCGGTGCTGGCTGCCGAGCATGTCGCGCACGGGGCACTGACGCCGATCGAGCCGGCGGTGCGGATCGAAGGCGCGCGTTTCGTCGCGCTGTGCCGGCCCGGGCGGGAGCGTGAGCCGCAGGTCAGGTCGTTTCTCGACTGGCTCGACGCGGAGATGGCGAAGACGCGGGAGGCGGTGGGGCGGATGGGCGGCGTCGAGCGGTAAAGCGGGCCGTGTGGGCCGGGTACGAACCGACCCGCTCGCGCTCCGTCACCCGAACCTGACGCAATAAATCGGCGGCAAATGCGCAGACACCAGCCGCCAGTTTTCACCGCCATCGTCGGACGTCCATAACCCACCGGTCGTTGACGCCATCGCGAGGCGCGTGCCGGTCTCATCGATCGTGAGCCCGTGCCGATACACGAGGTCGTACGCCGGCGCACTCGGCAATCCGTTCGAGAACTGCTGGAAACTGCGCCCACCATCACGCGTGCGCGTGACGACGAACCGGCCGTTCACCGGAATCCGGCACGCGTCCTTCACGGCCGGCACGAACCACGCGGTGTCCGGTTCATGCGGGTGCACGGCTACCGCGAAGCCGAAGCTCGAAGGCTGCGCCTCGATGCGCCGCCAGTGTTCGGCGCCGTCGGTCGAGCGGAAGATCGCGCAGTGATGCTGTGTCCACAGCACGTCCGGGTTGGCCGCGCATTGCACGACGCGGTGCGGGTCCTGCATGTTCGGTTCGCCGCGCCGCTCGGGCGGCATGTAGTCGGCTTCCATGCCGTCCGCGGTCACGCGCCACGTCGCGCCGCCGTCGGCGGTCTGCCAGACGCCGCCGCACGAGATGCCGATCGTCACGTGCCGGCTGTCGCGCGGATCGACCATCACCGAATGGATGCCCGGCGCATCGTATCCGCCGCCGCCCCATTCGGCGCGCTCCGGGCGATCCCACAGTGCCCGGTTGAGCACCCACGAACTGCCGCCGTCGTCGGAGCGGAACAGCCCGCCGGGAATCGTGCCGGCCCACAGCACGCCCGGCTCGTCGGCGCCGCCGGCTTCGAGCGACCAGATCTGCTGGAGCGTCCACGGCGGCTGCGGCGGGCCGGGTGGCGCGTCGTCCGCGTCGCCGGTGCCGGCATTCCCGCGGGCGCTGGCGGGTGGGGCTTCGGCGGGCTGCGGCGGATAGACGGGAACCGCGCATTCTTCCCAGTCGGCGGCGCCCGCGCGCCTGCGGTGCAGCTTGACGCCGAAATGGCCGAGGTTCAGCGCGGCATACAGCGTGCCGTCGCGCGGGTCGGCGAGCGCCATGCTGACCGGCTCGCCGGCGAAGTGCGGCTCATCGAGCGTCCAGCCGCCGTGGCCGTCGGCCTGCAGGACGAACAAGCCCTTGCGGGTGGCGACGAGCAGTCGATCGTTCATGAGCGATGTCTCCTGATGGCACGGCCTGACGTTGGGGTGAGCGGTCGGTGCTTGTGCATATGTCCCTTATCCGCCCGTCAACGCCTGCACGACATAGACCCGGCTGGCGTCGCCGAGCTCATCGGACAGGTGTTGCCGGTCGCGTATCGGCTGGCCGTCGATGAATACCGACAGGTGTTTGCGCAGCGCACCCTGGTCGTCGAGGATGTAACCGCGCAGCCGCGGGTGCTCGCCGAAAACGGTGTCGAATGCTTCGCCGACCGAGCGGGCGTCGATTTCGCGCTCGGGCGTTTCGATATGCCGCTGGATCGAGGCGGCGAAGAAGAGGTGTGCCATGGCGGTGGCTGGCAGGAGCCGCGCGGAGGGGACGGTCTGTAGTTTAGGCGATTCGTCAGCCGCGGAAAGCCGGCATCGCGTAGTCGCGGTGCACCGGCGTTTCGGATCGGGCCCGGTCGACACGTTCGGGCGAATCGGCAACAATCCAGTCCGAACCGCGATCGCCTCCCGGATTCGGCGCACATGCCGACTGACGGGCGCACGCTTTCCCCTTGCCGATGAAGGAAATACTTGCCATGCCGCGACCCGCGCTGTCGATCGTCAAACCCGCCGTCGACGATATCGTCGCGGGCCGCAAGCGGGTCGAAATCCGGTCGTGGGCGCCGCCGGCCATACCGTTGCGCGATCTCGTGCTGGTGCAGAACACGGTCTTTCTGCGACAGGACGGGCAGGAGGACCCTGACGGCATCGCGCTCGCGTTGGTCGACGTCGTGGGCGTGCACGACTGGACGCCTGATGAAGCCCGCGCGCAAGGCAAGCCATGGTGCGCCGGATACGTGTGCTGGGAACTGACGAACGTGCGGGCGATCGATCCGCCGTTTCCGTGTGTCGCCAGGCGCGGCATCTACGCACTGGACGATGATTCCGGCAAGGTGTCCTGACGATCGCGCCTGCATCCGGCGCGCGTTGAGCGCCTTCCCGACACGACAGAGCGCAGTCGCGAAACGACGGGGCACTCGGCGCATGCCGGCCGTGTGCGCTAAACCGGAATCGATCGCCCGCGAATCCTGATCCCGAGCCGCACCACACCGATCACCGCATTCGACAACCACGTGAGCAGGCGCGGCATCCCGCGCCGGCGGATATCGAGCAGCAGCACGATCCGCACTTCGTCGCTGTCGTTCCATACCTCGTGCATGAACGTGTCGTCCCACAGCAGGAAGCGTCCTTCGTCGAGCCGGTATTCGTGGCCGTCCACCTTCAGCACGGCGGCCGGCGTGCCGTCCGCGCGCTTCGGCATCGACAGCACCAGATAGCCGCGCAGGATGCCGCGAAACGGGCCGCGATGCGGTGGAATGTGCTTGCCGGGCGCGAGGAACGACAGCGATGCGGACAGCACGTCCGGCGATGTCGCGACGATCGACGCGACGGTCGGGCAGCGCGACAGGTTGCGCGGGAACGGCTGTCCGTACGCCTGCATGATGAACATCCGCCAGTCGCGCGCATCGTTGGCCGAGATGTCGTACTGCTCGCGCATGATCTCGTGAAAGCGCGGAATGCGCGGCATGTCGCGCGCCACGGCGAACGCTTCAGCCTGGATGTCGGTCCATGCGCGGACGAAACGCCCTGCGTCGGGAAACGCGGCCGGGTCGAGCACCGCGCCGCCGTCGATATGGCGGTCGAACAGCCTGCGCAGCAGGCCGGCTGCATAGTCGTAAGCGACGGACATGGTCGATCGAAGGGCGATCCGTAAAGGGTGACGTCAGTCTGCCCGAAGCGCGGCTGGCGCTGCGTTACGTCAGGTTACGCCGGCTGACGAAAGAATGACAGTTTCATGAACGTCCGTTCCGGGTGCTCGCGGCGCTGGAGGCGCCGCGCGATCGGCGTTGCGCAACGCGCGGGAATAAACGCACGCGCTCCGTCGTCATACGGGTGTAGCACGTCGTCTCGTTGACTTCTCAAGGAGTGGAACATGAACACGCATTGGCTGGTGGCCGCCGCGGTAGCGGCGATTTCTCTCGCGGGTATCGCGACGCAAGCGTCGGCCCAGGAACTGACGCGCGCGCAGGTCAGGCAGGAACTGATCAACGCCGAAAGCAACGGGCTGCGCTTCGTGACCGATACGTCGTATCCGGACGTGAGCCCGCTGTTCCAGCGGCAGGTCGAACAGATGCCGGCGCATCAGGCCGGCACGGCGGTCGGCGGCGATCCGGCCGCGTCATCCGAAGCGGGTAAGCCGGCGACGATGTCGTCGCGCCGGGGTTCTGCCGCATGCGTCGGCCCCGCGAGTTTCTGCGCGATCTATTTCGGAAGCTGACGCAGCCGCCTGCGTTCGCAGGTCAGGCATTCAAGGAATTCGACACGGTTGATCGATACGGAACATTGAAGGAGTTGATGATGAAAACATATATCGCAGTACTGACGATGATCGGGGCGATCATCGGTCAGTCGGCCTTCGCGCAATCGGCCGCGCCGCTGACGCGCGCACAGGTTCGCGACGAATTGATCCGCCTGGAAGCAGCCGGGTACGACCCGGCGAAGGGAGACGAAGGCGAGTATCCGGCGGACATCCAGGCGGCGGAAGCGAAGCTTGCCGAGCAGGACCGGGCCCGGATGGCGGCTGCCGCGCACGCACCGGCGTCCGGCATGCCGGCGCAGACCAGCAACTAGGTGTGGAAATGGTCTTGTGTGACTTCAGGCCGTCGTGTTCGCGACACGGCAGGACGGCAGCCCTTCGTGCCGCTCGACGCGGCAGAAGGGCGCCGGCCGCGATGCCTGTCATCGCGCGCCGCTTCGCGCGGCGGCGCGATCATCTCATCGGCCGCGTGCGATGAGCGGCCGGCTGGTTGTGCGATGAACCGGAACGAAGACGGTATCGATATCGGCGGCAATCCGGCTCATGCGCGCAATGGCGTGCGGTGCCGCCGGCATGGCGATCACCAGGGCATCATGCGCTGCGTGACCTGATCGCGCAGCACGAAGCGGTGCGCCAGCGCGGCTGCCACGTGCAGGCAAATGCCGGCGAACAGTGCCCAAGCGAGGATGCCGTGTACATCGCCCATCGCATGGCCGAAGCTGGAGCCGGCTGCCGACAGCGCGGGCAGCGGCACGATCCCGAGCAACGTGACGCCCCACGCGCGCGACGACGCGTTGATCCAGCCGAGCACCGGCACCGCGATCAGCAACGCGTAGAGCGCAAAATGCGTCGCGCCCGACAGTGCGCGCATCGCGGGCGGCAGGTCACTCGCGGGCGGGCGATGCGTCGCGCGCCACAGCACGCGGCAAACCATCGCGGCGAGCAGCGCGGTTCCCACGAGGAGGTGGGCGGCGATCAGGCCGACGGGCTGCGTGTCGCGATGCACGTCGGGCATCGTCCAGCCGATCGCATATTGCGCGACGACCAGCGCGACGATCAGCCAGTGAAGCAAGCGCGCAACGGTGTCATAGCGGGCGGGCGTGGTCATGGAGACTCCTGGCGTACGGCGGGGAAGGTATCGGTCGGGTGGATTCTACGGTGGCTTCCTTAACGAAATGTTAAGCACGGGGTATCGCACGTGACGCCGGCCCGCCGGCTTCGCCCGCTGGCGACGGTTCGCTCGCGCCTGCCGACGGCAGCGTGATCACGACGCCGAGGCCCCGCCCGCCGATGCCGGCCCCGAACTGCACGGTGCCGCCGAAATAGTGGGCGATGCGTGTGACGATCGACAATCCGAGCCCGCTGCCGGGCGATTGCACGCCGCTGCCCCGATAGAAACGGTCGCCGAGCCGCTCGTGCTCGCCGGGTGCGACACCCGGCCCGTCGTCGCATACGACGATGCGTTGCCGCGTGCCGTCATCGTCCACACCGATCTCGATGCGGCCGCCCTGGCGGCCATACTTGACGGCATTGTCGACGAGGTTGTCGAGCAGGATGCCGATCAGGATCGGATCGGCTTCGATCGCTCGTCCGGATACGGTGTCGGCCACGAGCGCGATGGCCTTGTCCGATGCCTTCGCGAGATGGCGATCGATGGCGGCTTCGACGAGTTCGCGAACGACGACGGCACGCGTCGGAATGCGGTCGTATTCGTCGAGCCGGGCGAGCAGCAGCAGTTGTTCGGCGAGACGCGCGCTGCGGTCCACGCCTTGGACGACCCGTTGCATCGCCAGTTGCTTGCATGCCGGATCGTCGGTCGCGAGCGCCACCTGCGCCTGGACCTTGATCGCGGCGAGCGGCGTCTTCAGTTCGTGCGCGGCGTCGGACGTGAACGCGCGCTCGCGCACGATCGATTGCCGAAGCCTCGCCAGCAGGCGATCGATCGCGTCGACCAGCGCGCGCACTTCGTCCGGCACGGTGGCGATGCCGAGCGGTTCGAGCGATCGTGCGTCGCGCGCGCCGATCAGTGCCGACAGCGTCTTCAATGGGGCGAGGCCGCGCCCGATCAGGTACCAGAGGAGCAGCGCCAGCACCGGGAGTGCGACGATCAGCGGCAGGACGATGCCGCGCGCGATGCCGGTCGCCAGATCGCTGCGCGTGTTGACGATTTCCATCACGCGTATCCAGCGCCCCGACGCATCGTCGCGCAACGTGTGCGTGCGCCACGGTGTGTCGTGAATGACGATCGTTTCAGGCGTGCCGCGCGAGTTGCGCGCGGCGGGCAACCCGGCCGCTTCGGCCGGAAGGCTCGACGCGACGACATGGCCCTGCGCGTCGCGTACCTCGAACAGCACGTCGCGCGGCAGGCGATCGCCGTCGGTCACGGGGCCGGGCCTCGAATGGCCACGATCCAGTTCGACGCGCGCATCCGGCGGAACACGGGCGAGGCGTTCGAGGTCGGCGGGTGAAAGATCGACCAGCAGCGACGCGTACTCGACGAGGCGGGCGTCTTCCCATTCGCCGATCTCGCGCGTCGCGTAACGGAAGCTGCCGAATACGGCAACGAGCCACACGACGGTCACGCAGCCGAGCGCCATCGACGACACGCGGCGCCGTATCGAGCGGGAGATCATGCGAGGTCGACGACGTAACCGATGCCGCGCACGGTGCGGATCAGGTCCGCGCCGAGTTTCTTGCGCAAGTTCGAGACGTGGACCTCGATCGCATTGCTTTCGATACCTTCCTGCCAGCCGTACAGGGTGTCTTCGAGGCGCGCGCGCGATTGCGGCGCACCCGGGTGGCTGACGAGCTGCACCAGGATGGCCCACTCGCGCGAGGTCAGTGCGATGCGCGACGCATCGCGTGTCACGGTGTGGGCGGTCAGGTCGATCGTGATGTCGCGCCACACGATCTCGTCGCCGGCGCGGCCCTGCGAGCGGCGCACGAGCGCACGACAGCGGGCCAGCACCTCGGTCAGCTCGAACGGCTTCGCGAGATAGTCGTCCGCGCCGTCGTCGAGGCCGCGGACCCGGTCGGCCACGGTGCCGCGCGCGGTCAGCACCAGCACGGGGACCGTGTCGCCGGCATCGCGCAACGCACGTAGCAGTTCCGTGCCCGATTTCCCGGGCAGGCCGAGATCGAGCACGACGAGCGCGAAGCGCGTCGTCGCGAGCGCCGCGGCGGCCGCGTGACCGTCGCGCAACCAGTCGACGTGATAGCCGGCCTGACTCAGGCTGATCTCGAGACCGCTGCCGATCAGGTCGTCGTCTTCAACAAGGAGGAGTCGCATGGTCGATTCGGGTGCAGATGGCTGCGATTGTACGAGTGCAACCCTGCATCCCGTGCAACGGATTGTAATTGTGCTGCGTCAAGCTTCCGCCGATTCTGAAGAACGCTTAAGGTTTGGCGCCGGTAATCCCGCTACCATCGGCCACAACATTTCTCGGGTGGTGCTCCGCTTCCCTGGATCCCGAACCGGGTTTCGCCTGTCCGGCACTGGCCGCGCATGCGTGCCCGTCAATCCGCGACGCTTCCGATCGATCCCAGGTCGATGGGAGTCGTCCGAACGGGAGGTTCACTTCTCATGGCATCCTCGACGATCGGGCGATGGCGCGCCCACCTGCTGATCGCCGCGCTGGCCGGCATGTTGATTCAGTGTTTCGTGCTGGTGTCGTTGCTTGCATGGCGCGTACCCGAAGTATTTTTCACCACGATGACGTTTCGCATCTGGGTCGTCATCGCGATCGCCACCGCGATCCTTTCAGCCCGCAAGCTTGCCGACGTCGCGTTTCGCGCCGCGGTCGCCTGCGGCTACGTGCGCGTGACGGGAATCGATCGCCGCACGGTAGTTGTGTCATCTGATTGCGCGTATCGTCGCTTGGTCGTCCTTCACATCCGGCTCCACGGGAATCGATATGGCGGCGCGCACGGGTGAACCCGCGTACGCGCGGCGGCTCCCGGGTGTCGTGGTTTCACGGGTCACCACTGGGGAGAAGCATGGTATTGCTGCATGTGCTGCGCGCGCTGGCCGAGGCAATGTCGATCGTCTGCGGGCTGGGCGTGCTACTGGGCATTGCATACACGATCACGGCCAGCGTGCTGGTTGGCCGGTTCTTTGCCCGGGCGCCGGCCGAGCCGCGCGATCATCCGGGCGTCACCGTCGCGAAGCCGCTGCACGGCGACGAGTGGCAGCTCGTACAGCATCTCGAAAGCTTCTTCGTGCAGGATTATCCGGGGCCGGTTCAGCACCTGTTCGGCGTGCACGATGCGAACGACAAGGCCCTCGCGGCCGTCGAGACGCTGCGGGCGCGCTATCCTGACGCGAACATCAAGGTCGTCGCCGATGCGCGGCTTTACGGGCCGAACCGCAAGATCGCCAATCTCGTGAACATGCTCGAACACGCGGAGTATTCGGTGCTCTGTCTCGCCGACAGCGACGTGCTGGTCGAGCGCGATTATTTGCGCGCCGTCGTCGGCGCGCTGCAGCAGCCGGATGTCGGCATCGTGACGAGCGTGTATCGCGGCATCGCGTCGCCGGGCTTCTGGCCCGGTGTCGCCGTCGCGATGACGAACTACCATTTCCTGCCGGGCGTGATCACCGGGCTCTTCATCGGGCGCGCACGGCCCTGCTTTGGCCAGACGATTGCGTTCACGCGCGCGACGCTCGAACGCATCGGCGGGCTCACGCGTTTCGCGCATCACCTGGCCGAGGATCATGCGCTGGGCGAAGCGGTGCGGCAGGTGGGCGCGCAGGTCGTCATTCCGCCGTTCGTCGTCGGGCATGCATGCGTCGAGGAGACGTTCGCGAAGCTGTACGCACACGAATTGCGCTGGAGCTGCACGATCCGCGCGGCGGACCGGCTCGGTCATGCCGGCTCGGTGCTGATGCACCCGGTGCCGCTCGCGCTGCTGGCGCTGCTGTTCTCCGGCGGCACGGCCGTCGCATGCGGGCTGGTGGTCGCGGCGCTGGCCGCGCGGGCGCTGCTGATGCTGAAGACGAGCCGGGCGACCGGCGCGGGGCTGCGCGGCGCGCTCTGGCTGCCGTTCGTCGATCTCCTGCAGTTCTTCGTGTTCGTGTCGAGCTTCTTCTCGTCGCATGTCGTGTGGCGCGGCACGCGTTTTCGCGTCGACCGGGAAGGGCTGTTGTCGCCCGCGAGCGAATCATGACGACGCCGACGAACGCCGGCGCCGATGCCGCGGAGCGGAACGCCGCGCGGGGCGACACACGGCTTCGCCATGTGGGGCAGCTGGCGGCGCTGGGCGGGCTGGCGCTCGCCGTGTGGCTGATCTGGCGTGAGCATCCGCTGGACATCCTGCATCGCCTGCAGATCGCCGGGGCCGGCCTGCTGCTCGCGGCGCTGGCGCACATCCTGCCGATGCTCGCGAATGCGTGGGACTGGCGGATGCTGATCCGCGGCCGGCGCCGGCCGTCGTTCGCGACGATGCTGAAGCTCGTGTGGATCCGCGAATCGATCAACGGGTTGTTGCCGGTCGCGCGGATCGGCGGCGAGATCGTGTCGTTCGGCCTGCTGCGGCAGGCGGGCGTGCGGCCGGCAACTGTCGTCGCCAGCCTCGTCGCCGACATGCAGCTGACGCTGATCAGCCAGCTGGTGTTCGCGCTGGTCGCGATCGGCTACGTGCTCGGGCATGTGTCGTCCGATGCTGCGCGCGTGGCCGGCAATCTCGCGATCGGCATGGCCGCGCTGGTGCCGGTGCTGCTGCTGTTCGCACTGGTGCAGCATGCGCGGCCGTTCGAGCGCGCGATGCGCGTGCTCAACCGCGTCACGAGCGGCAAGGTGGTGGCGCTGGTCGGCGAATCGGCGCGTACCGATCAGTCGATCCGGATGATCTGGAGAAAGACCGGCGTCGTCGTGCGTTATCTCGTGATCTGGCAGACGCTGCAGTTCGTCGGCTATGCGCTGGAAATCTGGCTCGCGCTGTATTTTCTCGGCGCGGAGCCGACGTTCGCGCAGGCGCTCGCGATCGAGGCGCTGATCCAGCTCGTGAGCAGCATTGCGTTCCTGATGCCGGGCGGGCTCGGGGTGCAGGAGGGCGGGTTCGTGCTGATCGGCGGGCTGCTCGGGTTCGACCCGCCGACCTGCCTCGCACTGGCCGGCGCCCGCCGCGTGCGCGACCTGCTGTTCTATCTGCCGGGCCTGGTGGCATGGCAGTGGGCGGCCGGTTCGGCGAACCGGCCGGGCGGGGCGAAAAACGCGCCGTTGCCCATCGGGGAATCCGCCCGGTCGCGTTGAGGCGACCGGGGAGCCCGCGTCCGCGCGCCGAGCGGCGCGGGAATCAGCGCCGTTCGTCGGCGAGATGGCTGCGGATCACGTCCGCGAACGACGTATCGCCCTTCAGCCCGAGCGCTTCCGCGCGCGACGTATCCCAGCGGCCCGGCCAGCTGCCGACGATCTTCTCGACGCGCTCGTCCGGCACATGGCGGATCAGCTTCACGACTTCGTCGCCCGCGACTTCGCGCAGCGCCGCGATCATTTCGTCGACCGATACCGACAGGCCGGGCAGATTGATCACCCGCTTGTTGCCGAGCTTCGCGCCGTCGATCTCGCAGCCCGCGACGAGCGCTTCGATCGCCCCGCGCGGCGACAACAGCCACAGCCGCGTCGAACCCGGCACCGGGCAC
Organism: Burkholderia contaminans; assembly: GCF_029633825.1. NCBI lineage: Bacteria > Pseudomonadati > Pseudomonadota > Betaproteobacteria > Burkholderiales > Burkholderiaceae > Burkholderia > Burkholderia contaminans. Next base: position 1,175,170 of record NZ_CP090641.1, on the reverse strand, counting down.
ACGCTTTCCTCGCCGTTCAGCGGCTCGCGGATGATGCCGCTCGCGAACGACGACGCAGCCGCATTCGGGCGGCCCGGCCGCACGCTGATCGTCGGCAGCCGCAGCACGCGGCCGTCGACGAAGCCGCGCCGCGCGTAGTCGCACAGCAGCAGCTCGGCGATCGCCTTCTCGGCGCCGTACGACGATTGCGGGTTCAGCGCGGTGTCGTCCTGCACGACGTCCGGCAGCGTGCCGCCATAGACCGCGACGGAGCTCGTGAACACGACGCGCGGCCGATGGCCACGCGCGCGGCACACTTCGAGCAGCGTACGCGACGCGTCGAGATTGATCCGCATGCCGAGGTCGAAATCGGCTTCGGCCTGCCCGCTGACGATCGCCGCGAGGTGGAAGATCGCGCCCGTTTGCGTGTCGATCGCGCTGTCGAGCACCGCGCGGTCGGCGATGTCGCCGACGATCGGCGTCACGCGCGCGTCGCCGAAATCGCTGCCGGCGACGACGTCGAGCAGGACCAGCTCGTCGATCTTCTCGCTGCGGCCGTCGGGGCCGGTCAGTTCGCCGCGCTCGAGCAGCTTGCGCGCGAGACGCTGGCCGAGAAAGCCGGCGCCGCCGGTGATCAGTACTTTCATGTTCTTTACCCTCGGAAGAATGCGGGAATTACAGGTACGCCTTGAGCCAGCCGAGCCCTTCGGACGTGCCGGCCTTCGGGCGGTACTCGCAGCCGATCCAGCCGTCGTAGCCGAGCGCGTCGATCAGCGCGAACAGGTACGGGTAGTTGAGTTCGCCGATATCCGGTTCGTGGCGCTCGGGCACGCCCGCGATCTGGATATGGCCGATGCCCGCGAAATCGCGCTTGAGCTTCATCGCGAGATCGCCCTCGACGATCTGGCAGTGGTAGCAGTCGAACTGCACCTTCAGGTTCGGCGCGCCGACTTCCGCGCAGATCGCCTGCGCGTCGTCCTGGCGGCTCAGGAAATAGCCGGGCATGTCGCGCTGGTTGATCGGCTCGATCAGGATCGTGATGCCGTGCGCGGCGGCGGCCTGGGTCGCGTGCCGCAGGTTCGCCAGGTAGGTGTCGCGATGGCGTGCACGGTCGGCGCCCGGCGGCACCATGCCGGCCATCACGTGCAGCTTCCTGTTGCCGAGCACGCGTGCATAGTCGAGCGCCAGGTCAATGCCGCGCCGGAACTCGTCCTCGCGGCCCGGCAGCGATGCGGTGCCGCGTTCGCCCGCGGCCCAGTCGCCGGGCGGCGCGTTGAACAGCGCCTGTTCGAGGCCGTGCGCGTCGAGGCGCGCGCGGATGTCCTCGGCGGCGAAGTCGTACGGGAACAGGTACTCGACGGCCTTGAAGCCGTCGTACGCGGCAGCGGCGAAGCGTTCGAGGAACGCGTGCTCGGTGTACATCATCGAGAGGTTGGCGGCGAAGCGTGGCATGGCAGCGGGTCCTGTGAATGAATGGGGCGGGGCGCCGCGCGCCCCGCGTCGAATGATGAATCGGCCAGCGCCGGATCAGCGGTTCACGAGTTTCGCGGGCGTGAGCCACACGGCGATCGCGCCGATCACGAGCATCGCGGCGAGCACGTACATGCCGGACGCCGTGCTGTGCGTGACGTCCTTCAGGTAGCCGATCACGTACGGGCTCGCGAACCCGGCGAGGTTGCCGACCGAGTTGATGATCGCGATCCCGGCCGCGGCCGCGGAGCCCGCGAGGAACGCGGTCGGCAGCGACCAGAACAGCGGCGCGCAGGTCAGCACGCCGCCCGCCGCGAGCGACAGGAACACGATCGACACCGCCGTATTGTGCGAGTACGACGCGGCGACCGCAAACCCGAGCGCGCCCATCAGCGCGGGCACGATCAGGTGCCAGCGGCGTTCGCGGCGCTTGTCCGCGCTGTGGCCGAACAGGTTCATCACGACGATCGCGACGACGAACGGAATGGCCGACAGCAGGCCGATCTGCAGCGTATCGGTGATGCCGGTCGACTTGACGAGCGTCGGCATCCAGAACGTGAGGCCGTACTGGCCCGTGACGAAAGCGAAGTAGATCAGCGACATCCACCACATGCGCGGGTCCGCGAACACGGCCTTCAGCGAATGGCCGTGCTTCTGCTGTTCCTGCGGCTGCGCGGCGATCTCGTCCTCCAGCAGCTGCTTCTCGCGCTCGTCGAGCCACTTCGCGCCGCGGATGCTGTTGTCGAGATACAGGATCGTCGCGATCCCGACGAGCACGGCCGGCACGGCCTCGATCATGAACATCCATTGCCAGCCGTGGAAGCCCGAGCCGCCGTGAAAGCGCTCCATGATCCAGCCCGACAGCGGGTTGCCGAAGATGCCCGACACGGGAATCGCGGACATGAACACCGCGATGATCTTCGCGCGGCGATGCGACGGGAACCAGTACGTGAGGTACAGGATCACGCCGGGATAGAAGCCGGCTTCCGCGAGGCCGAGCAGGAAGCGCAGCACGTAGAACTGCGTTGGCGTCTGCACGAACGCGAACAGCGCGGACAGCAGGCCCCACGTGATCATGATCCGCGCGATCCAGATGCGCGCGCCGATGCGGTGCATCAGCAGGTTGCTTGGCAGTTCGAACAGAAAATAGCCCAGGAAGAAAATGCCGGCGCCGAGCCCGAACACCGTTTCGCTGAACGCGAGATCCTGCGACATCTGCAGCTTCGCGAAGCCGACGTTCACGCGGTCGAGATACGCGACCACGTAGCAGAGCATCAGGAACGGCACGATGCGCCAGAACACTTTCTTGTAGGTGCGGTCGAGTTCCGCGGCATGGGCGGGCGCGGCGGGCGAGCGGCCAGCGGCCGCGTCGAGAGCAGTCATCGTCGTCTCCAATGATGTCGTGTGCCGGCGGCGCGTACGTCGCCGGTCGTGTGTGTGCTGACGGAAGGGCCCGCGCACACGGCGGGCATGGGAATCGTTGCGTGGCGTGCCGCTACCAGCGCGCGCCGAAGCTGGTGCGCAGTTCGTCGAGCGCGGCGTCGTCGAGCGGCTCGGGTTTCGGGTGCGTCATCAGCCACAGCCGCGCCGTTTCCTCGAGTTCCTCGAGCGCATACGACGCGTGCGATACCGACGCTCCCCACATCACCGGGCCGAGGCGCTCGAGCAGCACGCCGCGCACCTGGTCGGCGAGCGCCGCGACTTCGGCCGCGACGCCCGGATCGCCGGGGCGGCGGTAGCGGATCAGCGGAATGTGGCCGACCTTCATCACGTAGTACGGCGTGATCGGCGGCAGCACGTCGGTGTCGCGCCACACGCCCGCGAGCGTCAGCGCGACGAGGTGCGTCGAATGCGTGTGGACGACGCCGTTCGCTTCGGCATTGCGTGCGTAGATGCCGCGATGCAGCGCGAGTGTCTTCGACGGCTTGCCGCCCGATACGGGCTGGCCGTCCGCGCCGACCTTCGCGATGTCGTTCGGGTCGAGCCGGCCGAGGCAGGCGTCGGTCGGCGTGATCAGCCAGCCGTCGGCGAGGCGCGCGCTGATGTTGCCGGCGCTGCCGACCGCATGGCCGCGCGCATACAGGCTCGCGCCGACCATGCAGATCTCTTCGCGCAGTTTCGCTTCGTCGCTCATCGTGCGGCTCCGTCCAGCGCGCGCAGCGCCTTGTCGAAAAAGTCCGTGGTGCCGAAGTTGCCGGACTTCAGCGCGAGGCCGAGCGGCTGCGCGTCGATGGTGGCCGTCGCCGGCACGCCCGGATCGATCTGCGCGCCGATCTGCAGCGACTTCACGTCGAGCGCCTGCACCACCGCGCCGGACGTTTCGCCGCCGGCCACGACGAACTTGCGCACGCCGAGGTCACGCAGCCCGCGCGCGATCGCCGCGAGCGTGGCTTCGACGAGATGGCCGGCCGCGTCGACGCCGAGCGCCTGCTGCACGGCCTTCACTTCGTCGGGCGTCGCGGTTGCATAGATCAGCACGGGTTGCGGCAGGTGCGAGCGCGCGAACGCGAGTGCTTGCTCGACGACAGGTTCGCCGCGCGAGGCCGCGAGCGGATCGATGCGGAAGCTTGGCCGCGTGGCGCGCCATGCGGCGACCTGCGCATGGGTGGCCTTCGACGCGCTGCCGGCGAGCACGGCCGACAGGCCGTCGATGCGCGGCAGCGACGCCGCGTTGTCGCGCTCGGGCAGTTGCTCCGCGCGGCGGAAATTCGCGGGCAGGCCGAGCGCGATGCCCGAGCCGCCGGTGACGAGCGGCAGGCCCGCGCACGCTTCGCCGAGCACGTAGAGGTCGCGGTCCGACAGCGCGTCGGCGATTGCGAAGCGCGCGCCTTCCGCGCGCAGTTGCTCGATCCGCGTGCGCACGGCGGCCGCGCCCAGCGCGATCGTGTCGTAGCGGATCAGGCCGACCGGCGACTTCGTCTGCCGCTGCAGCACGCGCACGAGGTTCGCGTCCTTCATCGGCGTGAGCGGATGATGCTCCATCCCCGATTCGTTCAGCAGCACATCGCCGACGAACAGGTGGCCGCGATAGATCGTGCGGCCGTTCTCGGGGAACGCCGGGCAGGCGATCGTGAAGCCGCCGCCGGCCGCATCGAGCAGCGCATCGGCGACGGGCCCGATGTTGCCTGCGTCGGTCGAATCGAACGTCGAGCAGTACTTGAAGAAAAACTGCCGGCAGCCTTGCGCGCGCAGCCATTCGTATGCGGCGAGCGACTGGGCGACCGCGTCGGCGGCGGGGATCGTGCGCGACTTCAGCGCGACGACGATCGCGTCGGCGTCGAGCGTGGTGTCGGCGGTGCCGTCGGCGGGCACGCCGATCGTCTGCACGGTGCGCATGCCGCTCTTCACGAGCATGTTCGCGAGATCGGTCGCGCCGGTGAAATCGTCGGCGATGCAGCCGAGCAGGGGACGGGAAGCGGAAGCGGTCATGGCGGAAGCGTCGGTCGAATCAGCGGGCGGGCGGCAGCGTGATGCCGGGGAAAGTCTTGATCACGGCGGAATCGTCCTCGCCGCCGTGGCCGGCGCTCGACGCGCTCATGAACATCTGGTGCGCGGTGGCCGACAGCGGCAGCGGGAACTTGCTGCGGCGCGCGGTATCGAGCACGATGCCGAGATCCTTCACGAAGATGTCGACGGCCGACAGCGGCGTGTAGTCGCCGTTCAGGATGTGCGGCACGCGGTTCTCGAACATCCACGAGTTGCCGGCGCTGTGCGTGATCACGTCGTACAGCGCATCCGCATCGACGCCTTCGCGCAGGCCGAGCGCCATCGCCTCGGCCGCTGCCGCGATGTGCACGCCGGCGAGCAACTGGTTGATGATCTTCACCTTCGAGCCGATGCCGTGCGCGTCGCCGAGGCGATAGACCTTGCCGGCGATCGCCGCGAGCACGTCCTCGCAGCCCGCATACGCGGCGGCCGGGCCCGACGTCATCATCGTCATCTCGCCGGAGGCCGCGCGCGCGGCGCCGCCGGATACCGGCGCGTCGAGCATCTGCAGGCCGGCGGCCTCGATGCGCGCGCCGAGCGCGACCGCGAAGTCGGGCGCGACGGTCGCGCTGGCGATCACGACGCCGCCCGGCTTCATCGCCGCGACCGCGCCGTGCTCGCCGAACAGCACCGTTTCGGTCTGCGCGGCATTGACGACGAGCGTGACGACGACGTCGCACTGCGCACCGAGTTCGGCCGGCGTCGCGCAGGCGATGCCGCCTTCGGCGGCGAACGCCTGCAGCACGGTGTCGCGCACGTCGCATGCGTGCACGCGCAGGCCGGCGCGCAGCAGCGAGCGGGCGACGCCGAGGCCCATCGCGCCGAGGCCGATGACTCCAACATTTCGTGACATGGTCAACCTTGATCGATTCGGGAGAGGTTCATGACAGCGGCGGCGCCGGTAACGGCCGCGGCCGCCGGGTTCAGCAGATACCGGCTTCCGCGAGACGGCGGGCGGCGTTGTACATGTGCGTGCGTGCCGCGTTGCGTGCGGCCATCGGGTCGCGCGCGCGGATCGCGTCGGCGATCGCCGCGTGTTCCTCGCGCACCTGGCGCGAGAAGTCCTCGCGCGTCGCTTCGTTGCGCCGCGTGACCTTCACGCCGGCTTCGAGGTACTGGTTCAGGAACTGCAGCGTCTTCAGGAAATACGGGTTGCCGGTGACGGCCGCGATCGTGCGGTGGAACGCGACGTCTTCCGCGACGCCGTCGCGCCCTTCCGCGACCGCATCGTCGATCTTGCGCAGCGCATCGTCGATGTCGGCCATGTCTTCGTCGGTGTGATTCAACGCCGCTTCGGCCGCGACCTCGGCCTCGATCGCGCGGCGCACCGCGAGCAGGTGCGGCAGCGAGGTGGCCTCGACCGCTTCCGCGTAGTCGATCCGCAGCGGCCGGATCGCGCCGTGCTGGTTCACGTACACGCCGCTGCCCTGGCGCGGCTCGACCACGCCTTCGTTCTTCAGCCGCGAGATCGCCTCGCGAATCACCGTGCGGCTCACGCCGAATTCCTGCGCGAGCACGGCCTCCGTCGGCAGCTTGCCGGTGGCGGAGAAACTGCCGACTTCGATCTGCTTGAGCAGTTGCTGCGCGACATGGTCGCTCATCGCGCGGGCGGGAATTTTCTCGAACATGGTGCTCTGGCTTGTAAGGTTATGTGGTCATCATACAAATTTGAGTGTGCGACAGCATCCGGGATAACCCTCGGTTAACGGCGTGCAACGTCGGCTAAATTAATTGGAACCGGTTCCAATTGAATCGAAACCGATGCGTTCGGGTGTCGTGTCGCGATCGGTTGGTGAAGGAGCGGGTGCCCGTTGCCGTCAGTCGGCGATGTCCTCGACGGGGTCCGCCGCGATTGCCGCGCCGGCTTCCGCCACTTCGCCGCCACGCTCCCGGTAAGTCGCCGGCGGCACGCCGAACTGCTTGCGGAATTCGCGCCCGAGGTGCGACGCATCGGCGAATCCGCAGCTCGACGCGATATCGGCCACCGTGCGGTCCGAGCTGGTCAGCAGCCACGCGGCCGTGCGCAGCCGCACCTGCTTCGCGAACACCTGCGGGCTCTTGCCCGTTTCCGCCTTGAACAGGCGCTCAAGCTGCCGCGTCGACAAATCGAGCTTGCTCGCGAGCTCGTCGAGCGACAGCGCGCGGCCGACATGCTGTTCCATCAGGAGAATCGCGCGCTTGACCTTCGGGTGCGTCGCCGGTTCGAGGCCCGGCGGATGCGGCTGCGGCGCATTGCCTTTCTGCATCTCGCCGACCAGCAGGATGCGCAGCGCCTTCTGCACGGTCGCGTGATCGAAATGGCGCAGCAGGATTGCGGCGGCGACGTCGATCGACGCGCGGCCGCCCGAACAGGTGATGCGGCGCTGGTCGATCACGAACAGCCGGTCGGCGATCAGCAGGTCGGGATCGGCGGCCGGGAAGCGCTCGATGAAATCCCAGTAGTGGAACCAGCTCACGCAGGTGCGGTAGCCGTCGAGCACGCCGGCGCGCATCAGCGTGAACACGCCGGTGCAGATGCCGACGACGGTCGCGCCGGCCGCCGCCGCGCGGCGGATGAACTCGAGCGTCTCGGGGCCCGCCTGCGGCCCCGAATGCAGCAGCCCGCCCACTACCACCACGTAGTCGAACGGCTCGGCCGCGTCGAACGTTTCCCACGGCGTGATCTGGATCCCGCAGCTCGCGCGCACCGGCGCGAGGGTCTCGCCGATCACGCTCCACGCGCAGCGCACGGGCTTGCTGTAGTCGCCGTCGTCGGCCGACAGCCGCAGCATGTCGACGAAGCCGGAGAAGGCCGTCAGCGTGAAGTTCGGCAGCAGCACGATGCCGAAGCGGATGCGCCGCGGCGCGGGTTCTGCGAGGGGGGAAGCGGGTACGTCGGTTGTCATCGCGGCCAGTCTCTTCACGCCGGGCGGGCGGTCTCACTCAGTCTGTTGATACGGGTCATGCGGGTACGGCAGTCGGGCGGGGCGGATGTAGCCAGCGTCGCTGATCGGTTCCGGCCCGACTTGTGGTTTTCCGTCGCGAACCATCGCCAAAGCGCACTTTCGGGCCCGCCGGCGTGGCGCTTGGCGGCGGTATCCCACGCCGATGCCGTTTTTGTTCTATCGGCCGATTTTACGCTTTGATGTACTGGCGCCAACGTCACTTCACGTATGTCCCACCCAGAGGAAGGCAGATGAACGTCAGCGTCTTCGACCTGTTCAAGATCGGCATCGGTCCGTCCAGTTCGCATACGGTCGGCCCGATGATCGCCGCGTGCCGCTTCGCGTCGCACGTGGAGGACGCGAACCTGCTCGGTTTCGTGCGCCGCGTGCGGGTCGAACTATACGGCTCGCTCGGCGCGACCGGCAAGGGCCACGGCACCGACAAGGCCGTGCTGCTCGGTCTCGAGGGCCACCTGCCCGACACGATCGATCCGGACCTGATCGAGCCGCGGCTCGCCGCGATCCGCACGGAGAAATCGCTGTCGCTGCTCGGCAAGCAGACCGTCCGCTTCGAGGAAAAGGAGCACATCGGCTTCTATCGCAAGCTGATGAGCGGCACGAGCATCGTGCACCCGAACGGGATGCGCTTCCAGGCCTTCGACGAGCACGGCCAGCTGCTCGTCGAGAAAGAGTATTACTCGGTCGGCGGCGGCTTCGTCGTGAACCGCGACGGCGATCGCGTGAACGGCGTGCGTGCGGCCGTCGAGGTGCCGTATCCGTTCCGCACCGGCGACGACCTGATGCGCCAGTGCCGCGAGCACGGGCTGTCGATCGCCGAGCTGATGATGCGCAACGAATGCGCGCTGCGTCCCGCCGACGAAGTGCGCGCCGGGCTGCTCGCGATCTGGCGCACGATGGCCGCGTGCGTCGAGCGCGGCTGCAAGGTCGAGGGCGACCTGCCGGGCCCGATGCGCGTGAAGCGCCGCGCGGCCGAGCTGAACGCCCGCCTGCGCGAGCGCTCGGAAGAGTCGCTGCGCGACCCGCTGTCGATGCTCGACTGGGTCAACCTGTATGCGATGGCCGTCAACGAGGAGAACGCGGCGGGCGGCCGTGTCGTCACCGCGCCGACCAACGGCGCGGCCGGCGTGATTCCCGCGGTGCTGCACTACTACGTGAAGTTCGTGCCGGGCTCGAACGAAGCCGGCATCCTCGAATTCCTGATGACGGCCGCGGCGATCGGGATCATCTACAAGGAAACCGCGTCGATCTCCGGCGCGGAAGTGGGTTGCCAGGGCGAAGTGGGCGTCGCGTGCTCGATGGCCGCCGCCGCGCTCGCCGCGGTGATGGGCGGCACGGCGACCCAAGTCGAGAACGCCGCCGAGATCGGCATGGAGCACAACCTCGGGATGACCTGCGACCCGGTGGGCGGGCTCGTGCAGATCCCGTGCATCGAGCGCAACGCGATGGGCGCGATCAAGGCGCTGAACGCGTCGCGCATGGCGCTCAAGGGTAACGGCCAGCACTACGTGTCGCTCGATTCGGTCATCAAGACGATGCGCGAGACGGGCGCCGACATGAAGACGAAATACAAGGAAACGTCGCGCGGCGGTCTGGCCGTGAACGTCATCGAATGCTAAACGAAGGATCACTCACATGAGCCGCTACTCGATATTCAGCCTGTTCCGCAACGGCCTCTCGTATCACGAGAACTGGGAAAAGCAGTGGAAGAGCCCGGAACCGAAGAAGGAATACGACGTCGTGATCGTCGGCGGCGGCGGCCACGGCCTCGCGACCGCCTACTACCTCGCGAAGGAGCACGGGATCACGAACGTCGCGATCCTCGAGAAGGGCTGGATCGGCGGCGGCAACACCGCGCGCAACACGACGATCGTCCGCTCGAACTATCTGTGGGACGAATCGGCCGCGCTGTACGAAAAGGCGATGAAGCTGTGGGAAGGGCTGTCGCAGGACCTGAACTACAACGTGATGTTCAGCCAGCGCGGCGTGATGAACCTGGCCCACACGCTGCAGGACGTGCGTGACACCGAGCGCCGCGTGAACGCGAACCGGCTGAACGGCGTCGACGCCGAATTCCTGACGCCCGCGCAGATCAAGGAAATCGAGCCGACCATCAACCTGAACAGCCGCTACCCGGTGCTCGGCGCATCGATCCAGCGCCGCGCGGGCGTGGCGCGTCACGATGCGGTGGCCTGGGGCTTCGCGCGCGGCGCGGACCGCGCGGGTGTCGACATCATCCAGAACTGCCAGGTGACGGGCATACGCCGCGAAGGCGGTGCGGTGGTCGGCGTCGACACGGTGAAGGGTTTCATCAAGGCGAAGAAGGTTGCGGTGGTCGCGGCCGGCAACACGACGACGCTCGCCGACATGGCCGGCGTGCGCCTGCCGATCGAAAGCCACCCGCTGCAGGCGCTGGTGTCCGAGCCGATCAAGCCGGTCGTCAACTCGGTGATCATGTCGAACGCGGTGCACGCGTACATCAGCCAGTCCGACAAGGGCGACCTCGTGATCGGCGCCGGTATCGACCAGTACACGGGCTTCGGCCAGCGCGGCAGCTTCCACATCATCGAAAGCACGCTGCAGGCGATCGTCGAGATGTTCCCGGTGTTCTCGCGCGTGCGGATGAACCGCCAGTGGGGCGGCATCGTCGACGTGTCGCCGGACGCCTGCCCGATCATCACCAAGACCGACGTGAAGGGCCTCTATTTCAACTGCGGCTGGGGCACCGGCGGCTTCAAGGCGACGCCCGGCTCGGGCTGGGTGTTCGCGCACACGATCGCCCGCGACGAACCGCATCCGCTGAACGCGCCGTTTGCGCTCGACCGTTTCTACACGGGCCACCTGATCGACGAGCACGGCGCCGCCGCCGTCGCGCACTGAACGAGGAGAAAAACATGTTGCTGATCGAATGTCCGTGGTGCGGGCCGCGCGCCGAATCCGAGTTCTCGTGCGGTGGTGAAGCCGACATCGTGCGCCCCGTGAACAACGAGAACATGACCGACCGTGAATGGGGCGAGTACGTGTTCATGCGCGAGAACAAGCGCGGGCTGCACAAGGAGCAATGGCTGCACACGCAGGGCTGCCGCCGCTGGTTCAAGGTGACGCGCGACACGGTGACCTACGATATCAAGGGCTACGAAAAGTTCGGTGGGGCTGCCGTCAGTGGCGCAGCTGCCGGTAACGCACACGAAGAGGGCACGAGCAAATGAGCCAGAAAGACCGCCTCGGCACCGGTGGCCGCATCAATCGCGCGATTCCGCTGACCTTCACGTTCAACGGCCGCACGTATCAGGGCTTCCAGGGCGACACGCTCGCGTCCGCGCTGCTCGCGAACGGCGTGCACTTCGTCGCGCGCAGCTTCAAGTACCACCGTCCGCGCGGGATCGTGACGGCGGACGTCGCTGAACCGAACGCTGTCGTGCAGCTCGAATCCGGCCCGTACACGGTGCCGAACGCGCGCGCGACCGAGATCGAGCTGTACCAGGGCCTCGTCGCAACGAGCGTGAACGCGGAGCCGTCGCTCGAGAACGACAAGTACGCGATCAACCAGAAGCTGTCGCGCTTCCTGCCGGCCGGCTTCTACTACAAGACGTTCATGTGGCCGCGCAACATGTGGCCGAAGTACGAAGAGAAGATCCGCGAAGCGGCCGGCCTCGGCAAGGCGCCGGAAGCGCTCGACGCCGATCGCTACGACAAGTGCTACGCGCATTGCGACGTGCTCGTGGTCGGCGGCGGCCCGTCGGGCCTCGCGGCCGCGCATGCGGCGGCTACGGCCGGCGCGCGCGTGATCCTCGTCGACGACCAGCGCGAGCTCGGCGGCAGCCTGCTGTCGTGCCGCGCGGAGATCGACGGGAAGCCCGCGCTGCAGTGGGTCGAGAAGATCGAGGCCGAGCTGCGCAAGCTGCCCGACGTGACGATCCTGTCGCGCAGCACCGCGTTCGGCTACCAGGACCACAACCTCGTGACGGTCACGCAGCGTTTGACCGATCACCTGCCGGTGTCGATGCGCAAGGGCACGCGCGAGCTGCTGTGGAAGGTCCGCGCAAAGCGCGTGATCCTCGCGACCGGCGCGCACGAGCGTCCGATCGTGTTCGGCAACAACGACCTGCCGGGCGTGATGCTCGCCGGCGCCGTGTCCACCTACGTGCATCGCTTCGGCGTGCTGCCGGGCCGCAACGCGGTCGTGTTCACGAACAACGATCGCGCGTACCAGACCGCGCTCGACCTGAAGGCGTGCGGCGCGAAGGTGACGGTCGTCGATTCGCGCGCATCGTCCAACGGCGCGCTGCCGGCCGCCGCGAAGCGGCAGGGCGTGACGGTGATGAGCGGCGCGGTCGTGACAGGCGCATCGGGCAAGTGGCGCGTATCGTCGGTCGACGTCGCGTCGCACTCGAACGGCCAGGTGGGCGGCAAGCTGCAGACGCTGCCGTGTGACCTCGTCGCGATGTCGGGCGGCTTCAGCCCGGTGCTGCACCTGTTCGCGCAGTCGGGCGGCAAGGCCTGCTGGAACGACGAGAAGGCATGCTTCCTGCCGGGCAAGCCCGTGCAGGCGGAAGCGAGCATCGGCGCCGCGGCCGGCGAGTTCGGCCTGGCCCGTGCGCTGCGGCTCGCGGTCGATGCGGGCGTGGAAGCCGCGAAGGCAGCGGGTTTCGCGGCCGAGCAGCGCGCGGTCGCGCCGCAGGTCGCGGAAACCGTCGAAGGCGCACTGCAGCCGCTGTGGCTGGTCGGCAGCCGCGAAGCCGCGGCACGCGGGCCGAAGCAGTTCGTCGACTTCCAGAACGACGTGTCGGCCGCGGACATCCTGCTGGCCGCACGCGAAGGCTTCGAGTCGGTCGAGCACGTGAAGCGCTACACGGCGATGGGCTTCGGCACCGACCAGGGCAAGCTCGGCAACATCAACGGGATGGCGATCCTCGCGGGGGCGCTCGGCAAGACGATTCCGGAAACGGGCACGACGACGTTCCGCCCGAACTACACGCCGGTGTCGTTCGGCACGTTCGCGGGCCGCGAGCTCGGCGATTTCCTCGACCCGATCCGCAAGACCTGCGTGCACGAGTGGCACGTCGAGCATGGCGCGCTGTTCGAGGACGTCGGCAACTGGAAGCGGCCGTGGTACTTCCCGAAGAACGGCGAGGATCTCCATGCGGCCGTGAAGCGCGAGTGCCTCGCGGTGCGCAACAGCGTCGGCATCCTCGACGCGTCCACGCTCGGCAAGATCGACATCCAGGGTCCGGATGCGGTGAAGCTGCTGAACTGGATGTACACGAACCCGTGGAACAAGCTCGAAGTGGGCAAGTGCCGCTACGGGCTGATGCTCGACGAGAACGGGATGGTGTTCGACGACGGCGTCACGGTGCGCCTCGCCGACCAGCATTTCATGATGACGACCACGACGGGCGGCGCGGCGCGTGTGCTCACGTGGCTCGAGCGCTGGCTGCAGACCGAATGGCCCGACATGAAGGTGCGGCTGTCGTCCGTCACCGATCACTGGGCGACGTTCGCGGTGGTCGGCCCGAAGAGCCGCAAGGTCGTGCAGAAGGTGTGCCAGGACATCGACTTCGGCAACGAGGCGTTCCCGTTCATGAGCTACCGGAACGGCACCGTCGCGGGTGCGAAGGCGCGCGTGATGCGGATCAGCTTCTCGGGCGAGCTCGCCTATGAAGTGAACGTGCCGGCGAATGCGGGCCGTGCGGTGTGGGAAGCGCTGATGGCGGCCGGTGCCGAGTTCGACATCACGCCGTACGGCACCGAGACGATGCACGTGCTGCGCGCGGAGAAGGGCTACATCATCGTCGGCCAGGATACCGACGGCTCGGTCACGCCGTACGACCTCGGGATGGGCGGCGTCGTCGCGAAGTCGAAGGACTTCCTCGGCAAGCGTTCGCTTGCGCGCTCGGATACCGCGAAGGAAGGCCGCAAGCAGTTCGTCGGCCTGCTGACCGAGGACGAACAGTTCGTGCTGCCGGAAGGCGCGCAGATCATCGCGAAGGACACGCAGGTGTCGGCGGTCGATCCGACGCCGATGATCGGCCACGTGACGTCGAGCTACTACAGCCCGATCCTGAAGCGCTCGATCGCGCTCGCGGTGGTGAAGGGCGGCCTGAACAAGATGGGCGAGAGCGTCGTGATTCCGCTGGCCAACGGCAAGCGCATCACCGCGAAGATCTCGAGCCCGGTTTTCTACGATACCGAAGGGGTGCGCCAGCATGTGGAATGAAACCAGAAACCAGTCGCAGGTGGCGGGCGCGGGCGGCGTGACGCTTGAATCGCCGTTCGTCGGCGCGGCCGACGTGCTGAAGCCGCACCAGGCGCGCGCATCGAAGAAGTTCACGCTGCGCGAGCGGCCGTTCCTCGATCTCGTCAACGTGCGCGGCGAGTTGAGCGATCCGGCGTTCGTCGCCGCGTTCGAGCGCGTGGTCGGCTGCCGGCCGCCCGCGGCGCCGAACACGGTCGCGCGCGGCGCCGAGTATGACGTGCTGTGGCTCGGCCCCGACGAGTGGCTCGTGCGCTCGAACGGGCCCGTGCCGGCCGGTGTGCTCGAAGCGAAGCTCGCGGAAGCCGTGCAGGGCACGTATGCGGCGGCCGTCGATGTCGGCAGCGGCTATACGGTCGTCGAGATCAGCGGCGAACGCGTGCGCGACGTGCTCGCACGCGGCTGCCCGCTCGATCTCCATCCGCGCGCGTTCAAGCCGGGCCAGTGCGCGCAGTCGCACTACTTCAAGTCGTCGATCGTGCTGATCCCGACGGGCGACGATGCGTTCGAGATCGTCGTACGCCGCAGCTTCGCCGACTACTTCGTGCGCATCATGCTCGACGCGGCCGCGCCGCTCGCATCATGAAGCCGTTCGACGAACCGTTCGTGGCGATCGACGCGCCGCGCCTGCGCGGGCGCGGCTGGAGCGTGTTCGTCGACGAACTGAAGGTGCCCGCGCGGATCGGCATTCATGCACACGAGCATGAAGCGCCGCAGCCGATCGTGATCGATGCAAGGCTCGGCTACCGGTGCGAACCGAGCGAGCAGGGAGAGTGGATCGATTACGACGGCTATTGCGCGCGCCTTGCCGCGTTCCTGTCGCACAAGCCGCATACGCGGCTGCTGGAGACGCTCGTCGCCGATATCGCGGTGCTGTCGTTCCGTGAGTGGCCGGCGCTGGAGTCGCTGACGCTGTCGGTGTACAAGCCGAAGATCCGGCCCGGCACGAAGCGGGTCGGCGTGTCGCTCGACTGGACGCGCGGGGATTATTTGCGGTGGACGGGGGCGGTGGGGCAGTTTTGAGGCAGTAGAGGCGGCCGATGAGTGCGTCGAAACGATGCCGGTCGGCCGTCGGCCGTGGCACTTGCTGGCCTTTATAGTTCCTGAAATATGCGAACAATTCACCGTCGCTGACATTCAAGCCTTTAATTCCGATATTCTCGTAACAATGCCGTCGATGCCGTTCGTCGGCGTTTTGTTCCTGGTATCCCGGAATTATGGCCCGCACCTTACCCCGCCCCATTGCATCACCCGACCCGCTCGCGCAGGATCTCGCGGCGCTGGGTGCACTCGTCCGCAACCGGCGGGCGCAGAACCGGATGCGGATCGACGACGCAGCCGACATGCTCGGCGTCTCCAAGGACGTGCTATCGCGGCTCGAAAACGGCCGGGCGGTGAGCCTCGACAAGTTGTTCAAGGTGCTTGACGGTCTGGGACTCAATTTGCTCGTCGTACCGAAGCGCGAAGTGCCCGTCGCACGCAAGGCATTGCATGAACTTGCCGAGCCGACTGTTCCGGCGGAGTCGCGGGAGGGCGCGTGATGTTGCGATCACCCTGGGCCGAAGCATCAAGCCGCAGCCGCCCCGTCCAGCGCCGGATAGTCGACATACCCGCGCGCATCGCCGCCGAAAAACGTCTCGCGCCGCGCATCGTTCATCGGTGCGCCGGTCTTCACCCGCGTCACGAAATCCGGATTCGCCAGCACCATCTGCCCGTACGCTTCGAGATCGGCCAGCCCCGACGTCACGTCCGTGCCGATCGCGTCGCGCGTGCGGCCCGGCCGGTTCAGGATCAGCGTGCCGTTCCAGCGTGCGCGCAGGTCGGCCAGCAGTGCTTCGTCGCCCTGATGCATCACGTGCAGGTAGGCGAGACCGAGCCGGTCGAGTTCCGTCGCGAGATGGCGGTACAGGTCCCGCCCTTCCGCACCTTCGTCGAGGCCGCCCAGCGTGTTGCCGGGCGATACCCGGATGGCCGTGCGGTCCGCGCCGATCTCGTCGGCGATCGCCGTGGCTACCTCGATCGCGAAGCGCGCGCGGTTCTCGATCGAGCCGCCGTACACGTCGGTGCGCGTGTTGGCATTCGGCGCGAAGAACTGCTGGATCAGGTAGCCGTTCGCGCCGTGGATCTCGACGCCGTCGGCGCCCGCCTCGATCGCGCGGCGCGCGGCGATGCGGAAGTCGTTCACGGTCGCGCACACTTCGTCGGTTGTCAACGCGCGCGGCGCGGGGATGTCCTGCATGCCCTTTACCGTGAACATCTGCGCGTTCGGCGCAATCGCCGACGGTGCAACGCCCTGCCGGTGATGCGGTGTATTGTCCGGATGCGACATGCGCCCGACGTGCATCAGCTGGATGAACAACCGGCCACCGCGTGCATGCACGCGGTCGCTGATCGCCTTCCAGCCGGCGACGTGCGCGTCGGTATAGATGCCTGGCGTCGTCAGGTAGCCTTGCCCGTCGTCCGACGGCTGGGTGCCTTCGCTGACGATCAGGCCGAGGCTCGATCGCTGCGCGTAGTACTCGGCGGCCCATTCGCCGGGCGTGCCGTCGAAGGCGGCGCGGCTGCGGGTCATCGGCGCCATGACCAGGCGGTTTTCCAGCGTATATCGGCCCACGCGGACCGGAGTGAACAGTTGGCTCATGATGCGTCAGCTCCTCGAGATTCGGGACGGCGGCGCCGGGTCGGTGCCGCCTCTGGCGCCGGCCGCGCACGGGTGTGCCGACCTCGCCTCCACACACCCATCATCCATTGCTTCCTTTTCGGGATAAACCGGGTAATCTGGATAGCATTGATCCATTAGTGGGGCAATGAGCATGGAACTGCTGAACGACATGGCGCTGTTCGTCGAAGTCGTGAAAGCGAAGGGCTTTCGCAGTGCGGCCGAGACGCTGGGGATGCCGAACTCGACGCTGTCGCGGCGGATCAGCGCGCTGGAGAAGGCGATCGGGCTGCGGCTGCTGCACCGTACGACGCGCCGGATCGAGCTGACCGAGGCCGGCCAGCTCTACTTCGAGCGCTGCAAGCGCATCGTCGACGAGGCGCGGCTCGCGCACGAGCAGCTCGGCGGCCTGCTGGCGGAGCCGACCGGCGTGCTGCGCGCCTCGTTTCCGGTCGATTTCGCGGTGACCTACCTGGCGCCGCTGATCGTCGAGTTCTCGACGCGCTACCCGAAGCTGACATTCGATTTCGAGCTGACGTCGCGGCGGGTCGATCTGGTGAGCGAACCGTTCGACGTGGCGATCCGCTTGGGCGAATCCGAAGATTCGCAACTGATCGCGCGGCGGCTGGCCACGCTCGGGAACTACCTTTATGCGTCGCCCGGCTATCTCGCGCGCGCGGGCGAGCCGCGCACGCCGGACGACCTCGCGCGGCACGCGTGCCTCAGCCTGGCGAGGGCCGGCACGTGGACGCTGCACGACGGCACGCACACCGTCGCGGTACCGGTGAGCAGCCGTTTCGCGGGAAACAGCGTCGGCATGCTGCGGCGCCTGGCCACGCTCGATGCGGGCATCATCGTGCTGTCCGAAGAGATCGTCGCGGATGACCTGGCCGCCGGCCGGTTGCGCCGCGTGATGCCCGAATGGGAGGGCGAGCCGATTGCCGTCTACGCGATGACGGAAACGCGGCTGCTGCCCGCGAAGACGCAGCATTTCATCGAGTTCTTGCGGGAGCGTTTCGCGCAGGCGTGACGGGCGGGTATCCGTTCGTCGTTCAGTTCTGCGCCGGTGGCGGTGCGTCCAGCTGCGCTTCCCATTTCTTCAGGATGCGCACGCGTGCCTGGCTGAAATCGACCCGGCAGTTCGTTCGCGCGTCTTCCGGGATCATCTGCTGTGGATTGGCGGCTTTCACGTAGTCGCAGGTGTCGTCGGCGAAACGGGTCCAGCTTGCCTGCGACTTCGCGAGCGCGCTGGCGGCATCGGGGTTGCGCTGCTCGAGCTTGCGCTCGAGCGACCGGTACGCGCGTTCGACGGCCTGGTTGTTCTGATCCAGGATGCACACGCGCACGTTGTCCATCGTCGGGCCGTGTTTCTCGCAATCGACGGCGGCAAACGCAGCGATGGGGCCGGTCGCCAGCGCGGTGACGGCAAGGAAGCGGGCGGCGTGGCGCATACGCGATGAACGAAGGGGGAGACTAGTTGCCGCGGGCCGACGCCGGGCTCGTCTTTTCGCTGACCGGTACCATGCGGGCCTTCGCATCGTTCGCGGGGTTCGCCGGATTCACGGCTTTCGCATCGTCGTCAGGTTCGAGCACGAAGCGGAACGAATCGACGCGCTGCATCACCTTCGCCGCATACGCGTTCGAACCGCCGCTGTAGCTCCTCAGCCCGGCCCGCACGTCGCCCCCGGCCGCCCTCACGTAGCCCGACAGGATCGCCGACCCGACTTCGACGTTCGCGTTCGGGTCGGTCAGGTCCTTCACGTTGCGCACCAGGCCGCGATGCGCGGTCGGCACGACCTGCATCAGCCCGGTCGCGCCATGCTGGCCGCGCGCCTTTTCCTGGAAGCGCGATTCGATCGAAATAATGGCGTAAACGAGTGCGGGAGGCAGCGAATATTTCGTCGCAGTGACGCTCACGATATCGGCAAGCTTCGCGGCCCGTTCCTTCGCGACGCCGAACTTCTTCGTCAGGTAGGACGTGATGCGGCGGTTTGCTTCGTTCGGCTGATCGTTGGCGTCGGCGAGCGGCGCGGATGCGACGGACGGCGCCGATGCGGCTGCTTCGGGCGCGGACGCAGGCAGTGCGGGCGCTTGCTGCGCCGACGCCTGTTGCGTGATGCCGAGCGAAAGCACGATCAGCCAGAGAAACCGTCGCATGGTGGAGTGCGGGGAATGGGAAGGCGCCTAGTATATCGGCCAATCGCGGCCGGTGGTCGAGTGCCGGTTCGAATGAAAGCGGCATGTAGGCTTGTGTCGTGGCGAGCCGATCGACGAACCGATCGTTGCGCGGACACGCATCGGAGTCCGGACGAACGCTAGTTGATGATCTCGCCGATGCCGGTTTCGATGCGGATCCTGAGCTGCTGGATGAACGCCGGATCGTAGGGTTCCCAGCTCTCGAGTTCGCCGACGATCTTCAACGGCGATGTGCTCCGATACGATCGCGTCGGATTGCCCGGGAATTTCTTGTCCGTGACGTTCGGGTCGTTTTCGAATTCGCCGGTGGGCTCGACGATGTAGACCCGCGGCCGGCCGTCGCCTTTGGCCATTTCCGCAGCCAGGCCGGCGCCTTTGGGCAAGGCGGTGAAGTAAATGTGATTCATCACGACGTCATCGCGATAATTCGATCTGAAGCCTGCCGTCAGCAAGTCGCCGATCCGCAGATTCGCTTTCGTGCCATGAAAGAACGGGCCGGTGTCCGGAACGGTCATGGTTTCTCCTTCCAAAAATCGCGCAATGGATTCTACGCGCGCCGCGCGCTCGCCACCCGCGCAATCGCGCCGATCGCATCGCTGACGAGCACCGCGAGCAGCCCGACGATCACGCCGCCTTGCAGCACGAACGCGGTGTTCGACGTCTGCAGCCCCGCGATGATCACGTCGCCGAGCCCGCGCGCGGCGACCGTCGAGCCGATCGTCGCGGTGCCGAGATTGATCACGACCGCGAGCCGGACTCCGTTGATGATCACCGGAAACGCGAGCGGCAGCTCGACCGATACCAGTTGCTGCCAGCCGCTCATCCCCATCCCGCGCGCGGCGTCGACGACGTCGCGCGGCACGTCCTCGAGCCCCGCGATCGTGCTTTCGAATACGGGCAGGAGGCCGTACAGCACGAGCGCGATCAGCACGGGCTTCAAGCCGAAGCCGACGGCCGGCACCGCGAGCGCGAGCACCGCGACGGGCGGGAAGGTCTGGCCGATGTCGACGACGCTGCGCGCGACCGGCAGGAAATCCGCGCCCCACGGCCGAGTGACCGCGATACCGGCCGCGACCGCGACGATCGTGCCGATCACGCTCGACAATGCGACCGTGCCGAGATGTGCGAGCGTGAGGTCGAGCAGGCTCGCGCGATCGTAGATGACCGGCGCGCCGTTGTCCGCGAACGGCGCGAACAAGCCTTGCAGCCATGCGGGTCGCAACAGCAGCACGAGCAGCAGCGCGAGCGCGGCCGCGCGTGCGATGAAAGCGGGAAGTGCCGACCGCCCGGGCCGCGTGCTGCCGTGCGTCGTCATGCGGGCTTCCTTGCGTGTGCACGGATCGCGTCGAGCGTGATGCGGCGCGGGTTGCGGCCGTCGCCATCGTCGACCGGAAGCGCATCGACACCGCGCCACAGCAGCTCCGACACCGCATCGCGCAGCGTGCGTGTCGCGGCGATCGGTTCGCCGTCGGCATGACCGGGTTCGGCCACCGCGTCGATCGGTGTCAGCGCGAGCAGGCGCAGCGGCCGGTCGACGCCGGCGACCAGCTGTTCGACGACGCCGGCTGCCGGCTTGCCGAGAATCTCGGCAGGCGTTGCGACCTGCAGCAGCCGGCCGCCGTCCATCACCGCGATCGTGTCGCCGAGCTTCAGCGCTTCCTCGATATCGTGCGTGACGATCACGACCGTGATGCCGAGGCGGCGCTGCAATGCAAACAGGTCGTCCTGCGCCTTGTTGCGGATGATCGGATCGAGCGCGCCGAACGGCTCGTCCATCAGCAGCATCGCGGGCTCGGCCGCGAGCGCGCGCGCAACGCCGACGCGCTGTTGCTGGCCGCCCGACAGTTCGTGCGGCAGCTTGTCCGCGAACTCGGCCGGCGGGAGATGAAACAGGTCGAGCAATTCGCTCACGCGCGCGTCGATGCGGTCGGCCGGCCAGCCGAGCAGGCGCGGCACGGTCGCGATGTTGCGCGCGACGCTCCAGTGCGGAAACAGCCCGTGCCCCTGGATCGCATAGCCGATGCCGCGCCGCAGCTGCTCGGGCGCAACGGTGGCCGTATCGACGCCGTCGATGCGGATCGTGCCGCTGGTGGGCGCGATCAGCCGGTTGATCATGCGCAGCAGCGTCGACTTGCCGCTGCCCGATGCGCCGACGAGCGCGGTGATCGTGCCGCGTTTCATCGTCAGCGTGACGTCGTCGACGGCAACGATATCGCCGAAGCGTTTGCCCGCACGTTCGATCTCGATCATCCTGCACGCCCCTTCGCGAGCGTGGTCGCGGCTTCGAATATGACGGCCGCCACCAGCGCGAGCGCGATCGTCGGGATCGCGCCGAGCAGCACGAGATCGGCGGCCGACTGCCCGATCCCCTGGAAGATGAAGGTGCCGAAGCCGCCGCCGCCGATCAGCGCGGCGACCGCGGTCAATCCGATGTTCTGCACGAGCACGATGCGCACGCCGCTCAGGATCACCGGCAGCGCGAGCACGAGATCGACGCGCAGCAACCGCTGCACGCGCGTCATGCCCATCGCGCGCGCCGCTTCGGTCACGTGCGGCGGCACCTGGCCGAGCCCGACCACGACGCTCGACGCGATCGGCAGCAGCGAATACAGGAACAGCGCGAGCACGGCAGGCGCCACGCCGATGCCGCGGATGCCGAGCGCGGCCGCGAGCGGCACGTGCGCGGCGAGCAAACCGAGCGGCGCCATCATCAGCCCGTACATCGCGATGCTGGGGATCGTCTGCACGATATTGAGCACGGGCATCGCGACGGTACGCACCGCCGCGATGCGCGCGCAGGCGATGCCGAGCGGCACGCCCGCGACGAGCGCGGCAGCCACCGAGGCACCGGTGAGCGACACGTGCCGGATCGCCTCGATCCAGAAGTCGTCGCTGCGCACCGCGTATTCGCGCATCACGGACAGGCCGTCCCACCAGCCGCTCGCGAGCGGCACCGAAATCGCCGCTATCGCGACGACGAGCGCGGCGAGACGCCGCCACGGGCCGAATGCGAGGCGCGCGAGCGCATCCGCGACGAGCACGGCCCACGCGAACAGCAGCAGCCAGACGCCGGAGGAGGGCGACACGCGGGCGAGCGTGTCGTCCGGTGCGACGACGTGCGTCGCGGCCGCGCCGACCGCGTACGCGAGCGTGGCGAGCCACGCGCAGCCGGCCAAGAGGCGCCACGTGGGGCGGCTCGCGGTCATCGCCCACAGCGCGCCGACGATCCACAGCGCGGCGAGCCCGGCGCCCTGCAGGGCCGGCAGCGCGGTGAACACCGACAGGTCGGTGCCGGCGGCGATGCGGTTCGGCCGCAGCACCGCGAACGGCAGGCCGAGCACGGCGACGATCGTCAGGACCCCGATCAGGATGCCGACCTTGTCCGCCGTGATGCGCCGCGCGGACGCCGCCGCGCGACCCGTCATTTAACGAAGCCCTTCGATTTCAGGTAGCTTTTCGCGACACCGGCGGCCGGTTCGCCGTTGATCTGGATGCGCGCGTTCAGTGACTGCAGCGTCTTCAGGTCGAGGCTCGCGAACACCGGCTTCAGGTAGTCGGCGATCTGCGGGTGCGCTTTCAGCACGGCTTCGCGGATCACCGGTGCGGGCGCGTAGACGGGCTGCACGTGCTTGTCGTCGTCGAGCACCGCGAGGCCGCTCGACGCGATGCCGCCGTCGGTGCCGTAGACCATCGCGGCATTCACGCCGTCGGTCTGGTTCGCGGCAGCCTTGATGGTTGCGGCCGTGTCGCCGCCGGACAGCACCACGAGCTGGTCGGGCTTCAGCTTGAAGCCGTATGCTTTCTCGAACGACGGCAGGGCGGACGCGCTGTTCACGAATTCGGCCGACGCCGCGAGCTTCACCTTGCCGCCGCCGGCGATCCACTTGCCGAAATCGGAGAAGGTCTTCAGGTGCTGCGATTGCGCGACCGGTGCGAGCACGGCGACGCCCCACGTGTTGTTCGCGGGCGCCGGGGTGAGCCAGACGAGATGGTTCGCCGCGTAGTCGAGTTGCTTCGCGGTGTCGTAACCCTGGCTCGCGTTCTTCCACAGCGGATCGTCCGCCTTGTTGAAGAAAAACGCGGCATTGCCGGTGTATTCGGGGTAGACGTCGATTTCGCCGCTCGTGAGCGCCTTGCGCACGATCGGCGTGGTGCCGAGCGCGATCTTTTCGGTGACGGGGATACCGTGCGCCTTCAGCACCTGCGCGATGAGGTTGCCGAGCAGGTTGCCTTCGGTGTCGATCTTCGACGACACCACGACGGGCGTGTCGGCATGCGCAGCGGGCGCGACGAGGGTAGCGGCGAGCGCGAGGCCCAGGATCCGGGCGGGCAGGGCGAGCTTCATACGGGCCAATCTCCAGGACGGGGGCGTACGCCGAAAGTTACTTGACTGAGCCGGCTTTGGCAAACCGCATGCGGCGGCGTGCCCACAGCCCGTGTGGGGATTACCCGCATCCGTGTTGCAGGCTTGTTACACTGAATCCGTTCCCGCCTTGCCGACACTTCCTGACATGAAGCCCGAGTTGCTGGTTCTCATCGCATTGCGCGGCGACGCGCATCGCGAGATCGCCGCGTCGTTCGACGTGCGCTACGCCCCCACATCCGAAGAGCGCGAACGCGCGATCGCCGAACACGGCGGCGCCATACGCGCGGTGCTGACCAACGGCAGCACGGGGCTCACCGCCGCCGAGATCGATCGTCTTCCGCAACTCACGTTCGTCAGCGCGCTCGGCGCCGGGTACGAGCACATCGACGTGACGCACGCCAAGGCGCGCGGCGTGACCGTGGTCACGGGCGCCGGCACCAACGACGATTGCGTGGCCGATCACGCGTTCGCGCTGCTGCTCGCGGTGGTGCGCAACGTCGTGCAGCTCGATGCGAAAACCCGTGCGGGCGTGTGGCGCGACGGCCTGGCGATGCCGCCGAACGTGTCGGGCAAGAAGCTCGGCATCGTCGGGCTCGGCAAGATCGGCGAGAAGTGCGCGCGCCGCGCGGCCGGCTTCGACATTGAGATCGGTTATCACAATCGTTCGGAGAAGAAGGTCCCTTATCGCTATTTCGACCGCGTCGACGCGCTCGCGCAGTGGGCCGATTTCCTGATCGTCGCGACACCGGGCGGCGCGGGCACACGGCATCTGATCGATCGCGCGGTGCTCGATGCGCTCGGCCCCGGCGGGTTCGTCGTCAACGTGTCACGCGGCAGTGTTGTCGATACGGCTGCTTTGGCGGAGGCGTTGCGTGAAGGACGCATCGCGGGTGCGGGGCTCGACGTGTACGAAGGCGAACCCGAGCCGCCGCGCGCGCTGACGGATCTCGACAGCGTCGTGCTGACGCCGCACATGGGTGGCTGGTCGCCCGAGGCGCTCGATCGGTCGGTGCGGCAGTTCATCGACAATGCCGAGCGGCACTTTTCAGGGCAGCCGGTGCTGACGCCGGTGTGAGGGCCGCTCGTGCGGCAGGCACGGCGGTTTTTTCTGCCGCAGCGAGTCTGTTGCCGTTGTTTCGACAGAATCGATGCGTTTGCGTCGCCGATCCGGTTGCCTCAATTCGCGGGACGGATACCGGCCAGATCGGCCGCGGCGACTTCATCCGTCGAGGGTAGCGCCCGAATGGTCACCTCGCCGGAAATGAACCGTTTCCCCTTGAAATCCCGGCCGTGGTAGCGCGTGCTGATCGCGTGAAATTCCGCGTTGCCGGACGCCAGATGCTCGAGCTCCGTCACGTAGGCGCGCACATCCGCCCGATTCCCGAGCGGGCCGGCAAGGACGCGGTCGCGCGCGGCCATCAGGTTGCGCTCGTTCTCGGCCACCAGCGTTGCCAGCTTGTTCAGCGCGTCCTGGAGTTTCAGGCCCTCCCGGTACATCAGCAGCCAGACCGAGTTGACCGAATCGGCGATATGAATTTCCTTTCGGAATGAATACGGGTCGTTGACCAGCGTAATCGAATCGATGGCGGCCGTTCTCATTTCCGCCAGCGAGCGGTCGGCCACCAGGTGCTCGGTCATGTCGACGTCGATCGCGTACTCCGTCATGATGGCCGCCCATTCCCCGTAGTTGTCGATGCGCCGCATCTCCAGGTAGGCATCGAACGTGAGTTCGTCCATCTTCAACGCCAGCGGATCCGTCTGCCGGACGATCAACGTATGCAGCGCGTCCTCCATGCGTTTCCAGACACGCGGTTTCGACGCCAGATGCGCCTTGACGGGCAGCAGCCCCTCGTACAGCAATTGCGCGATGGGCGCGGTGTCGGGCGGGCGAATGCCGGCGATTGCATCGAAGTAGTGCTGGCGCAATGTCGAGCGCTGTTGCGCCTGATCCAGCATCGCGGGGTTGGTGATGGTGTCGTCGATCAGCGTGGTGATGCTCATCATCCGTTCCAGATCGTAGATCCTGTCGTTCAGCGTGTGCGGATAGCACAGCCCGCCGAATGACGGCATGCTTTGCGCCAGATAATGTTCGACGGCCTTCTGGCTGCCGTAGTAGGCGAGGATGTACGGGCTGTCCGTGAGCGCGATCCGGCGTTCCGCCTCGTCATGGAGCGGATGCCACATGGGTTTCAGTTGCAGATGGAAATCCGGATGGAAGATCTTTTCCCCGGGCTTCGGCAGGCCCGGCAGGTTGCGAACGAAGTTGGGAATATCTGTCATGGCGGGATCTCGGGCTGGATGTCCGGCGGCCGGGACGGGTGGCCTTCGTCAACCGTGCTTGAGCACGAAGCTGTAGATGGAAACCTGACGCTTGACGATGGCGACGGCCAGGCTTTCGCACATCACGCGGAGTTCTTCCAGCGCGCCGACCGCGCCCGTCGGGAAATGGCGCTCGATGTTGTCCTGAACGTCCAGCAGCCATCGCGTCGCGTCCGTCCGGTTCGGCAGGACCTGCATGTCGTGGACGCGGAAGCCGCTTTGCTCGAACACCTGGCGCAGGTATGCGGGCGTCTTGCGATACTTGCACGCGAGCCTGTCGACCAGGTCGGGCGTATCGGAACGGTATTCGGAGAGGTCGACGTTATATAAGTTATCCGAAACGATGACCGTCCCGTTTGCGGCCAGCCGCCGGCGCAACTTGGCCATCACGATCTCGAAGAGATCATAGGGGAAATGGGAGATCACGCCGCGCATGATCGCGAGGTCGTAGGGCACGTCGAAGTCCGGCAGCAGGTCGATGTCCAGTGCATTGCACCGGAACAGGTTGATCCTGTCGGAGACGCCGCGCGCGGCGTTGACTTCGGCGCAGTATTCGAGCTGGCGATCGCTGATGTTGATGCCGTCCAGGCGATGACAGCCGGGAAACCGCTCGGACAGATCGCGCAGCACCGTTCCCCAGCCGCATCCGATGTCGAGTATCCGGTTGATCGGCTGGCGCCCGGGCGTGTCCAGGCCGGCGATCTTCAGTTGCCGTTCGAAATACCTGAGGCCCGATTCGTCGAGGTCGGCCGGCCTGGGCGACTGGGGATCGTCATAGACGCCGAACTGGAACCAGAGGCGATCGCCAATCGCCTTGCTCCACTGCGCCGGATCGTCCTGGTAGGCCTCCATGACCCGCGATTCGTAATCGTTTTGCAGTTGGCCTCGAACGGCCGCGAATGGCTGGCGACGCCGATCGTTCAATGACGACGCGGATGCGACGGTTTTGCTGGTAACCAGGTTGTTCATTGCCATGCCCCCGCAGCGACCGGCTACAAATGTCCGGATTATTGACTTTTAAATCTAGCCGGCGGGGAATCGATGTCAAGCGATATCAGATTGTTTCCGATTTCGATTCAATAATGCAATTGATTGATGAAGCGTGGAATTGTTGTTTTAAAGAGTCGTTGCTTCTGTTTCGATAAGAATCGGGAAATGGAAGCGAATGAATGGAGCGATCCCGGGACGCCGGTGCACTGGCGTCCCGGGATCGCTTCAGGACGGTCACGCCGCCGTTCAGGACGCCGTCAACGGCACCGTCACCGACGTGCCGGCCGGGTCAAGCGTCAGCCCGGTGCCCGGCGTCGGCCGCAACGTGGCCTCGTTGTCGCTCGACATCACGACGAGCCCCAGCCGGTGGCCGGCTTCCAGCTTGTAGTCACGCGGCATGAACGTCAGCTTCAGGTCGTACGGCATCCCGGGCAGAACCGGCTGCGAGACCCACTCCGACACGCGGTTGCGCGGATCGGTCCACGCGCGCGTGACGATCGTGGCCGTGCCGTCCGGCGCGCGATCGACCAGCAGGGCCGTCACGTTGGCCACGGCCGTGAAGGTCAGCCTGACGCGCGCGGTCGCGGAACCGGACAGGCGTGTCGCGGCCGTGAGCGGCGCGGTTTCGAACCGGCTGCGGTTCTCGCCCGTCGGTGCGTTCGCCAGCGTGAGCGCGGGAATGCGCGCATCGTCGGTGAAGCGCGCGAGCGGGCCGCCGCTCGGCAGCCGCAGCAGCGTGCCGGTGCCTGCGCCGTCGCCGCCCGCGAAGTACGTGACCGGCGTGGCGTGGCGCGCGGCCCAGTCCGCTTCCTTCAGCAGCGTGCCGTCCGCCTGCTCGATCACCGCGCGCGGATCGCGTTCGACGCCGTTGTCGAAACCGATCAGGTAGCGCGTGAACCAGCGGTTCACTTCCGCCGTCCACGCATCGGCCATCGCCGGCACGCGGGTCGGGTCGGTGTGCTTCAGGCGATGCAGCCACAGCTGCGTCGGCACGCCCTGGCGCCGCATCGCGAGATGCCACAGCGTCGACTGGTCGACCCGCACGTTGTCGTCGGTGAGCCCTTGCGCGACGAGCGCCGGCGCGACCGCGTACGCGGTGGGAATATCGCGCGCGGCCCAGAACGGCGAATAGTCGCCGGTCTTGCGGTCTTCCTGCTGCAGCGCTTCGTCGATCAGGTGCGTGCAGCGCTCCGGATGCGCGTTCGTCAGCAGCGCCTTGATGTACACGTCGACGTCCTCGCCCTGATAGCCCTCCGGCGCACGCACGAGCCCGCCCGAGCGGTAGTAGCCGTACATGTTGGTCAGCCCGGCGACCGGCACGATCGCGTCGAGCCCGCGCGTGCGCAGGCTCGCGACCATCTTCGGCAGCGTGCCGTCGTACGACACGCCGTACATGCCGACGTGGCCCGTCGACCAGTTCGCGACGACCGCCTTGCCGTTCGCGTCCTTCGCGGTTGCGTCGCGGCCGAGCCAGCGGATCACCGATGCCATCGCGACCGATTCGTCGCGCGTGAGGATCGTCGGGCAGCCGTCCGACCCGGCAGTACCGAGCGAATCCGCGTAGACGATCGTGAAGCCGCGCGGGATGAAGTAGCCCTCGATCCACGAGCGCCCGGCGGCGGCGGCCTCGACCTGCTGCAGCATCCGCACCTGCGGCGCGGCGGCCATGATGCGCGCGGAGGCGCCGGTCGCTGCCGTGGCCGCCGTGGCGGCCGGATGCGGCGTGCCGTCGAGTTCGACGTCGACGTTGTGGTCGGGGCTGTCGGCGAGGCCCGCGTAGTACGGGCTCGCGAGCACGATGACGGGCGTACGTGCGCCGTTCGCGGTTTCGGTCGGGCGCACGATGCGGACGTGGATGCGGTCGCGCGTGCCGTCGCCGTCGGAGTCGACCGGCGTGTCGACCCACGCGTTCTCCTCGATCGTGCCGCCCGACAGCGACGGCTGCACCTGGCCGTTCGTGATCACGGGCCGGTAGCGGCCGCCGCTGGCCTGATTGGCGTACGGGACGCCGGAGGGCGAAATGCGTGATGCGAGTTGCTTGTCGGCTGCCGACGCGGCGGCCTCCTCCTGTTTGCCCTGCGCGAGCGCGGAGACGCCCGCCACGCTGCCGCCGTCGTCGCCGCCGCACGCGGCGAGCGTTGCGGCCGCAACGAGCGCGGGTAGCCACGCGCGACGCAATCCGGTTCGATGAATGTCCATTGTCGACCTCTTCTTGTGATTGTCTGGAACCGGCCGGCCCGCGATATGCCCCCTGCGGCCCGGCCGGGTGCTGCATCGGATGAAACGGAACTGCACCTGCGAAAGCGCCGGGCGCGATGCCCGGGTGTCACGGCCGGTGTCGACGCGCGTCACGCATCGCACAACCCGGCGAGCGTCAGGGCGACTGCGTCGCCCCGACCGGAAAAGCGTCAGCGCGGCGGCTGATTCGGGCCGCCCGGTCGAAGTGGGTCCGGCGGCGCGAAATGAATACAGGAGTGCGAATCAAATGCGTGCATGCCCGATCTTCCTTCAGGTTTCAGATGAAACGCAACGGCACGATGCGATGAGGCGGGGATGGTGCGAACGGCGGTGCTGCAACGGCAGGAAAGCGCGACGCGAGTCGGCGGGGCCGGCCGGAATGCTTTCCGGAAGCTTGCGCAAAACTTATCTCAGTGAAATCTCGGTGTCAAACTTTTTTAGTTTGAGTCAAACAAAGTTTTTAAGCGTGCGAGGCGACGGACCTGCGATCGGTCTAAATTTCCGGGAAATCTGTCCGTAAACGGTAAAAAACAGATTGAAAGGAGAGAGAGGGCATGACGACTTCGGTCACGGCAGCGAGCGGCCTTTCGCTCGCGCAGATGGCGCAGCAGGCGGCGCTCGACGGCCGCCAGCAGACGGACGCGGCGGCCGGGCAACCGCAGGACGCGCCGATTACCATCCGGGCGCTGGACCCGGACGCGATGCAGGCGGCGCGCATGAAGCAGATGTCGATACTGGGCAACCTGTCGACGAAGCTGCGCGACGTCACGAGCCAGCTCGCGGCGAGCATGCACGAGATCATCGCGAAGCGGCCGGACCTGGCCGACGCGCAGTTCGATTTCACGACCGACAACGGCCAGATCAAGGTCGTAGCGAAGACGATGACGGAAAGCGATCGCGCGTGGGTGGAGTCGACGCTGAATGCGAACGCGGGCCTCGTGCTCGCGACGCGCGCGTTTCACCAGCAGGCCGTCGACTTCGCGGAGCAGGGCGCGGCCGCCGTAGGCGAGACGTTCACGGACGACGATCGCAAGGTGGCCAGCCAGCGCGCCGACGCGGACTTCCTGTTCATGAAGGAGATCAACGCGTCCGTCGTGCGCAACCGGACGTTCGAGGAGGTCGGCGGGCATTTCACCACGCAGGACGGCACGCGGCTGACGCTCGACCCGTCGGCCGGCAGCGCGCGCGGCACGCTCGCACTGCTGGAGACCGACCGTCAGCTGTCGTCGGGGGCGGCGATCTTCGTCGACGATTCGGGGCAGAAGACCTACGGCCGACGCCCGGGCCTGATCGACGTCGGCTTCGGGGCGGCGTTCGAGGACATCCTGAACGGCCGCAACAGCGTCGGTTTCCACGAGGTCGCATGACGGCACGCCACGGCGAGCCGGGCACCGGGCGTCGCGGGCCTATTCGTCGCGCAACGCTTCGGCCGGCCGTACCCGCGCGGCGCGCCAGCTCGGGTAGAGCGTCGCGACGCACGACATCAGGAACGCGGCCGCGGCGATCTCGATCACGTCGGTCGCCGCGAGCTTCGACGGCAGCGAGCTGAGGAAGTACACGGACGGCGTCAGGAAGCGGATGCCGAGCAACTGCTCGATCGCGGGCAGCACCCACGGGATGCTCACCGCGATCGCGCAGCCGAGCGCGACGCCCGCCAGCGTGCCGGCGAGGCCGATCGTCATCCCCTGGATCGCGAAGATCTTCATGATCGACCCGGGCGGCGCGCCGAGCGTGCGCAGGATCGCGATGTCGCCCTGCTTCTGTGTGACGGTCATCACGAGCGACGACACGAGGTTGAACGCGGCGACCGCGACGATCAGCATCAGGATCAGCGACAGCATGCGCTTTTGCAGCCGCTCGGCCTCGAACCACGTGCGGTTCTGCCGTGTCCAGTCGCGGATATAGAGATCGCCCGACAGCGTGCGCGACAGTTCCAGCGCGATCTCCGGCGCGCGCTGCAGATCGTCGAGGCGCAGCCGGACGCCGGTCGGCGCACGCACGTTGAACAGCGTCTGCGCGTCGCGGATGTGGATGTAGGCGAGCGCGCTGTCGTACTGGTAGTGGCCCGACTCGAACGTGCCGACCACGTTGAACTGCCGGAACTGCGGCAGCGCGTCGCCGATGCGCGCCGTGTTGCCGGGCGCGAAGAACGTGATGCGCTCGCCGATCTTCACGTGCAGCGCGTCGGCCAGCGCCGAGCCGAGCACGATCCCCATCTCGCCCGGCACGAGCGCGTCGAGCCGCCCGGTCTTCAGCTTGCGCGCGATCTCGGATACGCGCGGCTCCAGCACGGGATCGATGCCGCGCAGCGCGACGCCTGTCACGCTGCCCGCGTTCGTCAGCAGCGCCTGTGCGTCGACATAGGGCGCGACGGCGCGCACCGCCGGATTGCGCAGCGATTCGTGCGCGGTGAGCCGCCAGTCGGGCATCGCGCCGGTCGGCGAGAAGATTTCCACGTGTGCGAGCACCGACAGCATCCGGTCGCGCACTTCGGTCCGGAATCCGTTCATCACCGACAGGACGACGATCAGCGCGGCGACACCGAGCGCGATGCCGGCCATCGCGGCGCCGGCAATGAACGACACGAAGCCGTCGCCGGCCGTGCGCCGGCCGCCGCGCGCATAGCGCAGCCCGATCTGCCATTCGAACGGGAGTTTCAAGCGGTTTCCTTTCATTTCGATTCGATCCTGCCGAGCCGCGCATTCTAGCGAACGCGGCGCCGACGTGTGCAGAGGTTGCGCGATGGACGGCCGATATCCGCCCGACCGGCCGGTCATCCGGCGGCGTTGCGCGCCGGCACGCCGATATTTCCATCGTTTCGGGTCTGATCGATAATGGCGCCCAGCATCCGGTCGAACATACCAAGCAATTACGGCGCAACCGGGCCGCGCCGTCACAGACCCATAACAATTCGGGGAAGGTTGCCGCACCAGGCAGCATGTCCTTGACAAGGAAATAACAATGGATTTGCTGCGCTTCCTGCTGCTCCTGCCGATTCGCGTGGCGGGCTTCTTGTGGTGGCTGCTCGGCAGCGCGCTGCGGCCGCTGGTGGGCGACGTATCGTGGACGGCGCCCACGTGGATGGGCGTCACCGCCGCGGCCGTGCGCCGCCGCCCGTGGCATGCGGGCGGCCTCGTGCTGCTCGCGGCCGCGCTCGGCTATGGCGGCTACTGGTTCAAGCATCGCCCGAAGCCGCCCGAGCCCGCGACTGTCAGCTTCACCGTGAAGGCGCCGGCGATCACCACCTACGAGGTGGACGATACCGACAAGCCGAAGATCACCGTGCATCCGCTCGAAGTCGTGTTTGCGCAGTCGGCCGCGCCGATCGAACACGTCGGCAAGCCGGCCGGCGACGGCATCGAGATGACGCCCACGCTGAAGGGCGCGTGGGAGTGGGCCGACGACAAGACGCTGCGTTTCACGCCGGCGGCCGACTGGCCGGTCGGCGCGCACGTCGAGGTGCGCTTCGCGGTGCACCGGGTGTTCGCACCGCAGGTGACGATGCATGACGACCGTTTCGCGTTCGACCTGCCCGCGTTCGCCGCGACGTTCGGCAACAATGAGTTCTACCAGAACCCCGACAACCCGGCGGAGAAGCAGGCGCTGATGCAGTTGCGCTTCAACTACCCGGTCGATCCGGCCGAGTTCGAGAAGCGCATCGGCCTCGTGCTGGTCGGCCGCGACGGCAAGAATACGACGCCGCTGCGCTACACCGTCAGTTACGACAAGATGAAGACGAGCGCATGGGTCCGCTCGCAGTCGCTCGAGATCCCACTCAACTCGATGGCGGCACGGCTCGACGTCGACAAGGGCGTGAAGAGTTCGCGCGGCGGCAACGGCACGCCGGACGTGCTGCATGCGTCGGTCGACGTGCCGGGGCTCTACAGCCTGTCGATCGCCAACGTCGCGCCGACGCTCGTCGACAACGAGCGCTACGAGCCCGAACAGGTGCTCGTCGCCGAAGCATCCGACGGCGTGCGCAGCGTGGATCTGGCCGCACGCGCGAAGGCGTGGGTGCTGCCGAAGCGCAAGCCGGGCGTCGATCAGTCGGACGACGATCCGCCGTACGAATGGAACGTGGCCGACATCAGCGACGCGGTGCTGAAGCAGTCGAAGCCGCTGCCGCTCGAGGCGGTGCCGACCGAGAACGACTACGCGACGCTGCAAAGCTTCAAGTACCACGCGACGCCGGGCGATCGCATCGTCGTGCGTTTCGCGGGCGACCTGAAATCGGCCGGCGGCTACCTGCTCGCCGAGCCGGTGACGACCGCGTTCACGGTGCCCGACTATCCGAAGCTGCTGCGCTTCATGGCCGACGGCTCGCTGCTGTCGATGAGCGGCAGCAAGCGGCTGTCGGTCGTGTCGCGCAACCTGCCGGGGATGAAGGTCGAGATCGGCCGCGTGCTGCCCGACCAGCTCCAGCACGTCGTGAGCTTCAACAACGGCACGTACGCGCGGCCCGAGCTGTCGTATTCGTTCAGCGAGGATCACATCGTCGAGCGCTTCGTGCAGACGCGTGCGTTCCCGGCCGGCGACCCCGGCAAGGCGCATTACGAAGGCATCGATCTCGGCCAGTACCTGAAGGGCGGCAAGCGCGGCGTGTTCCTGCTGCACCTGACGAAGTACGACCCGGCGGCGGAGAAGAAGAAGGCCGACGATGCGAAGGATGGCGAGGCATCGTCCGGCGACGGCAGCCAGGATCAGTCGGACAACGCCGATTCGGGCGACGGCAACGGCAACGGCGACGACAGCGACAACGCGCTCGGCGACACGCGCCTGATCGTCGTGACCGATCTCGGGATGCTGGTCAAGAAGGCGCTGGACGGCAGCCAGGACGTATTCATCCAGTCGATCCGCACGGGCAAGCCGGTTGCGGGCGCAACCGTATCGGTGCTCGCCGTGAACGGCCAGGCGCTGTTCACGCAGACCACGAGCGCCGACGGCATCGTGCATTTCCCCGCGTTCAAGGGGCTCGACCGCGAGAAGTGGCCGCAGCTGTACGTCGTGAAGAAGGACACCGACCTGTCGTTCCTGCCGGTGGCCGGCCGCGATCGCCAGCTCGATTTCTCGCGTTTCGACGTCGACGGCGAGCGCAATGCGACGGGCCAGGGGCAACTGTCCGCGTACCTGTTCTCGGATCGCGGCCTGTATCGGCCCGGCGATCCGTTCCACATCGGCCTGATCGTGCGCGCGGCGAGCTGGGCGCGCAGCCCGGCCGGCGTGCCGCTGCAGGCGGAGATCGTCGACCCGCGCGGGATCACCGTCGAGCGCAAGCCGGTGACGGTCGATGCGACCGGCTTCACCGAGCTCGGCTATACGACGGCCGAAACGGCGCCGACCGGCACGTGGACGGTCAACCTGTATATCGTCAAGGACGGCCAGCCCGGTGCGGAGCCGATCGGCAGCACGACGGTGCAGGTGAAGGAGTTCCTGCCCGACCGGATGAAGGTCGACGCGAAGCTGTCGCAGCAGGTCGTCGAAGGATGGGTGAAGCCGAAGGGGCTGAAGGGCATCGTCGATGCGCAGAACCTGTTCGGCACGCCGGCGGAGAAGCGCCGCGTCGCGGCGACGCTGACGCTGCGTCCGGTGTGGCCGTCGTTCCGCAGCTGGCAGGGCTATCACTTCTTCGATGCCCGCCGCGCGAAGGAGGGCTATACGACGACGCTGCAGGACGGCACGACCGACGACAAGGGCCATGCGGAGTTCGACCTCGATCTCGACAAGTACGCGGACGCGACCTACCAGCTCTACTTCCAGGCGAAGGCCTATGAAGCGGAAGGCGGGCGCAACGTCGCCGCGAACGCGCAGGCGCTCGTGTCGAACAACGACTGGCTCGTCGGCTACAAGTCGGTCGACGATCTCGGCTACGTGAAGCGCGGCAGCCCGCGCACGGTGCGGCTCGTCGCGATCGATCCGAACGCGAAGGCGATCGACGTGAAGGACCTGCGTGCACAACTCGTCGAGGAACGCTACGTGTCGGTGCTGACCAAGCAGGATTCCGGCGCGTACAAATACGATTCGCGGCTGAAGGAAGTGCCGGTCGACGAGAAGCCGCTGGCGATTCCGGCAGCCGGGCTCGACTTCACGTTGCGTACCGACAAGCCGGGCAGCTATGCGCTCGTGATCCGCAACGCGGCCGGCGCCGCGGTGAACCGGATCGAGTATTCGGTCACGGGCGACGCGAACGTCACGCGTTCGCTCGACCGCAACGCGGAGCTGCAGGTGACGCTCGCGAAGCACGACTACAAGCCGGGCGAGCAGGTCGAGATCGCGATCCGCGCGCCTTACGCGGGCAGCGGCCTGATCACGATCGAGCGCGACAAGGTGTATGCGCACGCGTGGTTCCATGCGGACACGACGAGTTCGATCCAGCACATCACGGTGCCGGCCGGCTTCGAAGGCAACGGCTACATCAACGTGCAGTACATCCGCGACCCGTCGTCGGACGAGATCTTCATGAGCCCGCTGAGCTACGGCGTCGTGCCGTTCTCGGTGAACCTCGATGCGCGCCGCAACGCGGTGTCGGTCGATGCGCCGGCGCTCGTGAAGCCCGGCGACACGGTGAATTTCACCGTGCATTCGGCGAAGCCCGCGAAGGTCGTCGTGTTCGCGGTCGACGAGGGCATCCTGCAGGTCGCGCGCTACAAGCTCGGCGATCCGCTGAAGTTCTTCTTCCGCAAGCGGATGCTCGAAGTCGGCACGTCGCAGATCCTCGACCTGATCCTGCCGGACTTCGAGAAGCTGATGGCGATGGCCGCGCCGGGCGGCGACGCCGACGATGCAATCGGCCGCCAGCTGAACCCGTTCAAGCGCAAGCGCGACAAGCCGGTCGTCTACTGGTCGGGGATCGTCGACGTGAACGGCGACACGCGCCTGAGCTACACCGTGCCTGATTACTTCAACGGCAAGCTGCGCGTGATGGCCGTGTCGGTGTCGCCGGATCTCGTCGGTACGTTCGAAGGCGCGACGACGGTGCGCGGCGATTTCGTGCTGTCGCCGAACGTGCCGACCACGCTCGCGCCGGGTGACGAGGCCGACGTCAGCGTCGGTGTCGCGAACAACCTGACGGGTGTCGGCAACCAGCCGGTGCCGGTCGCGGTCACGCTGAAGACGGGGCCGCAGTTGCAGGTGGTCGGGCCGGCTACGCAGAACGTTGCACTCGCGCCGCAGCACGAAGGTGTCGCGATGTTCCGCGTGAAGGCGACCGACACGCTCGGCTCGGGTTCGCTGTCGTTCGGCGCGCGTTATGGCGCGAAGGGCGCGCAGCAGCGCGTCGACGTGTCGGTGCGGCCGGCCGCCGCGTTCCGCACGCAGCTCGACATCGCGCGCCTCGATCCGGGCAAGAAGGCGAGCGTGCCGAACCTGCGGTCGATGTACGACGCGTATGCGTCGCGCGATGCGAGCATCTCCACCGCGCCGCTCGTGCTGTCCGAAGGGTTGTCGTCGTATCTCGTCAACTTCGAGCACGCCTGCAGCGAGCAGCTGGTGAGTGCGGCCGTGCCGCGCGTGTTCGCGGCGAAGTGGCTGTCGGTACGCGCGCTGACGAGCGCGATGCACGCAACCGACGCCGGTGCCGACGCGACGAACGCGGCGGCGATCGCGCAGTTCCTCGGGGTGCTGCGCAGCCGGCAGAACGCGCAGGGCGGGTTCGGGCTGTGGAGTGCGACGCCGGACGCCGATCCGTTCGTGTCCGCGTACGCGATGCACGTGCTGCTCGACGCGCGCGAGCGCGGCATCGCGGTGCCGAAGGACATGCTCGACGCGGGTAATCAGTATCTGCAGAAGCTCGCGGCGAACGATTCGCTCGGCTCGCTCGACCTGCTGCGGCAGCGCGCGTATGCGGTGTATCTGCTGACGCGCCAGGGCAACGTGACGACCAACAGCCTCGCGGCCGTGCAGAAGCGGCTGCAGGATGCGTACCCGAACGACTGGAAGAACGATCTCGCGGCCGCATGGCTCGCTGCGTCGTACCAGTTGCTGAAGCAGGACAAGGAGGCCGCGGCGCTGATCGCGGGCCCGCAGGCGCTGCTCGAGCGCAAGCGTGCGTCCGACGGCGGCTACGTGACGGGCTACTACCTCGATCCGCTGACGCGCGACGCGAGCGTGCTGTACCTGATCGCGAAGCACTTCCCCGAGCGCGTGCGCAAGCTGTCGCCGCGCGCGATCGACAACCTCGCCGCGCCGCTCGTCGACAATCGCTACAACACGCTGTCGTCGGCGATGACGATCCTCGCGCTCGATGCATATGCGGCGTCGAGCGCGGGCCAGCTCGACCAGCTCGCGATCGACGAGGTGCGCGCGGGCGCCGCGCCGAAGGACGTGTCGTCGATCCAGGCAAACCTCGTGCGCTCCGGCACGTGGTCGGCCGCTGCATCGCGCGTCGACTTCGTGAACGGCAGCACGTTGCCCGCATGGTGGATCACGAGCCAGTCGGGCTACGACCGCGGCACGTCGACGAAGGCGATCAAGAACGGGCTGGAGATCGTGCGCGACTATACCGGCACGGACGGCAAGCCGCTCGACAAGATCACGGTCGGCCAGGAGATCGACGTGCACCTGAAGATCCGTGCGACCGGCTCGGCGAGCGTCGGCAACATCGCGATCGTCGACCTGTTGCCGGGCGGCTTCGATCCGGTGATCGCGCCGCCGCCCGTCACCGACACGCAGGACGGCGACAGCAACGGCGACGGCGGCGCGTCGGCGCCGGTGGCCGATGCCCCGTGGCGTTCGCCGATCGGCGTGAAGGGTTCCACGTGGCAGCCGCAGTTCGCGGACGTGCGCGAGGATCGCGTGGTGATCTACGGCACCGCGACGACCGACGTGCGCGAGTTCGTCTACCGGATCAAGGCGAGCAACGCGGGCCGCTTCATCGCGCCGCCGGCTTACGGCGAGTCGATGTACGACCGCCGCTTGCAGGCCCAGGCGCCCGGCGGCACGACCCTGA
This sequence comes from Burkholderia contaminans, assembly GCF_029633825.1. NCBI lineage: Bacteria > Pseudomonadati > Pseudomonadota > Betaproteobacteria > Burkholderiales > Burkholderiaceae > Burkholderia > Burkholderia contaminans. The sequence continues at coordinate 1,137,328 of NZ_CP090641.1, read as the reverse complement.
CGGTGGAGCGCGTGCGATGACGACGACGCTGCAACGTCGTTGCCGGCCGCGCCGGGTGCGAGGAGCGCCCGCGCGTGGCTGACGACGTTTCGGTGCGCCGGCGCGTGCTGCACGGCGCCGCCGGGTGGCTCCATCGCTGGCAGAACTGGATCGCCGGCGTGCTGCTCGTGTTCGGCGCGCTGGCCGCATGCCGGCTGTGGCCGCATCCGCCGCTACGCGAATGGAAGCCGTCGTCGGTCGCGGTGGTCGACGCGCAGGGCCGCTTGCTGCGGCTCACGCTCGCGAAGGACGACCGCTACCGGCTGTGGGTGCCGCTCGACCGGATGTCGCCGCAGCTCGTCGAAGCGGTGATGCTGCACGAGGACCGCTGGTTCTGGTGGCATCCCGGCTTCAACCCGTACGGGCTCGCACGCGGCGCTTGGATCACGTACGTGCGCGGCGGCAATCCGCAGGGCGGCTCGACGCTGACGATGCAGCTTGCGCGCTCGCTGTGGCGGCTGAACACGCGCACGCCGGCCGGCAAGCTCGAGCAGGTTGCGCGCGCGGTGCAGCTCGAACTCTTCTATTCGAAACGGCAGATCCTCGAAGCGTATCTGAACGATGCGCCGTATGGCCGCAACGTCGAAGGCGCGGGCACCGCGAGCGTCGTCTATTTCGACCGGATGCCCGACGCGCTGACGCTGCCCGAGGCGCTCGCGCTCGCGGTGATTCCGCAGGACCCGGCGCGGCGCGTGCGCGGCGGGCAGGATGAAATCAACCGCGCGCTGGCCGCGTCGCGCAACCGGCTGTATGCGCGCTGGCTGACGAAGCATCCTGGCGATGCATCGTTCAAGCCGCTGTTCGCGTTGCCGCTTGCGATGCGGCCGCTGTCCGCGCTGCCGTTCGATGCGCCGCACGCGGTTGGCCAGGCACTCGCCGCGCGCAACGCGTGGCATACCACCTCGAGCGCCGCGGCGAACGACAGCGACGCCGACGCGCGACTCGTGACGACGCTCGATCTCGACCTGCAGCACACGCTCGAACGGCAGATCGCACGTTATGTCGCACGCAACGATACGCGCGGCGTGCGCAATGCTGCGGCGATCCTCGTCGATACGCGCGACATGGGCGTGAAGGCGCTCGTCGGTTCCGCGAACTTCTTCGACCGTGCGATCGACGGGCAGGTGAACGGCACGCTTGCGCGGCGTTCACCCGGCTCGACGCTCAAGCCGTTCATCTATGCGCTCGGCTTCGACCAGGGCGTGCTGCATCCGCAGACCGTGCTGCGCGACGTGCCGACCGCATTCGGCCCGTATGCGCCGGAGAATTTCGACGGCCATTTCCTCGGGCCGATCACCGCGACCGATGCGCTGAACCGCAGCCGCAACGTGCCGGCCGTGTGGGTCGCGTCGCAGCTCAAGTCGCCCGATCTGTACCGGTTCCTGCAGGAAGCCGGCGTGCGCCGGCTCGCGAGCGCGCAGCACTACGGGCTCGCGCTGGTGCTCGGCGGCGGTGAAGTGACGATGCAGGATATCGCGGCGCTCTACGCGATGCTCGCGAATCGCGGCGAGTTCCGGCCGCTGCGGCTGCGCGCGGACGAACCGGCGCTGCCCGGCCAGCGCCTGCTCAGCGCCGAGGCGAGCTACATGACGATGGACATGCTGCGCCAGCATCTGCGCCCCGACGAGACGAGCGGCGCGCAGCCGTCGAGCGTGCCGGTCTACTGGAAGACCGGCACGTCATGGTCGTTCCGCGATGCATGGACGGCCGGCGTGTTCGGCCCGTATGTGCTGGTCGTGTGGGTCGGCAACTTCGACAATTCGACCAATACGGCATTCGTCGGCGTCGACGCGGCCGCGCCGCTGTTCTTCCAGGTCGTCGATGCGCTGAACGCCGAGCGCACGCTCGTCGAGCCGCCGCGCGCGGTGCCGCCGAAGCTGAAGCGCGTGCGGATCTGCCTCGCGAGCGGCGATTTGCCGAACGAGTGGTGCCCGCAGCAGGGCTGGACGTGGTTCATTCCGGGCACGTCGCCGATCCGCGTGAGCACCGTGCACCGGCCGGTCGTGATCGACGACGCGACGGGGAAGGCCGCGTGTCCGCCGTACGGCGGCAAGCGCACGCATACGGAGATCTTCGAGTTCTGGCCGTCGGATCTGCAGCAGGTGTTCGCGCAGGCCGGCATTCCGCGCCGGCGGCCGCCGCAGAACGCGGACTGTCGCGATGCAGGGCAGGTCGAAGGTGACCCGCCGCGCATCACGTCGCCGCTGCGCGGCAGTACGTATGCGATGCGCGTGAAGCGTACGGAGGAGACGCGCATCGCGTTCAACGCGACAGCCGATGCGAGCGCGCATGCGCTGTACTGGTTCGTCAACGATGCGTTTGTCGGGCGCGGTGCACCGGGCGATGCGCTGTTCTGGCAGCCGCGAACGGCCGGGAGTTATACGGTGCGGGTGGTCGACGATCACGGGCGCAGCGATCAACGGCCGTTGGCGGTGGGGCTGGAGCAGTAGGGGCCGTATCTGAACCTGTGTCTGTATTGCGCGTTCGCGGTCAGCGTGCCGCGATCTGCGCGTTGTCGCGCCGAAGGCTCGCGTGAACGAGCATCAGCAAGTTGATGACGACGACGGCGATCGTTGCGACGATCATCCCGTTCACGCCGACGTGGGTCACCAATGTGCCGGCTACGTACGGAAACCCGAACAGGCCCGTGAAGTAGGCGATCGTGAAGACTTGCGAACACGCCGATGCGGACAGGCCCTTCTCACCGGCGAGATTGACCGCCATGCCGTTCAAGGTGGAGTAGCTGAGGCCGTAGCCGATCGCGAAGATGAACGAGCCGATCACGTAAAGGCTTTCGCTGCCCGGGTTCGACACGAACAGAACCAGTGCCAGGAGTGTCATGGCGAACAGCGTGAACGCGAGTTTTCGGACTGGCAATCGGCTGATCGTCTGCGCCAGCGTGAATCGGCAGAAAACGGTCGTCAATGTGAACGTCACGAAGAAGGTATCGGGCGACAGGTGTCGCGATTCCGCATAGATCGCCTGAAAATTCGACAACGCGGAGAAGACGCATGCGGCGAGTCCGATCATGATGATCGGTAGGCGGGTGCCATGGCGCAGGATCTCGGCGACTCGCGCGGCTGTCAGTCCGGTCGCGTCGATCTGCGGTTGTGGTGTGCGTTCAGTCCGTTGTCGGACGAGCGAAAATGCGATGGCGGCAATCACGCAGAGACCCGCGAGCCCTGCGTAGACGATGGCATACGATCCGAAGCGGCTGGCGACGAAATGGCCGATCGGTGACGCGAGACCCAGCCCGACCATCTGGCCGCCCGACAGCAAGGTCAGGTATTTGATCCGCGCGGCGGGCCGCAGGTGATGAATGATCTGAAGCGGCGCGAGTATGTAAAAGGCCGACCATCCCGTTCCCAGAAGCAGGCCGCCGATGAATGCGATCCGCACATCGTGCGCTGCCAGGCTGAATGCGATCATGGAAAGTGCCATGACGGCGGCGGCCGCCACGATCGTCGACATCAAGCCGATTCGTTGTGCTACCCATCCCGCGATGACGGAGCTGACGATCATGGTCAGGATGCCGGTCGAGATCACCGCGCCTGCCATCGATGAATCCAGGCCGCTCTGACGCAAATGCTCGGAAAGGAGAAAGCTGGCGCCGTAGGCGGCGGCCAGTGCAATGCTCGCGACGAGGAATGGAACGAACGTGGCAGCGCCAAGCGACGACGGAAGCGGGTCAGCGGAGGTGTTCATGGAATTGGCGTCCAGGTTTCATCGCCGCCGTGATGCCTCGAGCGGGCCGGATTGCTTCAATCGTCTTGTACCCAGGTATGGCGTGCCGAAGGCCCTTCCGGATGGACTGATCCCGAGCCTGACGGGCATTGTGTTCGAGGTGGAAGCGGGATGAAATGTACAGTGACGCCGATTTTCTGCTGCACAGTACATGTCGTTGCTGACGAGCTTGGGCTCGGAAACGTAAAGTCGACCCAGATTACGTTGGAGGGTTACGAATCGAGATCCACTAACCGCCTGAATCATTCCGATGTTGCTAGCGTTCGACGATCACGTGCGCAGCGATCGACGGCCGTTGGCGGTGGAACTGGAGCAGCAGAGGCCGCGCGCCCCGATTCAGACGCTGTAGCCGATCCGCAGGACACCCCACGGCCGCCCGCCGACGACGATCGGTGCGGAAACGTCCTTCATCAGCGCGAACTGGCCGTTGCCCATGTCGCGCCGATAGGTCTGCAACAGGAACGGCTTGGTATGCGACACGGAGGTGCGCGCTGTCCGGTCGGTGTAGATCCGGCGGTTCCGGCAGTTCGCAGCGTTCCAGGCGGCGTCCGCGCGCTGCGGCAGCGAGAACTTCCGGTTGTGGGTCGGCAGGTAGCACTGCCGGTCGAAGCTCGCGCAATAGACGATGCGCGCGTCGATCTCGAGCACCGGCTCCTGGATGGCCGGCAGCACGCGATCGGTAAACGCCGTGAAGCGCGTCATGAACTGCTGCGGGTCGGTGCCGGGAATCGGCTCGTAGTGCGCGTCGAACAGCGCGTCGAGCGTGATGTCGCCGCGGCTGACCGCCTCCTCGAAAAGCTTGCTGATCGCGGCGGCGGTGTTCCTTGCGGTTTCGATCAGGCGCGTATCGGGCGACTCGATGCCGGTCGCGGCCGTGAGTTCGATGAGTGTCTCGGAGACGGAGAGCAGATTGCCGAGCCGGTCCTTGGCCTGTGAGAAGTTGTTGCTCGAGTTTTCGACGCCGGACGCCATCTCGCCCACCTGCTCGTCGAGGCGGTGGCACTGCGTCTCGATCTCGTCCGTCAGCGACGCGATCTGTTCGGCTTCGCCGGCGAGCTCGGTGATCGCATGCCCGGTCGCGTGCACGACTTCGCCGATTGCGCGCGTGCCTTCGCGCACGCGGTGCGCGCGTGCGGCGTTGTCGGTTCCCTCGGCGATCAGGTGTTCGGTCTGCTCGGCGAGCCGCGCGAGGGTCGTCTCGATCTGGGCCGTCGCCTGTCCGGTCTTCGCGGACAGGTTCTTCACCTCGGCGGCGACGACGGCGAAGCTGCGACCCGCGTCGCCTGCGCGCGCAGCCTCGATCGCGGCGTTCAACGCGAGCAGGTGCGTCTGGCGCGCGATGACGGAGATATCCTCGGAGACGGCCCGCACGTGATCGAGCGCGTCGCGCAGCGCCCCCATCTGGTCGCTGATCGTGGTGACGCCCTCGACGAGGCCGTGAATGTCCGCGAGCGAGGCCTCGATCGTCTGCTGCGACTGGCGGACCGCATTCGACGCATTGGCGCTGACGTCGCGCACCTGCTGCGCCGCCTCGGCGATCCGGTGGTTGCCGCGCAGCGTAACGGCGGCCGATTCGCGCAGCGTGTGGCAGACCTCCGCCTGACGGGCGACGCGGGCGGCCACTTCCTCGACATGGCCCGACACGTCGCAGATCTCGATGCCGAGCCTGCCGGCCTGCTCGGCGATGTCGCCGACGACCGCGCGCGACGAACGGCGGCCGCGGCCGATTCCGAAGAAGTTCACGTTGCTGGGTCTCCTTTAGGGGCACGCCCGGTTCCGGGCGGATATCGGGCGCGCGCTCCTGACTTGACGGCAGCATGGCCGCGGACTTGAGGTCGGGTAAACATCCAGGCCCGATTGCCCGGGCGATGCAGGGCGCGGCACATCGTCATCCGCGTTCGAAGCGGCCATGTACCGGTGCGGGGCGGGGACGGGCGCATGCCGGCCGCCCGCCCGCACGCGCTGCGTCAGAACACGTGGTGGATGCCGGCGTTGACGCCGACCGTCGTGCCCGGCAACCCGTACAACGCGCCACCCGTGATGCCGAGGCCCGTATTCATCGCCCCGTGGTTGTTGACGACGCCGACCTGCGCATACAGGCCCGTTCGCTTCGACAGGCTGTAGTCGGCGCCGATCGCGGCTAGCAGCGAGTGATTGTGCGAATCGTTGCGGTCGGTCGTGTACCACACGCCGGTGTTCAGGTCGAGGGCCGGCGTGACGCGATAGTCGAGACCGGCGCTGTACACGTTGTTGCTGAACGATCCGGCGACCTTGTAGCTCGTGAACGACGCCTTGCCCGTTACCGGCCCGAACGTGTAGGCGGTACCGATCGTGCGGCCGACGAATGCGACCGTGCTCGGAACCGGCGTGGGGGACGTGCCGCCGTTCCCGTCGTAGAGCGCCGCGTTGAGCATGAAGCCGCCGTTCGTATAGGTGAGGCTGCCGGAATACTGGCGTCCCGCCTGGAAGTCGCCGGCTTTCCCGCCGAATCCGAACATCGCGCTGGCCGTCAGTCCGGCGATCGTCGGGCTCGTGTACGAAATCGCGTTCGGGTTGAAGAGACCCGTGACAAGCACGTTGTCGACGTACGGAATCAGTGCGGCGCCGAAGTGCGAGATATTGCGCGGATCCGAGCCGAGTATCGCGAGCACGAACGGCGAGAACTGCAGGCCGACCTTGGTCTCGCCGAACCCGCCATCGATGCCGACCCACGCCTGGCGGCCGAAGAAGTTGCCGTTCGAATGGCCGAACGCGCCGTCCGTGATGTTGAAGCCGCTTTCCAGCTTGAATCTCGCATGCAGCCCGCCACCGAGATCTTCGCTGCCCGTCATCCCGAAGTTGGTCGGCGTCATGCCGGTGTCGGTCAGCGCGAACTGGCGTCCGGCGTTGCCACCGGTTGCCGAGTCGAGCGATCGGCTCGTATAAAGCAATGCGGCGTCGAGGTCGCCGTACAGCGTGATGCTGCTCTGGGCGAAGCTGCTCGTGCTGGCCGCTGCGCCCAGCAGTGCCGCGCCAATCATCCGTGTCCTTCCGTTCATCGTCTGTCTCCGTCTTGTTGAGTGTTGTAATATGTATAACTAATTAAATCGGCGGCGATGGACTCGATGCGAGCCGCCCGCATGCCGTGCCGTCGGGAACGCACGGCAATGCTTTTCGCGAGCCGGATACGGCCGCGCGCCGGCGCCGCGGCGATGCGGTAAGCACGCCGTGGCGGGCGGTGTCACACCGAGCGGTTCAACTGCCCGAGGATGGCCGGATTCTCGAGCGTGGACGTGTCCTGCGTGATCGCTTCGCCCTTCGCGAGCGAACGCAGCAGGCGCCGCATGATCTTGCCCGAGCGCGTCTTCGGCAGGTTGTCGCCGAAGCGGATGTCCTTCGGCTTCGCGATCGGCCCGATCTGCTTGCCGACCCAGTCGCGCAGCGTCTTCGCGAGCGCCGCCGCTTCCTCGCCTTCCGGACGCGAACGCTTCAGCACCACGAACGCGACCACCGCTTCGCCCGTCGTATCGTCCGGACGGCCGACCACGGCGGCTTCAGCCACGAGTTCGTGCGAGACCAGCGCCGATTCGATTTCCATCGTGCCGAGCCGGTGGCCCGACACGTTCAGCACGTCGTCGATCCGGCCCATGATCGTGAAGTAGCCGGTGTCCTTGTCGCGCACGGTGCCATCGCCGGCCAGGTACAGGCGCCCGCCGAGTTCCTCGGGGTAGTAGCTCTTCTTGAAGCGCTCCGGGTCGCCCCAGATCGTGCGGATCATCGCGGGCCACGGACGCTTGACGACGAGGATGCCGCCCTGCCCGTTCGGTACGTCCTGGCCGGTTTCGTCGACCACCGCGGCCATGATGCCCGGCAGCGGCAGCGTGCACGAGCCAGGCACGGTGGGCGTCGCGCCCGGCAGCGGCGTGATCATGTGGCCGCCGGTTTCGGTCTGCCACCACGTGTCGACGATCGGGCAGCGCTCCTGGCCGACGTGCTTGTGATACCACATCCATGCTTCCGGATTGATCGGTTCGCCGACCGTGCCGATGATGCGCAGGCTCGACAGGTCGTAGCTCTTCGGATGGACCTTGTCGTCGGCCTCGGCCGCCTTGATCAGCGAGCGGATCGCGGTCGGCGCGGTGTAGAACACGGTGACCTTGTGGTCGCCGATCATCTTCCAGAAGCGGCCGGCGTCCGGATAGGTCGGCACGCCTTCGAACACGACCTGCGTGCCGCCGCATGCGAGCGGGCCGTACGTGATGTACGTGTGGCCGGTGACCCAGCCGATGTCGGCCGTGCACCAGAACACGTCGGTGGGCTTCCAGTCGAAGGTCCACTTCATCGTCTGCGCGGCCCACAGCAGGTAGCCGCCCGTGCTGTGCTGCACGCCCTTCGGCTTGCCGGTCGAGCCCGACGTATACAGGATGAACAGCGGATGCTCGGCGCCGACCCATTCCGGCTCGCACTGGTCGGATTCGCCGGCCGTCAGTTCGTGCATCCACAGGTCGCGCCCGGCGTGCCAGTCGATCTTGCCGCCGGTGCGGCGATAGACGATCACGCTCTTCACGGCCTCGCAGCCGCCCAGCGCGATCGCTTCGTCCGCGATGCTCTTCAGCGGCAGCGTCTTGCCGCCGCGCGCCTGCTCGTCGGCCGTGACGAGCGCGGTTGCGCCGACGTCGACGAGCCGCTCGTTCAGCGACTTCGCGGAGAAGCCGCCGAACACGACCGAGTGCGTCGCGCCGATGCGCGCGCAGGCCTGCATCGCGACGATGCCTTCGATCGACATCGGGATATAGATGACGACGCGGTCGCCCTTGCCGATCCCGCGCTTCTTCAGGGCATTCGCGAAACGGGACACGCGGGCGAGGAGATCCGCATAGGTGACGCGCGTGACGGTGCCGTCGTCGGCTTCGAAGATCACCGCGACGCGCTCGCCGTTGCCGGCTTCGACGTGACGGTCGAGGCAGTTGTACGACGCGTTCAGCTCGCCGTCGTCGAACCACTTGTAGAACGGCGCGTTGGACTCGTCGAGCACTTTCGTGAACGGCTTGTGCCACGCCAGACCCTCGCGCGCGAGCCGCGCCCAGAATCCTTCGTAATCGTTTTCGGCTTCGGCGGCGAGCGCACGATAGGCCGGCATGCCGGAAATGGTCGCCGCCTGTTCGAGCGCCGCGGGCGGCGCAAACTGACGGGTTTCGTGAAGAACCGATTCAATCTTGGACAAGCGTGTCTCCTTGCGTTCTTGTGATGCCTGGCGGTATTCCGGAAAACGCAACATGCATGCCAGCATCGGCGATCGACGCGCGCCGGCGGCGACAACCGCGGCAGCCGGGGCGCGTGCCGAACGATCGCTACCGGCGGACCACGTCGTGCACGGCAGCACGATGCGGCCGGTCGTTCAGAAATGCAGCAGGGTGTGTTGCAGTCCTGAGCATTGGCGTGAAGCTCGAAAGGCCGCCGGTACCGCCGCGTCAGGCGAGCAGCGATCGCAGCGCCGGTGCGTGTCCGAATTGCCGGATGCGTTCGAGCGCCGCCACCTCGATCTGGCGAACGCGTTCGGCCGACAGGTTCAGTTGGCGGCCGATCTCGCGCAGCGAATACTCGCTGTCCACGTCGATGCCGTACCTCAGGCGAAGAATCCACGCTTCGCGTGCGGGCAGGCTGTCGATCAGCGCCGCCACCGCGGAGCGAAGCTGGCCGGCGCTCGCGGCGTCTTCCGGGTTCGGCGCATCGGGATCGATCGTGACGTCGCACAACGTGAGGTCGTGATCGGGCGAGACGGGCGAGTCGGCGGAGACGGGCTCGCGCACGATGCGCATCAGTTCGCGTACCTTGTCGACGGGCAGTTGCATCTGCGTGGAGAGTGCCGGCGCGTCGGCGACATCGCCGGTGCGCTGCCGATGCGTTAGCGCGAGCCGCGACAGCTTGTTGAGCGCATCGACCGTATGCGCGGGCACCCGTATCGTGCGGCCCTGATCGGCGAGCGCGTGCGTGATCGCCTGCCGGACCCACCAGGTCGCATACGTCGAGAATTTGAAGCCGCGCCGGTGGTCGTAGCGATCGACGGCCTTCAACAGGCCGATATTGCCCTCCTGGATCAGGTCGAGGAACGGCAGGCCGCGATCGGGATACCGTTTGGCGATGGATACGACGAGCCGCAGATTGCTGCGGAACAGTTTCGTTCTCGCGGGTTGCATCGCACGCTCGATACGCGACAGCCGCGCGTCGAGCGCGACCGCGATGGTGAGCGGCAGCGGCGACTGGCCGGCGAGGCGGGCAAGCGCGATGCGCGCGTCGATCAGCGCCGGTGTGTGGCGGGCGAGGGCGGCGGCGCATTCGGGATGCGCGGCGATGCAGGCGCGCAGCCGGCGTGCGCATCGTCGCACGGCGCGAAGCGGTCGCGGCGCGTCGATCCGGTACGTATGCCTGATGCGGCCAGCGTATCGACGAGCCGTTTTTCGACCTGGCGCGCCCGGGTTGCGCGTTCAACGTTCGCATGACCGATGCGCTCGATCGCGCGCGACGTGAAGCGGATCCTGCCGGTCAACGCGGCAGCTTCGCGAATCAGCGCGCGATAACGGGCCGACGCGAACCCGTCGGCGTGCAATGCGCGCCGCATCGCCGGCGCCAGCGCACCGGCGCGCCCGAGCGATTCGGCAACTGCATCGCGCCACGCCGGGCTGTCCGGCGAGAGGCCGGTGTCGCCCGATTCCATGGCGGGGGCGGGCGCCGTGTCGTTCCCGGGCGAATCGTCGTGCAAATCGTCGGGCGGCATCGCGGGCGCTAGCGCGAGCGATTCGGCGCCCCCGGTGAACCCCGTCACGTAGACCGACGCCGCGACCTTGCCGGCGCGGATGTCGTCTGCGATCGCGGCGAGGCCGGCGAGTGCGTCCGGATCCCGGCTCAATGCGTCGATGCATGCCGCGCGGCCGCTTTCCAGGTGAAGCGCGAGCGCGATCTCCTCGTGGCGTTCGAGGAGCGGCGTCGCGCTCATGTCCCGCAGATAGAGCCGGACCGGATCGTTGGTCCGGCCCGTGAGCAGATCGTCGGGCGCGAGCGGCGCCGATGCGTCCGCAAGCCGCAGCGTCACTTCCGGCGCCTGCGCGAAGTGACGGTCGAGCGTCCACGCGGTACGCGAGCCGGCATGCGCGCGCACCTCGATGCCGAGCGCGCGGAGCGTCGACGCGGCCGCATCGACGTCCGTGCGTTCCGCCGCATCGTCGGGCAACGCGTCGGCGATTTCGCCGGGTGTCACGTAACCGCGATCGATGCCCAGCGCGATCAACGCATGCAGATGGGCCGCGTGGTCGGCATCCGTGTCGCGACGCGGTGCGCTGTCGCGTCCGCGCGCGGCCCCGGGATCAAGCGAGCTTTGCATAGACGTTGCACCAGCCTTCGGCGGCAACCGTCTTGCCCGCGAACATCGGGCACGTGCCGAAGGATTCACCCGCGGCGGCCTTGTAGAAGCGGCAGTTCGAACAGGTCTGGCCGGCCTGGTACTTCGGGAACTTGCCCGCGTCGACGGTCGTGGCTTTGGCGCGGTAGCCGAGCGTTTTCGCGGCCGCGTCGTTTTCGTCGACGGGCGGCGGGGCGGCGAATGCGCGGGTGCCGGCCGCGAGTGCGGCGCACAGGCCGGCCGCGTGGACGAAGAAGGTTCTGCGGTTGGAAGAGATCATCGCGTTGTCCTGAATGAAATGAAAGGATGAAGCCGGGTCCGCGCTCCGGGCATGCTGCCCGGCGCGGCGGTCGGTCGAAACGAAAGCGGGCGGGGAAGTTACTTGCGCGGTCCGGCGATGAGCGGCGCCTTCGACGCGGTGGCGGCATCGGCGGTCAGCTTGCTTTTGGACGCGTCATAGCCGTTCGAGTAAAGCAGGAACGCCATCACGTCCTCGTATTCCTGTGCCGTCATCTTGCCGGGGCGATCGGCCGGCATGTTGTTCGACATGTACTGGAAGATGCCGCCGACCGTGATGTGCGACTTGCCTTCGGGAGCGAAGGATTCCCCGCTCAGCGCGGGGGCGGTATTGCCTTCGAGCTGGTCGCCGTGACATTTCGCGCAGGCGTCGCCGTAGAGCTTCTTGCCATGCTGGACCTGCGCCTGGTCGAACGACGGCATGTCGCTGCCTTCGCTGGCCGACACCTTGATGAAGCCGCTCCTTGCCGGCATGGATGGTGCGGATGCGATCGCGCCGTCGAGAAACCGGCCGGCCGCACGCGCGGCGGCGGCTTGCGTGACCGTGTCCGGAAGCGCCCAACCGCGCGTGAGCGAGGCGAGGCGGCCGTCGCCGCTCATGCGGGACAGCGTTGCGTCGATGCGCTTTTGCAATGCGTCCTTGCCCGGCCCGAATGCGAACGACAGTTGCCAGTTGGAGTACGGCGATGAAGTCGCCGCGACCCGGAACCGTTGGCGCGGGTGCGCTCGTTCGTACGCTACGACGCTCGGATACCAGACGATCGCGCGCTGGGCACGGCCCGCGGCGACCGCGCCGATCGTCTGCTCGCTCGTGTTTTCGAGGTCGAAGCGGGCGTTCGCCTGCTGGGCGGCGATCAGTTGAGACGGGCTGCCATACGTGGCCGCGATCGTTTCCTTGACATCGGACGAGGCCTGCGCGTCGAGCAGCGACACGCTGACGTAGCCGGAGCGCAGATAGCCTTGCGAGAACGTCATTTTCGATCCCGATGCATCGGCGATTTCCGAGCGTGGGAAGCCGGCGATCACGTCGCAGTCGTGTTCGAGCGATTTCTTCAGCTCGCCGGCGGAGATGCCGTCGTCGCCGCCATCGTCATCGACGCCGCGCTTGTTGAACGTCGCGGCGATGCCTGCAGAGCGGAATACTTCGCGTGCAACGGATCGGTCGAGCGCCGTGGTCGGGCTGCCGGGCAGCGTGCAGATGCGTACGCCGGCCGACGCGGCAGCCGGTGTCAGCGCCACGCCCACGGCGAGCAGACTGGCGACGGTAACGGAAGTGAGACGAGTATTCATGATCCTGTGTCCGGTTGAAGCGGGGAGGGCGTCGCGCCCGCATCGGGCGCATGCGGGCGCGACTCGGGCCTGGCGCCTGATCAGTCGAGCGCGAACACATAGAGCGTGCCGCCGCGCGGAACGTCCTTCGCGATGTCGGCCATCGGGCCGCCCCAGATCGGATTCGCGCCGCCGTAACCGGCCAGCACGGCCACGTATTCCTTGCCGTCGACCTCATACACCGACGGCTGCGAAATGATGCCGCTCGCCAGTTGCGGGCTTTCCCAGAGCACCTTGCCGGTCGCCGTGTCGAACGCATACAGGTGGCCGTCGAGCGAGCCGCTGAACGCGAGACCGCTCGCGGTGGTCGCGACGCCGCCGTTCCACGGCTTCTTCGACCAGTGGCTCCACAGCTTCTTGCCGGTGTTCACGTCGATGGCCGTCAGTTCGCCGTAGCCTTCGCTGCCCGGTTCGGGCTTGATCTCGAAGCCTTCGCCGAGGTACGGCAGGCCCTCCATGTAGCTGACCGACTTGCCGGTGAGACTCATGCACGCATGCAGCGCGGGCACGACCGCGATGTTGCGTTCCTGGTCATAGGAGATCGACCACCAGTTCTTGCCGCCGAGGAAGCTCGGGCACGTTTCGATCGTCGTGCCGGCCTTCGGGAACTTCGACGCGTCCTGGATCGGCTTGCCGTCGGCCGTGTAGCCGGTGACCGACAACGCCGTCACGAACGGCGTCGCATAGATCAGCTTGCCGGTCGTGCGGTCGATCGCGTGGAAGAAGCCGTTGCGGTCTGCGTGGATGATCGCGTCGTAGTCCTTGCCTTTGTACTTGATGTCCGCAAGCACGGCGGCGTTCACGCCGTCGTAGTCCCACGTGTCGTTGTTCGTGTACTGGTAGTGCCACTTCAGGTTGCCGTTCTTCGCGTCGAGCGCAAGCAGCGAGTCGGAATACAGGTTGTCGCCGGGGCGCAGCGCGGCGAGCCACGGGCCCGGGTTGCCGACACCCCAGTACAGCGTGCGGGATGCGGCGTCGTAGGTGCCGGTGAGCCACGCCGCGCCACCGCCGTGGCTCTGCATGCCGTCGGGCCAGGTTTCCGCGCCCTTTTCGCCGGAAGCGGGGATCGTGTAGCGTTTCCAGACTTCGGAGCCGTTCTCCGGGTTGAGCGCGACGATATAGCCGCGAATACCGTATTCGCCGCCCGACGTGCCGACGACGATCGCGCCGTCGAGTGCGAGTGGCGCGAGCGAGAATGCGTAGCCGAGGCCCGGCTCGAACATCTGCTTCTTCCACACGAGATTGCCAGTCTGCGCATCGAGCGCCGCGACTTCGCCGCTCAACATCGCGACGTAGACGTTCTTGCCGTACAGCGCGACGCCGCGGTTCACGACGTCGCAGCACGCGGTCTTGAACGACGCGGCGCCGAGCTTCGGCTCGTATTTCCACAGCTGCTTGCCTGTCTTCGCGTCGAATGCGTAGACGTTGTCCTTCGGCGTCGTCACGAACAGATAGTTGCCGTTGATGATCGGCGTGGCTTCGAAGCCCTGCTTCAGGTCGGCGGGGAACTTGTAGGCCCACACCTGCTTGAGATCCTTCGCGTTCGACGTGTCGATCTGCTTGAGCGGCGAATGCGAGCGGCCGTCGTAGGTGCGGTAATAGGTCAGCCAGCCGGGATCGCCATGTGCATCGGTCAGGCGCTGGTAGGTCACGGCCGGGTAGTCCGCGGCCGCTTCGACGAGGCCGGGGTTCAGCGCGACGGCGGCCGCCACCGCGATTCCGATCGTCGCCAGCCGGCTCGCTGAAGCCGAGAATTTCTTCATGGTTGTCTCCTGAGTCATTGTGGTCGCACCGCCGCGAACGGTTGGTCGCGCCGGCACGGTTGGGAATCCGGGCCGAGTGCCCTGCCCGTCACGCAAGTCGCATGCCATCGCGATGCGAAGCCCGCGCGGCGCGGCATGGCGGCGCAGCGCGCGCGATGCGCCGTCGAACACGCCGGGCTCCGGCACCCCCGAAGGTGTTGCATTCAGGTACACCGCCGCGCACGAGGTGTTGCCAAACATGACAGGTGACGCAGCACGCGGGACAGGTGGGCCGTCGCACGCTTCCATGCCGCGCGGAACCGATGCGCGGCGCAGGCAGCGCTGGCATGGTTCTCGCACGCGCGCTTCTCGACACCACATCGCCGCGCAGTGCATTGCACGACCCGGCGGAACATAAAAATACGGAGACAACGGAAATGATCAGGAGGCCAAAGGCAGCCGGGCGACATAGCGCGATGCGAGGCGGCCGGCGGGCGCGATGCGTCGGCACGGCGATCGGTGCGCTTGCGCTCGCCGGGCTGTCGCCCGGCAGCGCGCGTGCGCAGCAGCAGGCGGAGGGTGCCGCGCCACCGGCCGCCGCCGTCGCGTCGCAAGCGTCGGCCGTGATGTTGCCGGCGGTGGTCGTCGTCGGCACGACGCCGCTGCTCGGAATCGGCACGCCGCTGTCGAAGGTGCCGGCAAACGTGCAGACGGTGCGCGGCGCGGAACTCGACGCACAGCACCGTGCGACGCTGACCGATTTCTTCGCCGCAAACCTGCAGAGCGTGACGATCTCGGAGGCGCAGGGCAACCCGTACCAGACGGACGTCAACTATCGCGGCTTCACCGCGTCGCCGCTGCTCGGCACACCGCAGGGGTTGTCGGTGTTCGTCGACGGCGTGCGCGTGAACGAGCCGTTCGGCGACGTCGTGAACTGGGACATCCTGCCCGCGCAAGCGATCGATCGGGTGCAGCTGATTCCGGGCTCCAATCCGGTATACGGACGCAATACGCTCGGCGGTGCACTCGCGATCACGACGAAGGACGGCAAGACCAACCCGGGTGGCGAAGCGGAGGTGTCGGGCGGCTCGTGGGGGCGCAAGACCGCCAGCATCGAGCAGGGCGGGACGATCGGCGCGAACCTCGATTACTACGCAACCGCGAACGTCGCGAACGATGGCGGCTGGGCCGACCACAACGCGAGTCGCGTGCGGCAGGCGTTCGGCAAGCTGCGCTACACCGATGCGGACACGACGCTGTCGATCGCCGGCGGCGGCGCGGACAACACGCTATACGGCACCCAGACGATTCCGCGCTCGTTCCTCGGCAACCCGAAGCAGGCGTATACGTATCCGGACCAGAACCGCAACAGCGCCGGTTACCTGACGCTGTCGGGCGACCGGTTCTTCGGCGAGCACGTCGAACTGAGCGGCAACGCTTACTATCGGCACCTGCGAAACGCCAATACGAGCAGCAACAACAATACGGATTACGGATCGACCGGCGAGGACGGGACGGTCGACACGGTGCAGGGCAGCAATGCGCGGTCGACGATCGTCACCGACAGCTACGGCGGCAGCGTGCAGCTCACGCTGCTCGGCAAGCTCGGCGGGATGGCCAACCGGTTGATTGCGGGCGTCGCGGCCGATGTCGCGAATTCCAGCTACGTCGCGTCGTCGCAGGACGCGTACTTCACCGATACGCGCGCGGCGATCGGCGTCGGCGATTTCGTCCAGCAGACCCGCGCGAAGACGCGCAACGCGAACGTCGGCGTGTACCTGAGCGACGCGCTGTCGCTGACGCCGCACTGGACGCTGACGCTGTCGGGCCGCTACGACTGGTCGAAAGCGCAGATCGGCGACGAGAGCGGCGTGCAGCCGCTGCTCGACGGCAACCATACGTTCTCGCGCTTCAATCCGGCGGTCGGGCTGAACTGGAACCCGGTCCCGGGCGTCACCGCGTATGCGGCGTACAACGAAGGCATGCGTTCGCCGACCGCGATCGAGCTGGCATGCGCCGACCCGTCCGCGCCGTGTTCGCTGCCGAACGACTTCATTGCCGATCCGGCGCTCAAACCGGTGATCTCGAAGACGTTCGAAGCCGGCGTGCGCGGCCGCATCGGCGCCGCGACGACCTGGAGCGCCGCGGCCTACCGCACGACACTGACCGACGACATCCAGTTCATCAGCAGTCCGGCAAGCGCGCAGGGCTATTTCCGCAATGTCGGCGATACGCGGCGGCAGGGCATCGAACTGGCGGGCCGCACGCGGCTCGGGCCGCTCGGTGTCGGGCTGTCGTACAGCTATGTGGATGCGACCTACCGTTCGTCGTGGACCGAACACAGCCCGGCGAATTCGGCGGCCGATGCGAACGGCAACGTGACGGTCAAGTCCGGCGACCGCGTGCCCGGCATTCCCGCGCACACGGTGAAGCTGAGGCTCGACTACGCGGCGACGCCCGCATGGGATATCGGCGCGAACGTCACGTGGCGCAGCGGCGTGTATGCGCGCGGCGACGAGAACAACCAGGACGTGAACGGCAGGCTCGCGGGCTACGTGCTCGTCGATCTCGACATGCGCTACCGGATCACGAAGCGGTTCGAGGTGTTCGCCAGCGTGACGAACCTGTTCGACAAGCGCTATGCGAGCTTCGGTGCGCTCGGCCAGAACTTCTTCAACGGACCGAATCACACGTTCGACAGCGCCAATCCGGTGAACGAGCAGTTCGTCGGGCCGGGCGCGCCGCGCGGTGCGTGGATCGGTGTGCGCTACGCGTGGGATTGAGCGTGGCGCGGCCGCGCCGGTCGTCGTGTCATGCGTCGCGTCACGGCGTGAACGGGCGCAGGTTGCACGGCATCCGCGATCACATGAACGCTGGCGCCGCGAACATCGTTGCCACGGCGCGTGCGACGCTGTGTGCCAACGCCGGATCGCTTGCGAGATGCCCGGCATGCACGCGTTCGATCACCACCTCGGGTGCGGCACGCGCGAGGCGAACGACGTTGGCGGCCGGGCACACGGGGTCGTGCATCCCGTGCGCGGCGAACAGCGGCACCCCCGCCCGCGCCGCCCGACGCGCGAGCGCAAGCACGCAGCGCTCGCCGAGCCAGCAGCCGCGCTGCAGGTAGTGCGCCTGGATCCGGTATTTGTCGATCAGCCTGCGAACGGTCTTCTCCGAGCGGATCGCCTGCGCAGGCGAGCGGCGCGTGCGCGCCGAGGCGAGGACGGCGTTTTCGTACGCGTGCCACGCGAGCGCCACTGCGCGCTGGTGTGCAACGCTCGCGCCGCGGCGCAACCGCCGCGCGCAGCGCGACAGCAGTCGCTCCACGGCCGCCGCCGGCCGCCGCATGCAGGCGCCGCCATTCGCGGGGCGCTCGCGTGCGCGACGTCGTGAACAGTCGGCGGACTTCGCGTGGCGACGTCAGGAACAGGCCGCGCAGTACGACGCCGGTCACCCGCGCGGGGTGCGTGCCCGCATAGGCGAGTGCGAGCGCGGCGCCCCACGATCCACCGACGACACCCCAGCGCGCAATGCCGAGCTGTTCGCGTACGGCCTCCAGGTCGGCGATCAGCCGCGCGGTGCTGTTGTGGCGCGTGCCGCCGCGCGGCGCGGAGGCCCTGCACCGCGCTGGTCGACGAGCACGACGCGCACGCGGGTCAGGTCGAACAGCCGCAGGATGCCGGCTCGGCTGCCACTGCCGGGCCCGCCGTGCAGCACGACGACCGGGTGGCCGTGCGCGGCGCCGGCCACGGCGAACGCGATCGATTGGGCATCGCGCCGCAGGCGGCGGACGGCGGGGGCGGCGGGGACGGCAGGGACGGCGGGCGGTGCCGGTGTATCGGGCAATACCCGCATCGCGGGCGACAGCGTGGATCGAATCGGGCGGCGTGTCATGTCGATAAGGCTCGGTGTGGAGTCGGCGCAACCGTCACGCGGCCGCATGGATGTCCGGGCGGCCGCTGGTCTTGACCTGCGACAAAGCCAGAAACGCGCCAGCCGCGAAGATCGGGATTCGCACGGGTAGTCACGCGTCCGGAAATCGCGGTATCACGAAGCCGGCCTGTCGCGCGGCGCACATGCACCGGTGTGCCCGGATCGTTCATTACGTCCTGCTTTCAGTTCGAGCGGCGATGCTGGCGTGGCCCGATGCTTGCTTGCAATGACGGCAAAGAGTCCGGCACATGACCGGAAGGATCCCCGGAGGAGACAATGCGCGATGACGTAGAGCAGGCGGCCGGAACACGGGCCGCGCATCCCGCCGGCTGGCCCGCGCCGTCGATTCAGAAAGCCCACGAGCGGTCCGAGACGTTCGGCCTGCAGGTATCGGCCCGGCCCGACTACGATGTGCTGCCGAGCTCGGCGCTGGTGCTCAAGCGCGAGCAGAGCCGGGTGCTGTGCGTGCACGCGATGCCGGTGATGGAGACGCTGCACGAGCAGATCGTCAACACGCAGAGCATGATCGTGCTGACCGACGCCGAAGGTCTGATCCTGCATTCGATCGGCGACGACGATTTCCTGCGTCGCGCGGAGAAGGTGGCGCTGCGCCCGGGCGCGAACTGGGCGGAGAACCGCCAGGGCACCAATGCGATCGGGACGGCGCTTGCCGAACTGTGCCCGATGGTCGTCCACGGCGACCAGCACTTCCTGGCGGCGAACCGCTTCCTGACCTGTTCGAGCGTGCCGATCCTCGATCCGTACGGCGATGCGATCGGCGTGCTCGACGTGACGGGCGACCACCGCAGCTATCACCAGCACACGATGGCGCTCGCGAAGATGTCGGTGCAGATGATCGAGAATCATCTGTTTACGACGACCTTTCAGGAAACGCTGCAGGTGTCGTTCCACGGCCGTCCTGAATTCCTCGGCACGCTGATGGAGGGAATCGTCGCGTTTACCGCCGACGGCCGCTTCCTGTCGGCCAATCGCAGCGCGCAGTTTCAGCTCGGCATGCCGCTCGCCGCGCTGCGCGCGCATACGCTGTCGTCGCTGTTCGACATCACGAGCGCGCAACTGATCGACCGCATGCGCGCGAGCACCGACCGACACCTGACGCTGAATCTCGGCAACGGCGCGGTAGTGTGCGCGCGCGTGCACTTCCGGCGAGCGACGCTCGCCGAAGGCAGCCGGCCGACGGACGTCCACGATGCGCTCGCGCCGGCCGCGCGCGCGAATGCAGTGCCGGCGCCGGCCGCCGGCACGTCGGCCGGCCTGTCGCGGCTCAACTACCTCGACACCGGCGATTCGCAGGTGGCTTGCGTGATCGCGAAGGTGCGCAAGGTGATCGGCAAGGACATCCCGATCCTGATCACCGGCGAAACCGGCACCGGCAAGGAACTGCTCGCGCAGGCGATCCACAACGACTCGCCGCGGCGCGACGCGCCGTTCGTCGCGGTCAACTGCGCATCGATTCCGGAGACGCTGATCGAGTCCGAGCTGTTCGGCTATGAGGAGGGCGCATTCACCGGCGCGCGCCGCAAGGGCGCGATCGGCAAGCTGCTGCAGGCGAACGGCGGCACGCTGTTCCTCGACGAAATCGGCGACATGCCGTATCCGTTGCAGGTGCGGCTGCTGCGCGTGCTGCAGGAGCGTCTCGTCAACCCGCTCGGCTCGACGAAGACGATTGCGGTGGACATCGCGATCATCTGTGCGACGCACCGCGACCTGCGCGACATGATTGCGCAGAATCGCTTTCGCGAGGATCTCTACTACCGGCTGAACGGCCTCGTGGTGCGCCTGCCGCCGTTGCGCGACCGCACGGATCTTGCGGTGGTCGTGCAGAAGATGCTGCAACGCGAGGCGTTCGCGGGGCCGGGCCGGCCGCCGCTGTCCGTCGCGCCGGACGTGATGGCGCTGTTCGTGCGCTGCACCTGGCCCGGCAACTTCCGCCAGCTCGGCAACTTGCTGCGCACGGCGGCGGCGATGGTCGACGACGATGGCGAAATCCGGCGCGAGCATCTGCCGGACGACTTCTTCGACGACCTGCGCCGCGGCGATGCGCAGGCCGCCCAGGTCGCGCACGAGCCGTCTGCCGGACCGTGCGTCGCGGATGCGCTCCCGCCGGCCGACGCGCGCCTGCAGGACGTCGCGGCGTCCGCGATCGCCGCCGCGCTCGCGCGCCATGGCGGCAACGTGTCCGCCGCGGCGCGCGCGCTCGGCGTCTCGCGCAACACGATCTACCGGAAGATGCCGGCCGCCGACACGGAGCGTCGCCCGTCGGACGAGAACTGACGCGCCGGCCGCGGGATCCCGGCCGGCGCACTGCGCGCGCCCTGTTACGACCGGTGTGTCAAGTTGCAACACCGGTGTTCAACGATTCAACACCTGTCACACCCCTCGTACACCCCGCTGCACGGGCGGAGGATCGCGTGTGCGCGAATCCTGTCGGCTATTCGTAAGGATGGCATTCCGATGCCCGAACGACGGCCTTATGCGGCCGCGGGAGGGCCGACGCGAGGTTTCGGCACGCTCCTTGCTGAAGAGGAACCGACCGCCCGATTTCCGCGGTTGTTCGACTCACCATGCAACGCATCAACTCATCAACTCGATCAGGAGACAACATCATGCAGTGGACGACACCGTCTTACACCGACCTGCGCTTCGGCTTCGAAATCACGATGTACATCGCCAACCGCTGATCGCCGTGCGTGCCGCCCGTTTCGCCGTGATCGGCGCGGGCGGCCTCGGGAGCTGACGCCCATGAAGATCAAGATACTCGGCTCGGGAGCCGGCGGCGGCTTGCCGCAATGGAACTGCAATTGCGCGAACTGCCGCCGTGCGCGCAGCGGAAGCGGCCACGTACTGCCGCGCACGCAGTCGTCGATCGCGGTCAGCGACGACGGCATCGACTGGGTCCTCGTCAACGCGTCGCCCGACATTCTTTCCCAGTTGCGCGCGGATCCGGACCTGCAACCGGCGCGCGCGATCCGCGACAGCGGCATCGCCGCCGTCGTGCTGTGCGATGCGCAGATCGATCACGTGACGGGCCTGCTGATGCTGCGCGAGCGCTCGACGCCGCTGCCGCTCTACGCGAGCGCGCCGGTGCTCGACGACCTGTCGACCGGCCTGCCGCTCGTGCCGCTGCTCGGCCATTACTGCGGCGTCGCCGCGCAGACGATCGTGCCCGGCGAGCCGTTCGAAGTGCCTGCCGCGCGCGGGATCCGATTCACCGCGATTGCCGTCGACAGCAAGGCGCCGCCTTATTCGCCACGGCGCGCGTCGGCCGCGCCCGGGGACAACATCGCGCTGTCGATCGAAGACGTCGCGAGCGGCCGCCGCGCGTTCTATGCGCCGGGGCTCGCGACGGTCACCGACGACGTGCGTGCGGCCATGGACGGCGCCGATCTCGTGCTGGTGGACGGCACGTTCTGGACCGGGACCGAGATGATCGATCTCGGCCTGTCGGGCAAGCACGCAGCCGACATGGGCCACCTCGCGCAGTGCGCGGAACACGGGCGGCCCGGCATGATCGACTGGCTCGACACGCTGCCCGCGCATACGCGCAAGGTGCTTACGCACATCAACAACACGAACCCGATTCTCGATCCGCATTCCGTCGAGCACGCGCACCTGCGCGCGCACGGCATCGACGTCGCACACGACGGCATGCAATTCCAGGTCTGACGATGAACGCACCGATCCCCGCTACGGCGTTGCACGCGACGCCCTGGACCGCGACCGAATTCGAGACGCGCCTGCGTGCGCTCGAATCGCGCTACCACATCCATCACCCGTTCAACCGGCGGCTCAACGGCGGCGCCTGTTCGCCCACGCAGATCCGCGGCTGGGTGGCAAACCGCTTCTACTACCAGATCAACATCCCGCTCAAGGATGCGGCGATCCTGTCGAACTGCCCCGACCGCGACACGCGGCGCCGCTGGATCCAGCGGCTGGTCGATCACGACGGGCAGGGCGACAACGAAGGCGGCATCGAGGCGTGGGTGCGGCTCGGCGAGGCATGCGGTCTCTCTCGCGCCGAACTGTGGTCGCTCGAGCACGTGTTGCCCGGCGTGCGGTTCGCGGTGGATGCATACGTGAACTTCGCGCGGCGCGCGCCGTGGCAGGAAGCGGTGTGCTCGTCGCTGACCGAGATGTTCGCGCCGCAGATCCATCTCGACCGCCTCGCGGGCTGGCCGTCGCATTACCCGTGGATCGAACCGGCCGGGCTGCATTACTTTCGCAGCCGCGTGCCGCTCGCGCAGCGCGACGTCGAGCATGGCCTCGCGGTCACGCTGCAGCATTTCACGACACCGGATGCGCAGCAGCGCGCGCTCGGCATCCTGCAATTCAAGCTCGACATTCTGTGGTCGATGCTCGACGCCGTCGAAAGGGCCTACCCGCTATGAACGCGATCGAAGCCGCCAGCGGCGTGCCGCTGCGCCCTTGCCTCAGTGGCATGTACCGCCTGCAATGGGAGGCGGCCCAGGATGCCTACGTGCTCCTCTATCCGGAGGGCATGGTCAAGCTCAACCCGAGTGCGGGCGAGATTCTCGCGCGTTGCGACGGCACGCGCGAGCTGGACGACATCATCGGCGAACTCGAGCGCCTGTTCAGGCAGTCGGATCTCGCGACCGACGTCTATCGTTTCCTCGATCATGCGCGGCTGCGCGGCTGGCTCGACTGACATGGCGCCCGACACTTCCCGTCCATCCGCGCCGCTGTGGCTGCTCGCGGAACTCACGTACCGTTGCCCGCTGCACTGCGCGTTCTGCTACAACCCCGTCGACTTCGCGGCGCACGGCGCGGAACTCGATACCGATGCATGGCGCACGGTCATCGGCGATGCGCGCGCGCTCGGCGCCGCACAGATCGGCTTCTCGGGCGGCGAACCGCTGCAGCGTGACGACCTCGAGACGCTCGTCGCGCATGCGCGCGGGCTCGGCTTCTATACGAACCTGATCACGTCGGGTGTCGGGCTGAGCGTTGCCCGCATCGAGCGGCTCAAGGCGGTCGGGCTCGACCACATCCAGTTGTCGCTGCAGGATTCGACGCGCGAGCTGAACGATTTCCTGAGCAGCACCCGCACGTTCGAACTGAAGCGCGGCGTTGCGCGGCTGATCAAGGCGCACGGCTACCCGATGGTGCTCAACTGCGTGCTGCATCGCTACAACCTGCCGCACGTGGGGCAGATCATCGAGATGGCGCTCGACCTCGGCGCCGATTACCTGGAGCTCGCGAACACGCAGTATTACGGGTGGGCGATGCTGAACCGCGACCAGTTGATGCCGACCGTCGAACAGGTGCGCGAGGCCGAGGAAACGGTCAACCGCTATCGCAAGCTGGTGGGCGAGCGCTGCAAGATCCTGTTCGTCGTGCCCGACTATTTCGAGCGGCGCCCGAAGGCCTGCATGAATGGCTGGGGCTCGGTGTTCCTGGGCGTTGCGCCGGACGGCACCGCGCTGCCGTGTCATGCCGCGCGGTCGCTGCCCGGACTCGTGCTGCCGAACGTGCGCGACCGGTCGCTGCGGGAAATCTGGTACGACAGCGACGCGTTCAACGCGTTTCGCGGCGACGGCTGGATGCGCGAGCCGTGCCGCATGTGCGACGAACGGCATGTGGATCACGGTGGATGCCGATGCCAGGCCTACCTGCTGGCCGGCGACCCGAAGGAGGCCGATCCGGTGTGCGAGAAGTCCGCGCACCACGGCCAGGTCGAGCAGGCCGTGCAATTCGCGCGTCGTGGCACGCCGCGCGACGAACAGCCGCTGATTTTCCGCAGCCGGGAGAATTCGCTCGCGCAATGCGGCGCCGCGTGCGATTGCTGAGGGCGCGCGGCGAAGACGGCGGGCGTGAACGGGGCACGGCGAAGCGATGGGGACCGTGGCGATCGATACGCAATCCTCTTCATATGGGCGATCGGGTGCGTACACGCGAGGATCATTGAACGCCGGATGGAGGGTGCGATGAGTACGGCTGCCTTCGATACGCGAGCGGCGGGCGGCTCATATCGATTCGCCCGCAATCGTTCCCGTCGTCGCGGAATGTACGTCGCGTCGACCGTGGCCGTCGTGAGCGTGCTTCATGCAGGCGTATTCGTCCTGCTTGCACGCGATCCGGCCGTGCGAAGCGTGCCCGTGCAGCGGCAGGTGATGGTGGCGACGCTGATTGCGCCGGAACCGGCGCAGCAGGTATCGATGGTGGCGACTGCCGCGACGCGGCCGAAGGCGGCGTCGCACACGACACGTCGGGCGAATGCCGCGGCCCGATCGTCAACGGGCAGCGTGTCGCAGCCAGCCGGGCCGGTCGCACCGGGTCGCGCCCGGCAGCGTGCCGGTGATGCGCTTGCGCCGCCGCGGCCGGTGCCGTTCGCGACGGCGGTCGAGCGACGCGAGGCGCCGCACGACGACGCGGCTTCCGGTGTCACGCCGACGCAAGCCGCGTCACCGGCACCTCCGGCGCCTGCGATACCGCGCTTCGTCGCGCATCCCGAATGTGCGCTGGTCACTCCCGACTACCCGCCGCAGTCGCTGCGCGCGGGTGAGCATGGCACCGCGCTCGTCGAACTCGAGACCGACGCGGCAGGCCGGGTCGTCGCCGCGCGGATCATGGCCGGCAGCGGCTCACCGCGTCTCGACGCGGCGGCGCGCGACGCGGTGCTGGCGAGCCGCTGCGCGCCGCATGTGGAAAACGGCGCGGCGTTGCCCACGCGGGCGCGCGTGCCGATCACGTTCAATCTCGACGAATGACAGGACACTTCGTCATGACGGTCTATGGAATCGGTCACGTATGGGCGCAGGGCAACCCGATGACGCGGCGATCCCCGCGGTGCTCGGCTATCACGCGCCGGTGCAATTGTCGCGCGATATCGTCGCGCGCCTGAACTGCTTCGCGCATGGGCTGCACCTGTTGCTGCTCACGGGCAGCGGGCCCCCGGCGGCTGCATGCGCCGGACGCGCGGCCGGAATGCCGGCCGACCTGCGGCCGGCTCCCGACGGAGCACGAGCATGAATGACGATGCGGCCGGTGGCAACGATAGGATGGCCCTGGCGGCGGACATCAGCATGACGCCGCTGATCGACGTGATGCTCGTGCTGCTGGTGGTGTTCATGGTGACGTTGCCGGTGCTGCATCACGCCGCGCCCCAACCGGAAGTGCGCCTGTCGGCCGACCACGCGGCTCGCTGCGACAGCATCGCGAAGTTGCTGCCGGCGGCACCGGCTGCCGGCATTGCAAGGGTTGGTTTCGTCACCGATCCCGCCGCCGGCCGATAACACGCGGCGCGCTGCTGCCGCGCCAGCGATGCGACCCGGCGGCACCGCGCGGCCGCGACGTCACCCATCATCCGCCTTCGCCTGCAACCCCTTCAGCCCCTGGATCACGACCAGCAGCGCGCGCCCGTGCTCATCCGACCCGTCCCACGCGTCGACGATCGCGTCGCGCAGCAGGTCGTTGAACTGGCGGCGCGACGGCCCGGTATCGACACCATAGAAACTGCATAGCTTATTGAATGGCGCGCTGCGGCGCAGCCGTTGCCCGTTCGACAGCCTCAGGCGCGATACGGTCGGCTGGCTGACCCCGGAGAGTCGCGCGATTTCGCTGGACGAGCGTGTATCTGCCATCAGGCGGCGCAACAGGTCTTGAACGGGAAAATCTTGGTCCGGGGCTTCCATGCAATGCATTATACCTATACAGTTACGGCTGTTGAATGGGCTTGCTGTCACCGGCGAGGCTGTATCCCCGAGAAAGTTGATGACACTGAAACACCTCCCACCCACGTTCTGCTGGACCAAGATCGGTACCGAGTCCGGCGAGGAACTGCCGACCGTCGTGCTCCGCAAGGAATGGGAGCGCCGGCTCGGGGGCGGGCGTTTTCTGTGGGGCATCAACCAGCCGCTCGGCAGCAGCGCGCAAGTCGCCGCGCATCGCACGGGCTCGCTGCTCGCGCTGTTTTCACCGGTCGCATCGCGCCCGCGCGCAGGCGAGCGGAAAGACATGCTGCTGTGGAATGCATGGGTCGACGCAAGCGGGCAGGTGCGCCCGCTGCCGCCGCACACGTTCATCGCCAGCCGCGCGACCTTGCCGTCGGGCCGGCGCCGCGAACAGCACTACGCGCTCGTGTGCGCGTCGTCCACCGCACTGACGGTCGGCACGCAGTTGCGCGTGTTTCCCGATCACCTGCGCAGCGTGAGCACCGGCCAGCCGCTCGGCGCCGCACAGGGGGCGGCCGTGGTCGATTGCGTCGGGCGTGCGAAGGAGCAGACGGGCAAGAGCTATCCGCTCGCGCTGTCGGTCGAGCTCGAAGCACCGTATTTCGTGCGGCTCGCACAGCCGTGCGTGCTGAAGGCGCGCGATCTCGCGGAAGTGAACAAGGCCACGCGCGCGGGCGATTTCGATCGCTTCGTCGAACTCGTCGCGCGCTTGCGCGGCCGTTCGCCGACGGACGCCGTGCGCGGCGTCACGCGCGATCTGTTCGACGTGCCGCCGATCGAAACGGCGGCCGCGTATGTTGCGCCCACGCACGCGGCACGCTTGCGCAACCGGCCGGCGGCCGAGCATCCGCGTGATCTCACCGGCGACCTGTTCGACCTGTCGCCGGGTGAAGCGGCCGCGTTCGCCGGCCTTGCGCTTCCCCGTATCGGGCGCGCGTGACGAAACGCGCGCAGCAGGTCGCGCAAGAATTTGTTGCAATCTCGCCATAGCGGAGCGGCGAGCGCAGAGAGACAATCGGCACGAAGCGCGCTGCGCGGCGGCCGATGCGTCGATACTCGATGGGTCGTGGTTCACGCCGCCGACATGCGCACCACGCACACTGAGCGTCGGCGTGCTTCACACTGCAACCCTGAGGGAGAAGTGTCGATGTCGACCCACATCTGTTCGCGGGAAGCCCGGGCCGCGCAGCGCTTCGTCGAAGCCACGCGCAATGTCGATCAGGCGTTTCGCGCCGTGCGCGGCGAAAGCGACGACGACGTTTCGTCGGCCGAATACGCACGCGCGATGTCGCGCCTCGACCGCGCGCTCGACGAGCTGGCGCGTGCGCAGGAATTTTTCGATCGCGTAGTCAGTGCGGACGCAACCGCGCACGACAACTGATCGAGCTGCATCGACGTGAACGCGCGTCGAGCGGCGCGCCTTCATCATCATCATCTTGCCGGGCTGCGCGCCCGGCATGTCATTCACGCATCCCGTTCCGACTTCAGACCTTGCGGCCTTCGACCGGATAGCCGGGGTCGGTATAGCCGTGCGTCGATGCATGCCCGGGCGGCACGAGCGAATCGACGAATCGCTCGTCGTCCGGACCGAGTTCGAGCGTCAGCGCATCGATGTAGCTGTCCCAGTGCGCTTCGGTGCGCGGCCCCGCGATCGTCGAGCTGACGATGCGATTCTTCAAGACCCACGCGAGCGCGAACGCAACTGACGTCGTGCCGCGCGCGGCGGCGTGCGCGGCCACCTGCGCGCCCGCGCTTACACGCCGGCTTCGTCGAACACGCGCTGCGCGATCGTGAGCGCCGAGCTTGCGGTCGGCCAGCCCGAGTAGAACGCGAGGTGCGTGATCGCTTCGACCAGCTCGTCGCGCGTGAGACCGTTGTCGAGCGCCTTCTTCAGGTGGAACGGCAGTTCGTTGACGCGATACAGCGACACGAGGCTCGCGACCGTGACGAGGCTGCGATCGCGCGGCGACAGGCCGGGGCGCTGCCAGACGTCGCCGAACAGCACGTTGTCGGTGTAGTCGGCGAGGGCGGGGGCGATGGCGCCGAACGCTTTGCGTGCGGCGGAAGTCGGTTCGGACATCGAGTGCTCCGGGGAAAGTGGGGAACACCGTCGATGGTAGCCACCGATGCGTCTATCGATAATCCCCGTCGATCCGCATGCACTTATCGACGCGATTCATGAATCGGCGCGCATCGGCGCCGCCGCGTCGGCTCATGCGCGATAGCGCAACGCGTCGACGATCACGGCAAGCGCGCGCGATGACTGCCGCCGGCTCGCGTAGTACAGGTGATGGCCGGGGAACGTCGGGCACCAGTCGTCGAGCACGCTGTCGAGACGGCCGGCGGCGACATGCGGCGCCGCGAGTTCGGCGGGCACGTACGCGAGCCCGTAGCCCGCGAGCGCCGCGTCGAGCGTTTCGTAGGTGCCGTTGAAGGTGACCTGCCCGTCGACGCGCACCTGCAGCATGTCGTCACCGCGCGCGAGCTCCCACGCGTACAGCGCGCCGTGCGTCGGCAGGCGCAGGTTGATGCAGTCGTGCGCGAGCAGATCCTGCGGCGACACGGGGCGCGCGCGTTCCGCGAAATACGCGGGCGCGCCGACGATCGCCATCTTCATGTCGGCCGAGATGCGTACGGCGATCATGTCCTTCGCCACCTGGTCGCCGAGCCGCACGCCGACGTCGAAGCGTTCCGCGACGATGTCGGACAGCCCGTAGTCGTTCACGAACTCGACCTTCAGGTCGCGATAGTCGCGCAGGACCGGCGCGAGCTTCGGCCACAGCAGCGTGCGGATCACGAAGTCGGTCGCGTTGATGCGTACGGTGCCCGCGGGCTGGTCGCGCAGTTCCGCGAGTGCAGCCAGTTCGGCCTCGATTTCGTCGAAGCGCGGCGCGAGATTGAGCAGCAGGCGCTCGCCGGCTTCGGTCGGCGCCACGCTGCGTGTCGTGCGCGTGAGCAGCCGCACGCCGAGGCGCGTTTCGAGCGAGCGGATCGTATGGCTGAGCGCGGATTGCGAGACGCCGAGCTGAGCGGCCGCCCGCGTGAAGCTGCGCTCGCGCGCGACGGCGATGAAGGCGAGGAGGTCCGCAAAGTTGTCGCGCGGCATGGAAGGTGTCGGGTGGTCGATGCCCGCGCATCGTACCACCGGGTTCACCGGGCCGCGTCGCGGCGCGGCGATGCGGCGCGCGTCAGCCCGCGCGCGTCATGCCCGGCGCATGGGGCGCCGGATGGTACGCATAGCCGCGCTGCTGGAACGACGTCGCGAAGAACCGCATCTGGTAGCGGATCGCATTCGCCCAGTAATCCCACGTATGACCGCCCGGCCGCTCCGCATAGTCGTGCGGCACGCCGAGCGCGACGAGCCGTTCGTGCAGCGTGCGGTTCGAGCCGACGAGCGCGTCGTCGCGGCCGCAATCGATCGTCAGGTCGAGATGCGCGCGCACGAACGCGCTGGCGCTGGCGACGATCACGTTGCGGTTCCAGAACGACGGATGGCGGTCGGGGTCGCCGAACACGTGTGCGATGCCCGGCTCGTCCGAGCAGCAGCGCGGATCGACCGCGCCGCTGATGCTGCCGACCGCGCCGAACGTGTCGGGCCGGTCGAGCGCGATGCGCAGCGCGCCGAAGCCGCCCATGCTGAGCCCGGTGATCGCGCGGGCGCGTTGCATCGCAATCGTGCGGAAGTGCAAGTCGATGTACGACACGACTTCGTCGCCGATGAAGGTTTCGTAGCGGCTGCCCGAGTCGAACGGGCTGTCGATGTACCAGCTCTCGTGCCCGCCGTCGGGCATCACGAGGATCACGTGGTAACGGTCGGCCAGCGCGGCGATGTGCGTGTTCGACGTCCAGTCGGTGTGATCGCCGCCCGAGCCGTGCAACAGGTAGACGACCGGATAGCGGTCGCCGTCGCGGGCGCCGCGCGCATAGGCGTCGGGCAGCACGACGGTGGCCTTGAGCGTCTCGTTCATCGCGGCGCTGGGAATGGCGACGACCCGCGCGTGGAATGCGAGAGCAGGGCCCGAAATGGCGAGCAGCAGAATCAGCCAGAAAGCGCGTGCCAGGTTTGTCGATCCTCGCATGTGTCGATCCCGTCCGGCGCAGACGCCGGGAAAACCCTGTTCTGGCGACTCTAGCAACCGCGCCTTTCAACCAAATTTCGGCGAATCCTACGGGTTGTCAGGCTGGCGGCGCGGACACGATGCGCCCGAGCGCCGCGCGAAACGCATCGGGTCGCTCGGCCGGGATCAGGTGCCCGCAGCGCTCGATCGTGTCGAAGCCGGCGCAGCGCGCGAGCGCCCAGTCGGGCACGTGCCAGCCAGCGCGCGAGCGTTCGCCGGCCATCAGCCAGACCGGGTGACGCTCGAACACTTGCGCGAGTGCCTGCAGATAGCCCGGTTCGCCCGTCGTCGCGACCACCGAGCGGCCCATCGCGCGCAGCGTCGATGCGGGTTGGTGCGCGAGCCAGCGGCGGGCGTCGTCGAGCAGGCCCGGCGACGGCGCGTCGATCGCGCCGCGCAGCCAGCCTTGCGGATCGGCACGCAGGCCGTCGAGCATCGCATCGGCTTCGGCTGGCGTCATGCGGCCGACCGACGCCGACCAGAACGCATCGTCGAGCGTGAAGTTGCCCTCGACGTTGACGATCCGCCGCACGCGTTCCGGGTGCGCATGCGCGAACAGCATCGCGATCGCGCCGCCGACCGAGTGGCCGAAGACATCGACCGGCTGCGCGCCGAAGTGCGTATCGACGGCATGGCGAAGGTGCTCGACCTGCGCAGCGAGCGTGATCGCGTCGAACGGCGTCGCGCGATGCGTGCCGTAGCCGAGCAGGTCGGGGGCGAGATGCGGGCCGTTCCACCCGCGCACGTCGAGCGTGCCGATGAAACCGTGAATGAAGACGACGGGCGTGGGCTGGGTCATGGTGCGGGCGCGGAAGGCAGGGGCGGCAATTCGAGTTCGGCGAGCAGTTCGTCGAGTTCGAGCACGTGCGTGCGGTCGTGGTCGAGCAGCTCGCGCACGAGTTCGTCGAGCGACAGGCGGCGGATGCCGTCGCGCAACCCGCAGCGGGCGAGCTGCGCGGAATCTAGCGCGGCCGCGGTTGCACACAGCGCGGCGCGGCCCGTGCGGAATGCCGTGACGGCAGCGTCGAGCGGCTGTGCGAGATAGTCGCGTTGCGCGGCAAGCGCGGTGCCGTCGACGGATGCAATCACGGGCAGGTCGAGCGTGCGTACGGCGTCGATGCGCTCGGCGAACACCGCGTCCAGATCGCGCAGGTGGCACGCATGCTCGACGAGCGAGAAACCGGTGCCGTCGGGGCGGCGTGTCCGCAGCGCGGCCGGCACTTGTGCCGCATACGCGGCGAGCCGGTCGGGCAGGCGCGCCAGCGCGGCGATGACGTCGGCGAAAGGCAGCACCTGCGGATACGCGCTGAACACCGCGCCATAGCTGAACGGCGTGCCGCCGAGCCGCCCGCGTGCCTGCACGACATCGTGCCCGTGGCGGCGCATGATTTCCGCGACCATCGCGCCGCAGAACTGGCGGGCCGTGGTGTCGGTTTCGATTTCGGGGAATTTGTGCGCTATCTCGTGCTGGATCGCACCGATCGCGGCGACGCCGACGCGCGACAGCGCCGCGAATTCGACGTAGCGCTCGGGTTGCGCGATCAGCGCTTCGAGCTGGGCGCCGAGCGCTGTGATGCGGAAACGGTCGAAGCGGGAGTGCATGACGGAAGGATTTCGCCGAGTAACGTACCAAAACGATACGTTACTCGGCGGCGGAACGTCAACTGGCGGAATCGGGCAATACCTTGCCTCACTCCTTGCCGGCGCCCTTGGCTGCCTGTTCGATCAGCTTCGCGACTTCGGCCGGGTGCGAGATGTACGCGACGTGGCTCGACTTGAGTTCGATCGTCTTGCTGCCGGCGCGTTGCGTCATGAAGCGTTCGAGTTCGGGGTTGATCGCGCGGTCGGCCGTGGCGACCACTGCCCAGCTCGGCTTCGTCCGCCATGCGGCATGCGTGATCGGCACGCCGAACGACTGCGCGGCCGGCGTCACCTGCGAGATCGCCATGAATTTCGCTTCGGCGGCCGGCACGTCGGCCGCGAAGTCGGCGTGGAACGACGCTTCGTCGAAATACAGGTGGCCGTCTTCGGTGGCCTTGATCGCCTTCGTCGCGGGCGGCGTCTTCTTGGTCAGGTCGAGCGGGCTTTCGCCGGTGTCGGGCTGGAACGCGGCCACGTAGACGAGGCCCGCGACCTTGTCGTCGTTGCCGGCTTCGGTGATCACCGCGCCGCCATAGCTGTGGCCGACGAGGATGCTCGGGCCGTCCTGCGCGTCGACGACGCGCCGGGTTGCCTTCACGTCGTCGTCGAACGACGTTTCCGGCTGCTGAACGACGGAAACCTTGTAGCCGTCGCGCGTCAGGATGTTCGAGACGGCTTGCCAGCCCGAGCCGTCGGCGAAGTAGCCGTGAACCAGCACCACGTTCTTGACGGGGGCGGCGACGGCCGCGTGCGAACCGAAGGCGGCGGCGGAAACGGCGAGTGCGGCGGCGAGCTGGCGGATTCGGGAAAGGCGCTTCATTTTCATTCTCCAGAAGAAAGGCAGGTTGGGAACCGTCGGGTATCGACAGTTGTCTTGTTCCGTCGATGTAGCCATCCTACTAGTAGGTAGTTTTTATTTCAAGGAGAAAGCGCGGCTGGAAAACAGTATCTCGTAGCGGTAAACTATCCTGGTTTTTTCATCCGACTAGATGGTAGGCAGATATGACGATCACTGGGGACAGTACCGCGGGCCGCATTCTCGAAGCCGGGCGGCAACTGATCATGCGGCGCGGCTACAGCGGGTTCAGCTATGCCGACATCGCCGACGCGATCGACATCCGGAAGGCGAGCATCCACCACCATTTCCCGACGAAGGCCGATCTGGCGGTCGCCGTGCTGCAGCAGTCGCAGGCGAATTTCGATGCCGACATGTCGCTGCTCGACGCGAGCGGCGCCGACGCGCTGGTGCAGATGCGCGCGTACATCGGCTACTGGGAACGCTGCATCGCGGACGACAGCGCGCCGTTCTGCGTCGCCGGCATGCTCGGCGCGGAACTGCCGGCGCTGCCCGACGACGTCGCGCGGGCGGTGAGGGCGCATTTCGACGACCTCGCCGCATGGCTGGTGCGCGTGCTCGAGGCGGGGGTGAAAGACGGCGTCGTGCAACCGGGCATATCGGTGCAGACCGAGGCCGCGACGTTCGTGTCGCTGGTCTATGGCGCGATGCTCGCCGCGCGGGCGTACGGCAATGCCGGGATGTTCAAGGACGTGACCGGCGGCGCGGTCGAGCGGCTCGCGGTGCCGCGCAAACGCGCGTAAGACGCGCACGTATCAGCGGGTAGGGGCGGCGCCCGGCGGTCATGCGAAACCGTCTGGCGCCGCCGCGATTTACATGTGTTTTCCGGCTTCGGCTTGTGCGCTCAGCCGTGCCTTTTGCGCTTGCAGCGCGTCCGTGAAAGCCGGGCTGAAGTCTTCGGCCTCGAACAGCGGGCGGATCTCGATGTCGGAATCGCCGGGCATCGGGTTCGGGCAGCGCTTCACCCATTCGACGGCCTCTTCCATCGATTTCACCTGCCACAGCCAGAAGCCGGCGACGAGTTCCTTCGTTTCGGCGAACGGGCCGTCGATGACGGTGCGGTTCTTGCCCGCGAAGTGCACGCGCTTGCCGCGCATGCTCGGGTGCAGCCCGTCGGCCGCGAGCAGGATGCCGGCTTGCGCCAGTTCTTCGTTGAACCGGCCCATCGCGGCGATCATTTCGGGGTCGGGCATCCGGCCGGATTCGGAATCGGTGGTGGCTTTGACGATGACGAGGACGCGCATGGCGACTCTCCTTGAACAAGAATGAGGGTATCCGTCGGGGGCGACGGCCAAATGAACGGTTACGACGACACGACGTGCGGCGGCGGCGCGAATCGACATCGCAGGAAAAAAATCTCAGGGGCGACCGGCGTGTGCGGCGTTGCGCCGGCAATCCGTCATGTCGTGCCGGCGCCCGCATCGAGCGCGCTGCGGATCCGGGCGGCGAGTTCGTCGCGCCGGTATGGCTTGCCGAGCAGCATCACGCCGGGGTCCAGCCGTCCCGCATGGAAGATCTCGTCTCGCGTGTAGCCGGACGTGAACAGCACGGGCAACGGCGGCTTGCGCAGCGCGGCACGGCGTCCGAGTTCGCCGCCCTTCACGCGGCCGGGCATGATCACGTCGGTAAACAGCAGGTCGATTGGCGTCTCGCTGTCGAGCACGCGCAATGCGGCTTCGCCGCTGGACGCCGTGATGACCTTGTAGCCGAGTTGCGCGAGCATGTCGACCACGGTCAGGCGGACGTCCGCATCGTCCTCGACGACGAGGATGGTCTCGCGGCCGCGCACCGCGACGTGCTGCGGTAGGCGGGCCTGCTCCTCGGCCGCGCCGTGGCAGCGCGGAAACGTGAGGCGCACGGTGGTGCCCTTGCCCGGCGTGCTGTCGATCGACACATGGCCGCCGCTCTGCTTGACGAAGCCGAACACCATGCTGAGCCCGAGCCCCGTGCCTTCGCCATCCGGCTTGGTCGTGAAGAACGGTTCGAACGCGCGCTCGAGCACGTCCGCCGTCATGCCGGTGCCCGTGTCGGCGAGCTCGAGCGTCACGTATTCGCCGGGTGGCGTCGGCGCGCGGCAGGCGCCCGACGCATCGCCTGACTGCACGTTGTAGGCGGCGATCGTCAGCGTGCCGTCGCCGCGCATCGCGTCACGCGCATTGAGCGCAAGGTTCAGGAGTGCGTTTTCGAGCTGGTGCCGGTCGGCGAGCACGTTGCCGACATCGGGCGCCAGCGCGGGGACGATCCGGACCGTTTCGCCGAGCGCGCGGCGCAGCATCTCGCTCATGTCCACGATCAGTTGCCGCGGATTCAGCGTCGTCGGCGCGAGCGGTTGGCGGCGCGCGAAGGCGAGCAGGTGCGACGCCAGTTGCGCACCGCGCCGCACGGCGTTGTTCGCGTTCTCGATCCGGGGTTGCGCGCCTGCATGGGCGCCGAGTTCGACGGAGAGGATCTGCAGGTTGCCGCTGATCACCTGCAGCACGTTGTTGAAGTCGTGCGCGATGCCGCCGGTCAGGTTGCCGATCGCTTCCATCTTCTGTGCATGACGCAACTGTTCCTCGATCGCCGCGCGCTCCGCGATCGCGTCGGTCACGCGCTGCTCGAGCGTCTCGGTCAGGTCGCGCAGCCGGGCGTTGGATGCCTGCAGCGCCGCTTCCGCGCGATCGCGGTGGCGCGTGGCGAGCACGCGTTCGGTGGTCTCGACGACGACGGCGAGCACGCCGCCCGGTGCACCGTCGTCGTCGGGGATCGGGCTGTAGTGCAGATCCATCCAGACGTCTTCGGGGCGGCCGCTGCGCAGCAGCACGAGGGCCTTGTCGCGATAGGACAGCGTGCCGCCGGCGAGGCAGGTGTCCATCACGTTACGGTTGAAATCGGCGACTTCGGGCCAGCCGAGTTCGACCGGCTGGCCGAGCAGATACGGATGGCGCCCGCCAGCGAACCCGGCATACGCGTCGTTGTAGATCATGTAGCCGGGGCGGCCCCACAGCATCACCAGCGGCAGCGGCGACGCGAGCACCGTGCGCACGGCCGTGACGAGGCTGGCCGGCCACCCGTCGAGCGGCCCCAGCCCGGTGGCGGCCCAGTCGAATGCGGCGATGCGCCGGGCCATGTCGCCCTGCCAGCCGGTACAAGCGTGATGCTGCGCGAACAACTCGACATGCATGGGAGCGCTCCGATGAGGACATGCGGTCTCGGGCGGGGGACAAGTCGCGAAAGCGTGCTCCATTCTAGGGCAGATCGATTCGTGCGGCGACGCTGCGCCGTTCCGGAGCCCGTCGCCAAAACTGGTATGCTGATCCTCACCACGTTCACGCGGAGGGCGCCATGGCTGCTAAAGAAGTCTCGAAGAAGAAATACCTGAAAATCCTGAACAAACGCCTGCGTGCGGAGCCGGCGGCGCCGGCCGGCGCGTCGTTCGTGTTTTTCCCGCTCGGCGCGAAGGCGAAGCACGCGACGGGTGTCGTGTCCGGCGACTCGCGCAGCAAGCGCGAACTGGCGGTGATGGCCGCGGTGCAGCGCAAGGCGGCCGAAGAGTTCATCGTCGCCGGGGCCTGACCGGCACCTGCCGTACCGCTCCTGGATTGCCGCCTCCGCCGCCTATGCGGGGGCGGTTTCGCAATATGCGATCGCACCGGCATGCACGCGCGGGATGTCGTGCATGAGGGCCGGGCCGTGCCTCGGCAGGATGAGGTCGAGATCGAGCGGCTGGATCGGGCACAGCGCACTGGCCGGGCAGGCGAGCGACAGGGCGTCTCGGCTCGGTCCGGCAGCGTCGGTCCGGCCGCGAGTCTGGCCGCGAATCCGGCCACGAATCCGGCCGCTTCGCGCAGCAGCCGGGCACGGCGCTGCGTACTGTCCCGGCTATCGTGAACATCCGGGTCGATCGGGCGCTCAGGAGAGCTTGTCCGCCGCAGCCGCGTACCTGCCGCCGCCACCCGCTTCATCGCCCGCTGCGAGCTGTTCCAGCGCAAGGCCCTTCGTCTCGATCCCGAGCGTCCACACGGCAAGCGCGGCCGCGATGAACGACAGCGCGCCGAGCGTGAACACGCCGCCCTGGCCGAACACCGGCAGCACGACGCCGACCACGTAAGGCCCGATCAACGAGCCGACGCGCCCGATCGCCGACGCGAAGCCCGAGCCCGTCGCGCGCGCGCCGGTGCCGTACAGCTCCGGCGTGTACGTGTACAGCGCGGCCCACATCCCGAACAGGAAGAACTGCATCGCGAGGCCGGTGCCGATCAGCAGCGCCGTGCTGCCGCCGTACAGCGCGCTCTGGCCGTACGCGTACGCCATCACGGCGCCGCCGATCAGCGACGCGATGCAGGTCGGCTTGCGCCCCCAGCGTTCGACGAGCCACGCGGCGCACAGGAAGCCCGGCACGCCGCCGAGCGAGATCAGCACCGTGTAGAACACCGATTTCGTGACCTCGAAGCCGGCCTGCTGCAGCAGCGCGCCGAGCCACGACGTGAGACCGTAGAAGCCGAGCAGCGCGAAGAACCACAGCAGCCACACCATCACCGTGCGGCGGCGGTACACGCCGCTCCAGATTTCGCGCAGCGCGCCGTGGCCACGCGCGACGGCCGGCTCGGCGAGCCGCGACGGCGGCGGCAGCGTCGTCACGCCGGCCGAGCGCATCACCTTCGCCTCGATCGTGTGCATCACCGTGTCGGCTTCCGTGTGCCGGCCCGCATGCTCGAGCCAGCGCGGCGATTCCGGCACGATGCGGCGCACCACGAGCACGAACACGGCGGGAATCGCGAGCAGCGCGAACACCGTGCGCCAGCCGAATTGCGGCAGCACGAAGTACGCGACGATGCCGGCCGTGATGAAGCCGAGCGGCCAGAAGCCGTCCATCAGCGCGATCAGGCGGCCGCGCTTCTCGGTCGGCACGAATTCGGACAGCAAGGTCTGCGCGACCGGGAATTCCATCCCCATCCCGATCCCGAGCAGCACGCGGTAGACGATCAGCGCGTCGACGCTCTGCGCGGTCGAGCA
This sequence comes from Burkholderia contaminans, assembly GCF_029633825.1. Classification (NCBI taxonomy): domain Bacteria; kingdom Pseudomonadati; phylum Pseudomonadota; class Betaproteobacteria; order Burkholderiales; family Burkholderiaceae; genus Burkholderia; species Burkholderia contaminans. The sequence goes on along the minus strand of NZ_CP090641.1, from coordinate 1,099,547 downwards.
CAGATAAGAGGCCGCGCCCCACAGCACCATGCTCCACTGGAACACGGGCCGGCGGCCGAAGCGGTCGGCGAGCAGGCCGGCCACGGCCGCGCCGAGCACCATCCCGAAGAAGCTCGCGCTCGCGACGAGGCCGGCGGCCGCGGTCGACAGCCCGAACTCCTTGCGGATCGAGCCGAGCACGAACGTCATCGTGCCGAGGTCGACCGAGTCGAAGAAGAACGCGATCGCGATGATGAAGAAGATCCGCTTGTGATAGCCGGAGAACGGCAGGCGTTCGAGCCGGGCGGCGGCGGAGGCGGGAGCGGTGGCGGCGGGCATGGCGTCCTCTGAAATGAAAAGGGGCCGCGAAGCGCGTGCTTCGCGGCCCCGATGCTTCATGTTCAGTAGACGCGACCACAAAATGCCGCATCAGAGGAAAAGCGCCGCCTGCTTGCCCAAATGCGTCATCGGCGGCCGCGCGGGGGGCGGCCGTCGCGCATCAATTAATTCTTCAGCTTGTAGCCGGTGCGGAACATCCACGCGACGATCGCCAGCAGGATCACGAGGAACAGCGACGTTGCACCGAGGCTGACGCCCACGTGCACGTCGGCGATCCCGTAGAACGACCAGCGGAAGCCGCTGACCAGGTAGACGATCGGGTTGAACAGCGTGACCACGCGCCACGCGGGCGGCAGCATGTCGACCGAGTAGAAGCTGCCGCCGAGGAACGTGAGCGGCGTGATGATCAGGAGCGGCACGAGCTGCAGCTTCTCGAAGCTGTCGGCCCAGATGCCGATCACGAAGCCGAACAGGCTGAACGTGACCGCCGTCAGCACGAGGAACAGCACCATCCAGAACGGATGCAGGATGTGCAGCGGCACGAACAGGCCGGCCGTGGCGAGGATGATCACGCCGAGCAGGATCGACTTCGACGCGGCCGCGCCCACGTACGCGATCACGATTTCCCAGTACGACACGGGCGCGGAGAGAATTTCGTAGATCGTGCCCGTGAAGCGCGGGAAGTAGATGCCGAACGACGCGTTCGAGATGCTCTGCGACAGCAGCGACAGCATCACGAGCCCCGGCACGATGAACGAGCCGTAGCCGATGCCGTTCACGTCGCTGATGCGCGAGCCGATCGCGGAGCCGAACACCACGAAGTACAGCGATGTGGAAATCACCGGCGCGATGATGCTCTGCATCAGCGTGCGGCGCGTGCGGGCCATTTCTGCGCGGTAGATCGCGCGGATGCCATGCCAGTTCATGCGTCAGGCTCCTTGCGTGCCGTTGCGGCGGTTGTCGATCAGGCTGACGAAAATGTCCTCGAGCGAGCTCTGCGTCGTGTGCAGGTCGCGGAAACCGATGCCGGCCGAGCCGAGCGCGTTGATCAGCTTCGCGATGCTCGCGTCGTCGCGCTGCGAGTCGTACGTGTAGACGAGCGCGGCGCCGTCGTCCGCGCGTTCGAGCCCGAACGGCGCGAGTGCGGGCGGCACGTCGGCGAGCGGGTGCTCGAGCTGCACGGTGAGCTGCTTCTTGCCGAGCTTGCGCATCAGCTCGTGCTTTTCCTCGACGAGCACGAGCTCGCCGCCGAGGATGATGCCGATGCGGTCGGCCATTTCCTCGGCTTCCTCGATGTAGTGCGTGGTCAGCAGGATCGTCACGCCGTTGTCGCGCAGCGAATCGACGAGCTTCCACATGTCGCGGCGCAACTCGACGTCGACGCCGGCCGTCGGTTCGTCGAGGAACAGGATGCGCGGCTCGTGCGACAGCGCCTTCGCGATCATCACGCGGCGCTTCATGCCGCCCGACAGCGTCATCAGCTTGTTGTCGCGCTTGTCCCACAGCGACAGTGCTTTCAGCGTCTTCTCGATGTACGCGGGATCGGGCGCCTTGCCGAACAGGCCGCGGCTGAACGACACGGTCGCCCACACGGTCTCGAACGCGTCGGTGGTCAGTTCCTGCGGCACGAGGCCGATCATTTCGCGGGCCGCGCGGTATTGATCGCGGATGTCGTGGCCGCCGACCGTCACGCGGCCTTCGGTCGGCGTGACGATGCCGCAGATCGAGCCGATCAGCGTCGTCTTGCCGGCGCCGTTCGGCCCGAGCAGCGCGAAGATCTCGCCGGGGCGGATGTCGAGGGTCACGTGCTTCAGCGCCTGGAAGCCGGACGCGTAAGTCTTGGAGAGGTCTGAGACGGAAAGGATCGGTTGCATGCTCACGGATGGCACGGCCGGCCGGCGCGACGGCGTGCGCCGCACGTGCCCGGCGTCGCCGCCGCTGCGAAGCGGCCGGGATCGGGGACGGCATGGCGAACGGGCGTCATGTCGAACGGCGTTGTGGTGCGGGATCGCAGGACCGCCATATTAGCAATCGGTAGATGGAAATGCATTCTCGTGGAAAGGGCGTGCGGTGTCGGTGCCGGATTTGCGGGAAATGGTCACGCATTGCTCAATAAAGCTGCGCTTTATTTGAGCCGTACGAACAATTCGAAGTGTTTTCGGCGAACCGGGCGGCGAGCGCGTTTCGGCGTGGCGGCAGCGCGGCCGGCCGGCCGACTGTGCCGCCCGAAGGCCGTCGCGCCGTACCGGGACGGCATCCGCCGCGCTCGCGATAATGCGTTCCTTTCATCGTTCACGGAGCGGCGCGCATGTCTTTGATCGACTTCAAATCCGTGGCGGCGGCGCAGCCCGTCGCGTGGAAATCCACGATCGTCGGCGAGGTCGGGCCGGCCAGGATCAAGGTGCTGCGCATGGATGCGCAGGCTTACGAAGCGGAAGTGCACGACTACAACGAGGGGCTGCTGGTGCTCGACGGCCGGATGATGCTCGAGGTCGGGGGCGAGACGGTCGTGGTTGAGGCCGGCCAGATGTACCTCGCGCTCGCCGGTGTGCGTCATGCGGTGCTGCCGGGCAGCCACGGCACGCTCGCGATCATCGACGTGTAAGGTTGCGCCGCAACATGCAGCGGGCGGCTGAGGCCCGGCTGGCGTGGCCAGGCGCGGATTGGCGGTCACCATTCAAACGCGTGTTATACCGCCTGGGTATTTGTCTGAGCAAATAAAATGAAGGCTGTTTGAAAATCTGTCAAATACCGTGTAAACGCTAGGATTGCGTGGTTTCCGTCGTTTGGAACTCTGCATCCATTTACTTGTGGGTATCGTCCGATCATAGTCTCCACCAACGACGCATCACGATAACGAATCAAGCGTACGGATGGAGACCCATACATGAGACGCCTATCCGCGGGGCCAGTCGGACTGCCGTTTCCCGTTTTTTCGCTGAATGCAGGCGCGATGCAGATCGCGTGTCTGCATTGCTCTCTCGCCGTGTAGCGGCGAACCACTTCCCGTTTCGATCGTTCTCACGGCGCCTTGCTGCTTGACGGCGCCGCGGGAGAGCGTTTGCCTGCCGCCGCGGCGCGTGCCGCATTTGCCTGACCGGCATCGCGGCCGTCTTGCGCGCACCGTCATGCGCCGCGCTTTCGTGCCGCGGCGCGATACCAACCGGCGGGCCATGCAGCCTGTCCGGACGAGACTTGTCGTACCTGAAAAGGAGGGGTTGATGCTTTGCATTCCTGAATGGCGGAAGGCGATTCTGTCGTGCGCGGTACTGGCGCTGCCGTTCGTCGCCGGTTGCGGCGGCGGCGACGATCCGGGGCCGATCAACGTGCCGCAGTGCTCGGGCAGCGCATGCGGGCCGAGCGGTGCCGAAACGACGCCGCCCGTCGTGACGAAGCTGTGTCCGGATGCGCTCGATTACACGACGACGTATACGGGCGGCGCGGGCAGCGGCGAGTACGTGAAGGTGAAGTTCGACACGACTAAGCTCACCTATCAGATGCAGTTCATCGAATCGTCGGTGCCGACGTCGGCCGGGCAAGTCAACAACACGCGCGCGGGCCTGACGATCAGCGGCGCATTCCATCATCCGACCACGCTCCCGACCGCCGAGCAGAACCGCTGCGCATTCGTGCTCGACAGCGGCGCGACGAGCGACGGTGCGTATTCGGTGACGATCAACCGTGCCGATCCGCCGATGCTGTTCGTCGGCAATGGCGTGGTGGGTGGCGGGATTCCGGGGGCGACGATTGCGTACAAGGGTATCGACCTCGGGGCCCCCACGCCCATCGGCTACGTGCCGTCGCGGACGTTCGATTTCTACCCGTTCATCGGCTTCATCGAAACGGAAACCGACTTTTCGAAGGTCGCGGGCAATTACAACGAGGTAGGCATCCATCTGTCGCCGATCGGCGGGGGCAGAGCGCGCCGGGGCCAATCGGCTGGGAGCCGGACGTCGTCAACTGGAACCAGACGCTCAATGCGGACGGTTCGTGCACGATCACGCAAGGCAGCGACTACTCGTGTCAGACGACCGGGACCCCCTGGACGCTTCGCAAGAATGCGGACGGGTCGGCCGACAACGTGTTCGTGAGCAACGGGCTGCCGAATGCGTTTGGCGTGGCCTCGTATCCGATCGCGGGGCAGGGGTCGTCGCTCATCCTCCTTGCGTCGAGTCAGGCCAAAGGCATCATGATCGTCGGCAAGCTGAACGGCGTACGGATACCGGTCGTGATTCGTGTCGGCTATACGTATGTCGATCCGGCCAATCCGCTCGCGTCGGTCGCCGATGCCGAAGTCGGGATCTCGATGCTGTCGTCAGCCACCGCGATTGCCGCCAATTCGCTGAAGGGCGGTTACATCGGCGCGACCAGCGCATCCGCATGCGGCGTCGTGACGTCTCCCGGCACGACGAGCTTCTTCCCGTCGGCAGGCCCGAGCTTCAATCCAAACGTGCCGCACCCGGATCTGCCTGGCAAGTTCGTCAATGGCACCTTCCTGACGGAAGCCGGAACCTGTAACGACGGCACTGCCGTGTCGACGATGGCCGCGAACTATACGTCGACGCTGTTCCAGGGCAATACCGCGGCGTTCATTGATCCGCAGACGTCGTCGGTGACCTCGCAGTTCGCGCTCGACTATACGCAGGCCACGCCCGGCAAGATCAAGGTCACGGCCTCGCAGGACTTCAACGCGAAGGGTGCGAGCGGCAACGTGGCGATCTTCAAGAAGGGCGATACGGGCTGGATCGTGACGGCCGGCAACGTCTACGCGATGGTCGTCAACAACAGCCAGGTCAACCCGTTCTTCACGGTCGGCGCGTTCGTCCAGTAACCCTGCATTGAACACGTAAAACCAGCGGCGCATGCGTCGCCGCCGGCGAATCGAATTTCAAGAGGATTCCTATGAATTTGAAGCAATGGATGGCAGCGGCGTCGCTCGCACCCGTGCTGGCCGCCTGCGGCGGCGACGGCGACCCGCCGCCCGCACCGGTAGTTCGGCTGTGCCCGCAGACGATCGACTACAACACGGTGTTCGTCGGCGGGTCGGGATCGGGCGAGCTCGTGAAGGTGCAGCTCGACACGACGAAAATGACGTACCGGATGACGTATCTCGCATCGCCGGTGCCGACCACCACGGGCACCGTGCAGCCGACCCGCGACACGACGCCGGCCAACGTGGTCGACGGCACGCTCGCCGACGAAACGGGGCTGCCGACGGTGAAGCTGAACCAGTGCACGTTCCGGATGCAGAACGCGAGCCTCGACCCGAACCGGCCCGCGCGGCTGTTCCTCGGCGAGGGCGTGCTGGGCGGCGCGATTCCCGGCGCGACGATTCAGTTCGACGGCGTGATCGGCGTCGGCAAGATCACGAAGACGACGTTCCCGTACTACCCGTTCATCAGTTTCTCGTCGCTGGAAACCGACCTGACGAAGATCGCCGGCAAGTACAACCAGCTCGGCTATCACCAGGTGCCGTCGCAGAGCTTCCAGCCGGTGGCGCTCGACCAGCAGGTGACGATCAACGCGGACGGCAGCTACGTCGAGACCGACAACTTCGGCAAGAAGAACGGCGGGCAGCCGCTTGCATCGAGCGCGACCGTGAACCAGCCGTTCGCGCTGCGGCCCGATGCGCCGGCGTTCCAGTCGCTCAACTACCTGCCGCAGATTCAGCCGACGCTCGCGGCGGTCGATCCGGCGAAGGCCGGCAAGGGGATCCTGATCGTCGGCAAGCTGCGCAACCAGCTCGTGCCGATCTTCATCCGCACGGGTGCAGCCAACGCGGACCTCACGCAAGGCCCGCCGAGCGCGGACGACGAATCGGGCATCTCGTTCCTGAGCCCGCAGACGGCGATCGCGCAAGGCTCGCAGAACGGCGAGTACACGGGTGTCGACAGCGCGTTCAACTACCGCGCGACCGCGCTCGTCGGCGCGCAGGCCACGCTGCTCGATCCGTTCAATGCGTCGCAGGCCGCGCTCACGCGTGCGCTGAATCTCGACTACACGCAGAAGGTGCCCGGTGTCGTCACGACCGTGCATGCGGATGCGGCGTCGGGGCCGGCGACCGGCAAGTTCGTGTTCACCGGCGGCGTATTCGGGTTCCTCGACATGAACGATACGAGCAACCCGTACTTCACGGTCGGCGCATTCGTGCAGTGACGCACGCCTGGATGGAGACACGGTGGCGCCGCGCGCGGATGCGCGGCGCCCGGACAGAATGAGGGGAGACTTCATGAAGAAGCTGATTGTCGCGGGTGTCGTCGCAGGCGTGTCGACGCTCGCATCGGCCCAGCAGGCGGGCGACAACGTCGCGACGCTGGGCTGGCTGCACATCATGCCGCAGGATTCGACCAACGGGTTGACGACGAATCTCGCGAGCATGCCGATCAACGGGCCGCTGCGCCTGCCCGGGTCGTTCACGTCGCCGGGCACGAGCCTGACGGTCAACAACGCCGATACCGTCGGCCTCACGCTCACGCACTTCTTCACCGATCACATTGCGGTGACGTCGGTGCTCGGCGTGCCGCCCGAGTTCACGCTGACCGGGCACGGCACGATCCGGCCGCCCGGCCCGGCCGGCGCGCTCGGCAGCGTCAACATGGACGACCCGGCGAACCAGCCGGCGGTGAAGAACGCGCGGCAGTGGAGCCCGACAATCATTCTGCAGTACTACTTCAATTCGCCGACCGCGCGGTTCCGGCCGTTCGTCGGGATCGGCGTGGCCTACAGCTGGTTCAGCAACATCGAGCTGAATGGCAACTTCGCGAAGGACATCAACGAGAACCTCGGCAGCGTGCTTGCGGCCGGTGCCGGCAAGCCGGGGCCGACGTCGGTGGAGGGCAAGGCGTCGTCGTCGTTCACGCCGGTCTACAACGTCGGCGCGAGCTACGCGATCGACAAGCACTGGGGGCTCACGGCGACGCTGACCTACATGCCGCTGAAGACCTACTCGTCGCTCGTGATCAAGGCGGCCGACGGCTCGACGCTTGCCACCACGCGCACGCGGCTGAAGGCTGACCCGCTGATCACGTTCGTCGGGATTTCCTACAAGTTCTGAGCCGACCGGTGCGCATGACGCGCGTCGGCGGCTTCCTGCGACTGGCTGGCCGGACCTTTTCGGTCGGGAGGTCGCGTTCCTGGCGGCGTGCCGCCATTTGTGAAGAGAGGGGGCAGTTCAAATGAGCATTCGCAAAATCGTATCGCTTGTTGCTGCAGTGGCTTTCACCGCGGTTTCGGCCGCGCCTGCTTTCGCAGTTACCGTTACGCGGGCCGACGGTCAGCCGATGAACCCGAACGGCGAGCCTTTTTCCGCGACCGGGCTCACGAACCTCAGCAAGGGGCAGATCACCGCGGCCTGTAACGCGACCTTCAACGGCACGATCACGTCGACCGGCATCGTCAACATCACGTCGACGACGTTCTCGGGCGGTGCGACGTGCGGGCTGATCAACGGCAGCGCGAGCAGCGCGTCGCCGTGGACGGGGCAGGCCGACAGCACGACGCAGTTGACGATCAATAACGTCAAGGTGAACGTCACGCTGCTCGGTACCTGCGGGCCGAGCAAGGTCGTGACGACGTGGAGCGATCCGAACTCGTCGCTGACGTTCAACAACGCCACGCTGACGCCGGATTGCACGGTGGGCGGCACGGTCGCGACGTCGCCGAAGTTCCACGTGCAATAAGCGATCGCGGATCGAAGCGGGTGCCCGCCGCGTGCGAGGGCCGTGCGGCAGGCGCGGCGGGTATTGGCAGCTTCGACGGGTCCGTACCGTCGCGTGATTCGGCACGGCGGCCGGATTCGTTCCGCAGAGCGGTCGCGTTTTCCGTGTAAGGCCGCCGGGGCGCTCGCTGTGCGCGAAGAGCGGGCTGGATGCACGCGGCTTTCCGCTTCCTCGATGCTTTCGAGCCTTCGTCCATATCAGCGCGATGACAGGCTGGCCGCATGCGTCGCGATCCGATGCGCGCGGCCTTGCAGGATCGGCACGGCGTACCGCGCCATCCGATCCAACTGAATTAACCACTATTCCAATTGGCCAGAACACTCCCGGAAGACCCATGCTTACCGATCCAGCAAAGTATGGAGATGCCCGCGGCGCGACGCCTGACCGGCTGCGCACGGCCGCGTGGTTGCAGTACCTGATCGAACGACTCGACGCTGATGCGTGCGCGGCGGAGGCGGGTGACGCCGGCGACACGACCGTCATCTCGTCACACGCGATACGTATGCGGGTGGGCGCGAACTTGTCCCGAGAAGCGACCACGATTCTTGGTCGGCTCGCGCCGTGGATCGCCTCGGACGGCGGCATGTGCGCATGCGATCTGAGCGACCCGCGCGGTCCGTGCTCGCATGTGCCGTCGATGCAGCAACTCGCCGAAGCCGAACGTAGCTGCCCCGGCTCGCGCGCCGTGTTCGACACCGCGTACGGCGTGATCGATGCATGCGCGTTCGACGACCCCGATGTCGGCTGGGCCGCACTCGAGCGGATTGCCGGCGGTGTCGAATGCAACGGGGGCGATGGCCGTGAATGTACCGAACATGAAAAGGGCGCGCAGGACGACATGCCGCCTGCGAAGAACCTGAGAGAAAGGCTGGCCGTCGTCGCGGCGGCGAGTGGAGAAACGTCGGCCATGCCGGGCGCCGTCATCGACGCGATCGTGCTGCGTGTGTGCGGGCCGCGCAACGACGCGTCGCGCATCGACGAGATGGCTGCGCTCGTGACCTTCTCGGCCGCACTCGCCGCTGGCGACGGGACCGCTGTTGCCGCGTATGGCGGTCAGCACAACCTCGTTGCGCGGGCGATTCGCACGCATCGTGCCGATCTCGCGTCGGTGGACGGGCTGCTCGCGGCGTTGTCCGTGTGCCGGCTCGATCAACTCGTCGGCGCGGGCAGCGTTTGGGCCTACTACTTGCTGGCGGGCATCGTGATTGCAGCGCCGGACGCCGTTCAGGAAGTCGGTCACCGCTTTCATGGTGATGAATGGCAGGCGTGGCTCGATCACGTGCTCGCGTGGCCGGCGGTCAGCCGCTTCGGGCCGCAGGAGGACGTCGCGTTCGAACGCCTGCAAGGCGCGATGAGCCTGACGTCGCGATGGAATCCGATCGTCCGCGGGAAACGGATGCGGAAGCGGGGTGTCGTATCGCCCTGAATCGGGGGCACGTGGGACACGGCCGACTGATGCATCGCCTTGACCGAAGCGACATGCAAGGATTCCAAACGAATCGCGCACGAGCACCCTGGCTCGCGCCGAAGTGCCGGGCCTCGTTCGTACGCGCGAACGGGCGTCAGGCGGCGCGCTGAGCCTTCGTGCCGTCGGTGCCCACGCCGTCCACGCCATCTATCCTTCCTGACCGCCTGACCGCCTGACCGCCTGACCGCCTGACCGCCTGACCGCCTGACCGCCTGACCGCCTGACCGCCTGACCGCCTGACTGCCTCGCGCCTCCCCCGATCCGGGCACCCTCGACCGAACGCAGTATGATTCCGCAGTCGATGCCGGCGATCGCTGCGCTGTAACCGCCCGCCCGCACCGCCCAAGATCTGCCAAGCTTGTTGTAAGCCGGACGCACACCGCCGCCGCGTGAGAGCGCCGCCGCGAACCCGCCGCCGGGCCACCTTCATCGAAACGGTCAGTCAGATGTCAAAGCAAAACAAGAAGATCCTCCTCCTGAGCGTCAGCGCCGGCGCCGGCCATACCCGGGCGGCCGAAGCGATCCGCGCGTTCGCCGACCACCATCCCGCCGGCATCGAAGCCACCCACCTGGACGTGATGGATTTCGTATCCACCGGCTTCCGCAAGCTGTACACCGATCTCTACATCAAGCTCGTCAGCAGCCAGCCGGCACTGTGGGGCTATCTGTACCAGAAGACCGACGAGGTCGATCCGGCCGCGGCATCGCAGAAGATCCGCCGCGCGATCGAGCGGCTCAACTGCCGCCAGCTGCTCGCGGAAATCGAACGGCAGCGCCCGGACGCGATCATCTGCACGCACTTCCTGCCCGCCGAACTGCTGTCGCGCGAGATCCGCAAGGGGCGCGTCGACACGCCGGTGTGGGTGCAGGTGACCGATTTCGACCTGCACAGCATGTGGGTCGTGCCGAACATGCGCGGCTATTTCGCGGCCAACGACGAAATCGCGTGGCGCATGCATGCGCGCGGCATGGCGCCCGACACGGTGCACGTCAGCGGCATTCCGATCATGCCGGCGTTCGGCCAGCCGCTCGATCGCGCGGCCTGCGCGGCCGAATTCGGCCTCGATCCCGCGCGCCCGACGTTCCTGATGATGTCCGGCGGCGCGGGCCTCGGCGGCCTCGACGTGCTCGCCGCGCGCCTGCTCGAGATGGAGGCCGACTTTCAATTGATCGCGCTGGCCGGCAAGAACAAGGCGATGCTGGCGTCGTTGCAGGAACTGGCCGCGCAGCATCCGGGCCGGCTGTTTCCGCAGGGTTTCACGCAGCAGGTCGAACGCCTGATGGCCTGCGCCGATCTCGCGATCACGAAGCCGGGCGGCCTGACGACGTCCGAATGTCTCGCGATGCAACTGCCGATGATCGTCAACTCGCCGATTCCGGGCCAGGAAGAGCGCAATGCGGATTTCCTGCTCGAACAGGGCGTCGCGCTGAAGGCGATCGACGACGATGCGCTCGTCTACCGGATCCGCGCGCTGCTGCAGGCGCCGGAGCGTCTCGCCGACATGCGCCGCCGCCTCGCGCCGCTCGGGCGGCCGCTCGCCGGCCGCTTCGTGCTCGATCGCGTGCTGGGCCTGGAGCCGGCCGCATGAGCGTCGCGCGTTTTGTGCCGACGCGCCATACGGTGTTCGTCGTCGCGTGGGTCGTGCTGCTCGCGTACTTCTTCGCGAACGTCGAGATCCAGATCGAAGGCAGCGCGGGCTGGGCCGCGAATCTGCCGACGTGGCGCATCGAGCATCACTGGCTGCTCGACCTCTTCTGGGGCGGGCGGCCGATGACCGGCTACCACGCGTGGGTGTTCCCGTTCGTCGCGCTGTTCTTTCACCTGCCGGCCGTGTTCAACGGACGGTGGTCGTGGCGCATCGAAGCGCGGATCATCGCGTGCATCATGGTGTTCTGGCTGACCGAGGATTTCCTGTGGTTCGTGCTGAATCCGGCGTATGGCCTGGCCCGCTTCAATCCGGCGAACGTGCCGTGGCATATCCACTGGCTGGGCGTGGCCCCGACCGACTACTGGACGATGAGCGCCGCTGCGATCGTGCTGTTCATCGTTTCCCGCGAGCGCAAGCGCGCCTTTTACTGATTTCCGACCCGACATGAAAATCGCCGTCATTGCCGCGCTCGCCGCTACGCTCGCAGGGCTCGTGCAGCCGGCCCACGCGGATCCGGCCTCCGAGGTGTCCGCCCGGCCGATCAAATGGGCGCAGAGCGTGGCCGATGCGCATGTGAACAACCTGCACCGCATCACGCCGACGCTGTATCGCAGCGCCCAGCTGTCGCGCTCGGACGTGCCGGAACTGCAGAAGCTCGGCATCCGCAAGGTCATCAGCTTCCGTTCGTTTCACGCGGACGACGCCATCCTGGCCGGCACGCAGATCAGGATGCAGCGCATCCGGATCAACACGTGGGACATCCGCGACGAGGACATGGTGACCGCGCTGAAGGCGCTGCGCACGGCCGACCAGGACGGCCCGGTGCTGATCCACTGCCAGCACGGCGCCGATCGTACCGGCCTCGTGTCGGCGTTGTACCGGATGGTGTACCAGGGCTGGACGCGCGAGCAGGCGCTCGATGAACTGCAGCACGGCGGCTACGGGTTCCATCCGATCTGGCAGAACATTACGAACTACTTGAAAAACGTCGACGTCGAGCGGTTGAAGCGGGAAGTGAACAGCGGCTGACGATCCCATGCAAAACGCCGCCGACACGTGCTGTCGGCGGCGTTTCGTCAGTACGTCGATGCGCGGGCAACACGCCCGCCGCGGTCAGACCGTTTCCGGCTGCCGCACGGCCTTCGCGACATTGCGGGCCATCGCCCCGTTCGCGACGAAGTAAGGCACATCCACGCGCGCAAGCGGCTTGCGCCCGCGAATCCTGTCCGCGATCTTCTCGGCGATCATGATCGTCGGCGCATTGAGGTTGCCGGTCGTGATGATCGGCATGATCGACGCATCGACGACGCGCAGCCCTTCGAGCCCGTGCACGCGGCGTTCTTCATCGACCACGGCCATGTCGTCGTAACCCATCTTGCACGAGCACGACGGATGGAACGCGGTCTCCGCGCGGGCGCGCACGAACGCGTCGAGTTCCTTGTCGGACTTGCAGTCGGCGCCCGGATTCAGCTCGCGGCCGCGATATCGATCGAGCGCGGGCTGCCGCATGATTTCGCGCGTCGCACGGATCGCATCGCGGAACTCGCGCCAGTCGAGCGCTTCGGCCATGTAGTTGAACAGGATGCTCGGATGGTCGTTCGGATCGCGCGAGCGCAGCTTCACGCGGCCGCGGCTCGGCGAGCGCATCGAGCCGACGTGCGCCTGGAAGCCGTGCATCTCGATTGCGTTCGAGCCGTTGTAGTTGATCGCGACAGGCAGGAAGTGATACTGGATGTTCGGCCACAGGTCGTCGTCGCGCGTGCGGATGAAACCGCCCGCCTCGAAGTGGTTGCTCGCGCCGAGGCCGGTGCCGTTCAGCATCCATTCGAGGCCGATCTTCGGCTGGTTCCACCACTTGAGCGCGGGGTACAGCGAGACCGGCTCCTTGCACTCGTACTGGATGTACATCTCCAGGTGATCCTGCAGGTTCTGGCCGACACCGGGGAGGTCGAGCACGACGGGAATGTCGAGTGCCTTCAGCCATGCGCCGGGGCCGACGCCCGAGCGTTGCAGCAGTTGCGGCGACGCGATCGCGCCGCTGCACACGAGCACTTCGCGGCGCGCATGCGCGGTCGCGCGTTCGCTGCCGCGCAGGTACGTGACGCCCGACGCGCGCTTGCCGTCGAACAGGATGCGATCGGCGAGCGCGTGCGTGACGATCTCGAGGTTCGAGCGCACCTTCGCCTGGTCGAGGTAACCGCGCGCGGTGCTGGCGCGGCGGCCCTTCGGCGTGACCGTGCGGTCCATCGGGCCGAAACCTTCCTGCTGATAGCCGTTCAGGTCGTCGGTGCGCGGATAGCCGGCCTGCACGCCGGCATCGACCATGGCCTCGAACAGCGGGTTCACGCCGGGCTTGCTGGTCGTGACCGACACGGGGCCGCTGCCGCCGTGATAGTCGTTCGGGCCGACGTCGCGCGTTTCGGCCTTCTTGAAGTACGGCAGGCAGTCGAGATACGTCCAGTTCTCGAGGCCCTTGTGCGTCGACCAGTTGTCGTAGTCGAGCGCGTTGCCGCGGATGTAGCACATGCCGTTGATCAGCGACGAGCCGCCGAGCCCCTTGCCGCGGCCGCATTCCATCCGGCGGTTGTCCATGTGCGGCTCGGGGTCGGTTTCGTAGGCCCAGTTGTAGCGGCGGCCCTGCAGCGGGTAGGCGAGGGCGGCCGGCATCTGCGTGCGGAAGTCGAAGCGGTAGTCGGGGCCACCCGCTTCGAGCAGCAGCACCGTCACGTCCGGATCTTCCGTCAGGCGCGTTGCGAGCACGTTGCCCGCGGAACCTGCGCCGCAGATGATGTAGTCGTATTCGCGTGTCGTCATGACGGTCAATCTCCTTTCGTGATCCTTAAAACACCGGGTTGTAGCGGCCGAGCTCGACCTGCACCGACTTGATTCGAGTGTAGTGCTCGAGCGTCGTGATGCCGTTCTCGCGTCCGACACCGGATTGCTTGTATCCGCCAACCGGCATCTCGGCCGGCGATTCGCCCCACGTGTTGATCCAGCAGATGCCGGCTTCGAGGCGATGGATCGTGCGGTGCGCGCGCGACAGGTTCTCGGTCACGACGCCGGCCGCGAGGCCGTAGTGCGTGTCGTTCGCGCGGGCGATCACTTCGTCTTCCGATTCGAAATCGAGGATGCTCATCACCGGCCCGAAGATTTCCTCGCGGACGATCTTCATGTCGTCGCGGCAATCGCCGAACACGGTCGGCGCGACGTACTGGCCGCCGCCGAAGTGGCCATCCGTCAGGCGCGTGCCGCCCGCGAGCAGCTTCGCGCCTTCGGCCTTGCCGCTTTCGATGAAGCCGAGCACCTTGTCGAGCTGCGCGGCCGACACGAGCGGGCCGAAGTTGGTCTCGGCATCGGTCGGCTTGCCGACACGGATGCGCTTCACGCGTTCGAGCACCTTTTGCGTGAACGCGTCCTTGACCGAACGGTGCACGAACACGCGCGTGCCGTTCGTGCAGACCTGGCCCGAGCTGAAGAAGTTGGCGGTGACCGCGATGTCGGCCGCGCGGTCGAGGTCGGCATCGTCGAACACGATCAGCGGCGACTTGCCGCCCAGCTCCATCGTCACTTCCTTCAGCGACGACGCGCCGGCCAGCGACATCACCTTTTTGCCGGTTTCGACGCCGCCCGTGAACGACACCTTCGCGATGTCCGGGTGGCCCGTCAGCAGCGCGCCGACCGAGCCGTCGCCCTGCACGACGTTGAACACGCCGGCCGGCACGCCGGCTTCCGTATAGATTTCCGCGAGCTTCAGCGCGGTGAGCGGCGTGACTTCGCTCGGCTTGAACACCATCGCGTTGCCGGCCGCGAGCGCGGGGGCGGTCTTCCAGCACGCGATCTGGATCGGGTAGTTCCACGCGCCGATGCCCGCGCACACGCCGAGCGGCTCGCGGCGCGTGTAGACGAACGACTCGGCGCGCAGCGGCACCTGCAGCCCTTCGATCGCGGTCGCGAGGCCAGCGTAGTACTCGATCACGTCCGCGCCGGTGACGATGTCGACCGCGAGCGTCTCGCCGATCGGCTTGCCCGTGTCGCGCGTTTCCAGCGCCGCGAGTTCGTCGTTGCGCTCGCGCAGCAGGTCGACCGCGCGGCGCAGGATGCGCGAGCGCTGCATCGCGGTCATCGCCGCCCATTCACGCTGGCCTTCCTGTGCGGACGCCACCGCGCGGTCGACGTCGGCCGCGCTGGCCTGCTGCACCTGCGCGAGCAGTTCGCCGGTGGCGGGATCGAAGGTGTCGAAAGTCTTGCCGCTCGTGGCGTCGACGTAACCGCCGCCGATGTAGAGGCGCTGCAAACCGAATACGGACATGAGGATCTCCTTGAGGGCGACTGCGTGACGCGTCAGTCGGACGCGAGCAGCAGGTCGATGTAATCGTGGGCGAGCTTCAATGCAGCCCGGGTGTCGATCGGGCCGCCGGCGAGTGCGCCGCGCAGCCACAGGCCGTCGATCAGCGCGGCGAGGCCGCTGGCGGCCTCGCGCGCTTGCGTGCGCGGCAACGCCTTCGCGAATTCGGCGCACAGGTTCGAGTGGAGGCGCCGCGTGTTGACGTGCTGCAGGCGCTTGAGCATCGGGTCGTGCATGCTCTGCGACCAGAACGCGAGCCAGGTCTTCATCACGGGCGCGCTGACCTGCGTGTCGTCGAAGTTCGCGGCGACGATCGCGCGCAGCCGTGAGCGCGGATCCTTGCGTGCCGCCACGCGGCGGCGCGTGGTGGCCGACAGGTCGCGCAGCACGTGCCGCATCGTCGCTTCGAGCAGGCCGTCCTTGTCGCCGAAGTAGTGGCTGACGATGCCCGTCGAGATGTTCGCGCGTTGCGCGACCGATGCGAGCGTCGTGCCGGGCAGGCCCGCCTCGTCGATCGAGCGCAGCGTGGCGTCGATCAACTGTGCGCGGCGAATCTCCCGCATTCCGACTTTCGGCATCGCGACTCCTTTCGCCCGGACGGGCCGTCCATGGAAGTCGAGAGCTTAGCGGTTTTTTATTGATCGTTCAATCAATAAAAAAAATCGGGGTCGGACGGTGACGGCGGCTGCGCGGCAGGTGAGCGGGGCCCCGTTCGAGCGTTGTGCAGGTGCGGAAAAATAATTGAAAGACGTTTAAAAAAATTGGAGTTTGTTTAAAACGCTTTCTGAATTGGGCGATCAATCCGGTTAATCGTTTCAGGTGTCGAAGCGATTACGGAATGAAAGAACATTGAGCTGTGTGAGATTCGGTTAAGCGTGGAAGTCGATGCGCGAAACGACGTCACGATTCGGTCATGAAAATCCGTTTGAAATAAGCGAATGAAACGAAGTAACTTTATGATTATGAACGGATATTTGTCGTTTTGATGGAAATGGACCACCGCCCCGCAAACGATTGCTATCGCCCTCGATCGAATTCCGCCTACCATAAAAAATGCGGGAATAATTTGAATCTGCCGTATTTCCTAACAGAGTAGAGGGTATCGTTGGAATGACTTGAGTCAGTAATATTGTCCGTATTAGTATGGCGCCGCACTACGAGGAATGAATCGATGCCGCCGGTATTGCCGCGGTGCATTGGCCAATCGCGCGATTCGGATCGCGTGTAAGAAACCGGCGCAGTCATTGCGCACCTGCAGCATGCCGCGACGTCGAGACGCCGCATCAACCGGAGAACGACGATGCTGACCGAAAAACACGTGGTCCCATTGCCGAATGGTCTGAAGGTCTACGTCGAACGCAACGTGTTCGACCCGGCGTTCGACACGGCAATGCTCGTCAACGGCGCCCTGGCGACGACCGCGTCGTTCGGGCAGACCGTCCAGTATCTCGGCGAGCGGATGAACACGATCTGCTTCGACCTGCCGTATGCGGGGCAGTCGCGCCAGCACAATCCGGGCTGCTTCATCCTGACGAAGGACGACGAGGCCGCGATCCTGCAGCACCTGGTCGAGCGCTTCGCGCCGGCGTACCTCGTGTCGGTGTCGTGGGGCGGTGTCGCGTCGCTGTTCGCGCTCGCACGCGGCTGCCCGAGCGTGCGGCGCGCGGCGATCTGCTCGTTCTCGCCGTTCCTGAACGACGCGATGGTCGACTACGTGACGCGCGCCCGCGACCACATCGCGGCCGGCGAGAATCTGAAGGCCGCGCAGCTGCTGAACGACACCGTCGGCCGCTACCTGCCGCGCATCATGAAGCTGTACAACTACCGCTATCTCACGCGCCTGCCGCGCGACGAGCAGGACCAGGTCGCGTTCCACGTCGACCAGATTCTGTCGCTGCAGCCGGAGCGCTACCTCAGCGAGTTCTCGAACATCGGCTGCGAGCTGCTGTTCCTGAACGGCGAGCGCGACGAATACACGACGCCCGCCGACGTGCGCCAGCTCGGCGCGCACGTGCCGCGCGCACGGTTCGCGACGGTGCCGGACGCCGGCCACTTCCTCGACATCGAAGGCCGCGCGCAGCGCGAATACACGCGTTCGGCATTGCTCGACTTTTTCTGCGGCGGCTCGACGCTCGCCGCCGGCATGGCGCTCGCCGCCGCGCAGTCGTGCGTGCCGGCTCCGATGCACGCGCTGTCGTCGTGACGCCGTCCGCCGTGCGTCCGGTACGCGCGGCGCTCCCGAATTCCCATCCCAACGAGGCAGGCCAGCCGTGAATATCGTTCAGACCATCGCCATCGTCGTTCCGTGGGCCGTGTGGCTCGCCTACTGGATCGCCACTTCGCAAGGCGTGAAGACGACCGTGCGCAAGGAAGCGTCGCGCTCGCGCACGTTGCAGTCGATTCCGCTGATCGTCGGCGGCGCGCTGATCATCCTGCCCGATCCGTCCTGGCAGGCGCTCGTGCCGGACTGGCAGCGCTTCGGCCTGCAGACGCAGTGCGGGCTCGCGGTGCTGGTGGCCGGCCTGCTGTTCTCGGTGTGGGCGCGGCTGCACCTCGGCACGAACTGGAGTGTGTCGGTCACGCTGAAGGAAGACCACGAGCTCGTCCGCACGGGGCCGTATGGGCTCGTGCGTCACCCGATCTATACCGGCTGCCTGATCGCGCTCGTCGGCGCGGCGCTGATCGGTGGCGAATGGCGCGGCGCGATCGGCGTGCTGCTCGTGTTCGCGTCGCTCGCGTACAAGGTGCGTGTCGAGGAAAGCTGGCTGACCGGGTATTTCGGGCCGGCGTACACGCAGTACCGTCGGGAAGTCGCGGCGCTGATTCCCGGCTTCTACTGACTCCCGCGAGGCGCGCGATGGCGAAGATGATCGTGACCGCAATAGGCTCGGCGGGCGACGTGCATCCGCTGCTCGGCGTCGCACGCACGCTCGCGGCGCGCGGTCACGACGTCGTGTTCTGCACGCATGCGCCGTTCGAGGCGGTCGTGCGCCGTTGCGGGTTCGCGTTCGTGCCGATCGGCACCGCGGCCGAATACGAGGCCGCGATGGCAAACCCCGCGCTGTGGGATTCGCGCACGTCGTTTCGCACGCTGTGGGAGGTGATCGCGCCGACGCTGCGCCCGCACTACGACGCGCTGCGTGCGCTGACCGACGACGATACGGTGCTCGTCGGCACGCTGTGGGCGTTCTCCGCGCGCTTCATGCAGGAGTTGCACGGCACGCCGTACGTATCGGTGCAGGTGTCGCCGTCGACACTGCTGTCCGCGCATGCGCCGCCGACGCACCCGCGCCTGACGATTCCCGCGCGCTGGCCGCTGCCCGTGAAGGCGGCGCTGATGACGCTGATCGAGCGGCAGGTGCTCGATCGCACGTGCGGGCCCGCGCTCAACGCGGTGCGCCGCGCGCTCGGGCTCGCGCCCGCGCGGCGCGTGCTGGGCCGCTGGCTGCATTCGACCGATGGCGTGCTGTGCCTGTTTCCCGGCTGGTTCGCGCCGCCGCAGCCGGACTGGCCGTCGAATCATCTGCAAAGCGGTTTCCCGCTGTTCAACGATATTGCGACGCCTGAAGACGATGTGGCACTCGATGCGTATCTCGCGGCCGGTGACCCCCCGGTCGTGTTCACGGCCGGTTCGACACGCGTCGATCACGCGGCATACGCGCACGCGGTGGCGGACGCGCTGCGCGCGACCGGCGCGCGCGGGATCCTGCTGACGTCGCAGGATGCGGCGCCGGACAGTGACCGTTTGCTCGTGCGCCGCTTCGTGCCGATGCGCACGCTGCTGCCGCGCTGCCGCGCGCTCGTGCATCACGGCGGGATCGGCACGGCGGCGCTCGCGTGCGAAGCCGGCATCGTGCAAGTCGTCACGCCGTTCGCGCACGATCAGTTCGACAACGCGCAACGCGTCGTCGCGAACGGCTGCGGCGTGCGCGTCGACGGCCCGCTCGACGGCGGGCGGCTCGGCGCGGCGCTCGCGCGCGTGCTCGACGACCCCGCGTTCGCGGTGCATGCGGCGCGTACGCGTGCGCTGCTCGCGGCCGCGCCGGACGGCTGCAACGCGGCCGCCGATTTCATCGAACGGTTCGTGCCGAAGCGCGGGCGGGCGCGCGCGGGCCGATGTCGTGGTGGCCGGCGCATGAGCACCGCGTCGCCGCTTCACGACGGGCCGGTCACGCCGTCCGCGTTCGACGCGCCTGCGCCTGCGCCGGCCGCGCGGCCGGTGCGCGGCATCCGGCTCGCGCTGCTGACGTTCGCGCTGTCGCTCGCGACCTTCATCGAGGTGCTCGACTCGACCGTGACGAACGTCGCGGTGCCGGCGATCTCCGGCAGCCTCGGCGTATCGAACAGCCAGGGCACATGGGTGATCAGCTCGTATTCGGTCGCGGCCGCGATCGCGGTGCCGCTGACGGGCTGGCTCGCGCGCCGCGTCGGCGAGCTGCGGCTGTTCGTCGGCGCGATCCTGCTGTTCACGCTGACGTCGCTGCTGTGCGGGCTCGCGCGCGACCTGCACGTGCTGGTGATCTGCCGCGCGCTGCAGGGGCTGTTTTCCGGGCCGATGGTGCCGCTGTCGCAGACGATCCTGCTGCGCACGTTCCCGCCGGACAAACGCACGATCGCGCTCGCGCTGTGGGCGATGACGGTGCTGCTCGCGCCGATCTTCGGGCCGGTGGTCGGCGGCTGGATCGTCGACAACTTCTCGTGGCCGTGGATCTTCCTGATCAATCTGCCGATCGGGCTGTTCTCGTTCGCGGTCTGCACCGCGATGCTGCGCCCCGACGCGCAACGTGGCCAGGCCGGCCCGATCGACGTGCCGGGCATCGTGCTGCTCGTGATCGGCGTCGGCTCGCTGCAGGCGATGCTCGATCTCGGCCACGATCGCGGCTGGTTCGGCTCGCCGCTGATCGTCACGCTCGCGGTGGTCGCGGCGCTCTCGATCGTGTCGCTGCTGATCTGGGAGGCGGGCGAGGCGCACCCCGTCGTCGATCTCAGCCTGTTCCGCGATCGCACGTTCTCGTTCTGTGTACTGATCATCTCGCTCGGGATGATGAGCTTCTCGGTGGTCGGTGTCGTGTTCCCGCTGTGGATGCAGGCCGTGATGGGCTACAACGCGTTTCATGCGGGGCTCGCCACGGCATCGCTCGGCGTGCTCGCGCTGGTGTTCTCGATCCTCGTCGGGCTGCATGCGCATCGCTTCGACGCGCGCGTGCTCGCGACCTTCGGCTTCCTCGTGTTCGCGGCCGTGCTCGCATGGGACGCGCATTTCACGCTGAAGGTGACGTTCGCGCAGATCGCCGCGCCGGGCCTGATCCAGGGGATCGGGCTGCCGTGCTTCTTCATTCCGCTGACCGCCGCGACGCTGTCGCGCATTCCGGACGACCGGCTCGCGGCCGCGTCGAGCCTGTCGAACTTCCTGCGCACGCTGTCCGCCGCGTTCGGCACCGCGATGAGCGTGACGCTGTGGGACAACCGCGCGACCTATCACTACGACGTCGTGTCGCAATCCGTCACGCACGCGTCGGCGAACACGCAGCGCTTCGTGCACACGCTGAACGCGATGGGCGTGGATGGCGTGCGCGAGTTGTCGACGCTGCACCAGGTCGTGATGCAGCAGGCCTACATGATGGCGACCAACGACATGTTCTGGATGGCGAGCATGACGTGTCTCGCCCTCGCGGCAATGATGTGGCTGACGCGGCCGAAGCGCGGCGCGGCGGCCTCGTTCGGGCATTGAGGAGAGGAACATGACGACACTCGGCGCACTCGTGATCCTGTATCACCCGAGCGATGCACAGCTCGACGCGCTCGGCGCATGGCGGCACGCGTGCGACGCTCTGCTCGTCGTCGACAACACGCCGCAGCCCGATGCACGGGCCCGCGAGATGTGCGCGCGCGAAGGCATCGCGCTGCTGCATCACGGCAATCGCGGCGGGATCGCGGGCGCGTACAACGCGGGGCTCGCGGCGCTGTTTCGCGACCGGATCGATGCCGTCGCGCTGTTCGACCAGGATTCGTCGGTGCCGGCCGCGTATTTCCCCGCGATGCGCGATGTGTGCGCGGGGCTCGGCAGGCGCGCGTTCCTGGCCGGCCCGCGCATCTTCGACGAAAACGCGCGCAGCTTCCTGCCCGAACTGTCGACCAACGGGATCGGGCTGCGCCGCCTGCACATCGAGCCGGGCGCGCCGCTGCAGCGCTGCGCGTTCCTGATTTCGTCGGGCTGCGTCGTGTCGCGCGACGCATTCGACGTGCTCGGCCGTTTCGACGAGACGCTGTTCATCGATCACGTCGATACCGAATACAGTTTCCGCGCGTTGTCGCGCAACGTGCCGCTCTATGTCGTGCCGTCGCTGGTGCTGCCGCACCGGATCGGCGCGAAGCAGCGTCATGCGATCGGCCCTTTTGAAATGACGTCGATGAATCACTCGTGGCAACGGCGCTACTACAGCGCGCGCAATGCGGTGCAGCTCGGGATGCAGTACGGGTTGCGTTTTCCGGTGGCGATCGTGCCGAACCTGTTGACGATGTGGCAGGTCGTGCAGATCGCGCTCGTCGAACGCGACAAGCGCGCGAAGCTCGCCGGCATCCTGTTCGGCGTCGCGGATGGCCTGTTCGGCCGGCTCGGTCCGCTCGAACGCACGCGGCCGCGTCTGGCCGCGCGTGCGCAACGCGTGCAGCAGGGGTGAGGGGCGCGATGCGGCGTGTGAATGAAGCGGCGAGTGCGGCGCGTCGCGTGAAGGGCGGATCGATGACGATCGCCGCCGCGGCCGTGTCGCTGGCGTTGAGCGGATGCGTGCCGTCAGGCTTCCTGCCGTCGCTGTCGTTGCGTGCGCCGGCCGACGATGCGCTCGTGCATACGGCCGGCCCCGGCGCGAACGGCGCGTGGCCCGCGCCCGACTGGGTGAAGCAGTTGAATGATCCGCAGCTCGATGCGCTGGTTGCCGAGGCTTCGCAAAACAACCCGGACCTGCAGGTCGCGCAGGCGCGGCTGCGGATCGCGCAGGCGCAGCTTCAGCAGTTCGATTCGTTGACGGGACTGACGGGCACGGCCGGCGCGACCGTCAGCCGCGCGCGCATGCCGAAGCCGGGCGACGACGTCGCCAACGTGTCGGTCAGCGGCTATCGCGTGCCCGTGGAGATCTTCGGCGATCCGAACACTTCGCCGTCGTCGGTGTTCGTCGGGCTGACCTACCAGCTCGACCTGTGGGGCAAGAACCGCGCCGCGACGAAGAGCCTGATGTCGCTGCGCGAAGCGGCGCGGGTCGAGGCCGAGCAGGTGCGGCTCACGCTGGCGGTCGCGATCGTCACCGTGTACTGCCAGCTCGACCAGGCGTATGCGACGCAGGACCTGCTTCAGCAGAAACTGAAGGTCAGCCAGCGCGTGACGACCGTGCTGCGCGAGCGCACCGCGCGCGGGCTCGACAACGCGTACGACGCGAGCGACGCCTCGATCAAGCGCAGCAAGCTGCTCGCGCAGATCGCACTCAACGACGAACAGATCAAGCTCGCGCAGCTGCAACTCGGCGTGCTGTCCGGTCGCGGCCCGGAGCGCGGGCTCGCACTGCAGCGGCCGCGCGTCGGCACATTCGCGGGCGGTGCGCTGCCCGCGCGGCTGCCGGCCGATCTCCTGGGTCGCCGGCCCGACATCGTCGCCGCACGGTTGCGCGTCGAAGCCGCGTTCGCGAATGCCGATTCGACGCGCGCGCAGTTCTATCCGGACGTGAACCTCGTCGCGCTCGGCGGCGTGTTCGCGCTCACGCCCGCGTCGCTGTTCTCGCGCGACGCGCTCGCTGGCTCGGTCGGCCCGGCGATCTCGCTGCCGATCTTCGATCGCGGCCGGCTGAAGGCGAAGCTCGGCGCGGATGTCGCGCAGGCCGACGTCGCGATCGGGCTGTACAACAAGACCGTCGACGATGCGCTCGGGCAGGTCGCGCAGTTCGTCACGTCGCTGCAGACGTCGCAGACGCTCGTCGCGCAGCAGCAGGACGCGGTCGCGGCCGCGCAGAAGATCGTCGAGATCGCGACCGACCGACACCGGCGCGGCGTGCTGATGCAGAAGGACGTGGATGTCGCGGATCTCACGCTGATCGACGAGCGCGCGCAGATGATCGCGTTGCTCGGCCGGCAGCGGTCGCTGCGCGTCGGACTCATCGGCGCGCTGGGCGGCGGGTTCGATGCGGGCGCGACGGTTGCGCAGGCGCCGGCCGCGCATCGGGCGCGTAGCGGGGCGGCGAAGCGAGGCGCTGCGATTGCCGCGCCCGCCGTTGCGGTTGCGACTGCTGCGGCTGCACCGGCTGCGCCGACCGCACCGACCGTGAGCCAACCTGTGGCGGCGCCGTCGGCCGATGTGCGCGCGGCGAGCGTGGCCATCCCGCCGATCGTCGCTGCGTCGAATGCGGGGCCCGCACGACGCGACGACTTGGCACGCACGCCGGCCGTCGCCGCGACGCCTCGCAGCACCGCCGTTCTCGCGCGCACGGCAGCAGCGAGTCCGGCGCCGAGCCCGTCGGTCACGCCACCGATTCCCCTGTTCCAGCACGATCGCCTGATCGTTACGCAAAGCGACTGATGCATCACGACAACCTCCATACCGCCGCGCCGCCGGCCGCACTGAACGACCCGGCACTCGACGCACGCCGCGCGACGCGCCGCAAGCGCTTCATCGCGTTCTTCGCGGTCGTGCTGGTGGCCGCGCTCGCGTGGATCGCGTACTGGCTGCTGAGCGATCGCTATTACGAAGACACCGATGACGCGTACGTCGCCGGCAGCATCGTCCAGGTCGCCGCGCAGATCCCCGGATCGGTGACCGACGTCGTGGTTGCCGATACGCAGGCCGTGCGCGCCGGCCAGACCCTCGTGAAGCTCGACGACACCGAGGCATCCGTCGCGTTCGCGCAGGCGAAGGCGCAGCTCGCACAGGCTGTGCGGCAGGTCGCGAACGCGAAGATCTCGAACACGATGTACGTCGAGGCCGTGAATGCGCGGCGTGCCGACCTGGCGCTCGCGCAGCGCGCGTTCGCTGCACGCTCGGGCGCGTCGGTCGAGATCGTCGCCCCGAGGAGCTCGCGCGTGCGCGCGCGGCGGTCGCCGGCGCGCAGGCGAACCTTGCGGCCGCGCAGGCGCAGCTCGATGCGGCACGCGCGCTCGGCACGCGGTTGCCCGTCGACGAAAGCCCGGCCGTCGTGCAGGCGGCCGCGCAGTTCAAGCTCGCGTACCGGAACCTGAAGCGCACGACGATCGTCGCGCCGGTGGACGGCACGATCGGGCAGCGTTCGGTGCAGGTCGGCCAGCAGGTCGGGCCCGGCGTGCCGCTGATGTCGATCGTGCAGCTCAACCAGCTGTGGATCGAGGCGAATTTCAAGGAGGGGCAGATTCGCCACATGCGCATCGGGCAGCCGGTCGAGGTCGTGTCGGATCTGTATGGCTCGCGCGTGACCTATCGCGGCCGCGTGCAGGGCTTCTCGGCGGGTACGGGCAGCGCGTTCTCGATGCTGCCGTCGCAGAATGCGGCCGGCAACTGGATCAAAGTCGTGCAGCGCGTGCCGGTCGTGATCGCGCTCGATGCGCGCGATCTGGCCGCGCATCCGCTGCGCGTCGGGTTGTCGATGCGCGCGACGGTCGACACGCACGATCGCAACGGCCATGCGCTCGACAGCGAGCCGCCGACGCCGGCCGTCAGCACACGCGTGCACGACGGCGTCGCGAGCGACGCGGAAAGCGCCGCCGCCGCGATCATCCGCGAAAATCAGGGCGGGTAACGTCCGAACGAGAGAGGGGCGGCCGGTCGCCGCGAACGGGCCGCCGCCCGGCGCCTGGTGCGTCACGGCGCTCGCCAGCTCGCCAGTTCCCCAGCCCGAGCCCCCAGTGCCCAGCGCCCAGCGCCCGAGAGCCCGAGAGCCCGAGAGCCCGAGAGCCCGAGAGCCCGAGAGCCCGAGAGCCCGAGAGCCCGAGAGCCCGAGAGCCCGAGAGCCCGAGAGCCCGAGAGCCCGAGAGCCCGAGAGCCCCAGCACCCCAGCACCCCAGCACCCCAGCACCCCAGCACCCCAGCGCCCGCAGCGCGTCCAGTTCCATCACCACCACCATCACCATCCAGCGCGTTACCCCCGCGCCAAACCCTCCCGTCGTTTCCCGCGCGACTTTCGCATTTCCGCCATCGATGTCGGCGCCGTTCAAACACGTGTCGCGTTTGAGACATCGGCGCCCCTGCCTCCGGGGCTACTCTCGAACAGCGCGTTGCGCGTGCGCCGCATGAGCCGGCGCGCCGCGGCGCCATCCAACGAGACATGGAGACAATACGATGAGCAGCAATCGAGGTGTCGTCTATCTTGGGCCGGGCCAGGTCGAAGTCCAGAAAATCGATTATCCGAAGATGGTCGACCCGAGCGGCCGCGCGATCGGCCACGGCGTGATCCTGAAAGTGGTGAGCACGAACATCTGCGGTTCCGACCAGCACATGGTGCGCGGCCGCACGACCGCGCCGGTCGGCCTCGTGCTCGGTCACGAGATCACGGGCGAGGTGGTCGAGATCGGCCGCGACGTCGAGACGCTGAAGCTCGGCGATCTCGTGTCGGTGCCGTTCAACGTGGCTTGCGGCCGCTGTGCGATGTGCAAGGACACGCATACGGGCGTGTGCCTGAACGTGAACCCGTCGCGTGCCGGCGGCGCCTACGGCTATGTCGACATGGGCGGCTGGATCGGTGGCCAGGCCGAGTACGTGCTCGTGCCGTACGCGGATTTCAACCTGCTGAAATTCCCCGATCGCGATCAGGCAATGGCGAAGATCCGCGATCTGACCTGCCTGTCCGACATTCTGCCGACCGGTTATCACGGCGCGGTGAGCGCGGGCGTGAAGCCGGGCTCGACGGTCTACATCGCGGGCGCGGGCCCGGTCGGGATGGCGGCGGCCGCCTCGGCGCGCCTGCTCGGCGCGGCCGTGACGATCGTCGGCGACATGAACGCGGAACGCCTTGCGCACGCACGCGCGATGGGCTTCGAGACGGTCGACCTGTCGAAGGATGCATCGCTCGGCGAGCAGATCGAGCAGATCCTCGGCGTGCCCGAGATCGATTGCGCGGTCGACTGCGTCGGCTTCGAAGCGCACGGCCACGGTTCGTCGGGCCATTCGGAGGAAGCGCCTGCGACGGTGCTGAATTCGTTGATGGAAATCACGCGGCCGGCCGGCGCGATCGGTATCCCGGGCCTGTACGTGACGGACGATCCGGGCGCGAAGGACAAGGCCGCGCAGCACGGCAGCCTGAGCATCCGCTTCGGCCTCGGCTGGGCGAAGTCGCACTCGTTCTTCACGGGCCAGACGCCGGTGCTGAAGTACAACCGCAACCTGATGCAGGCGATCCTGTTCGACCGGCTGCCGATCGCGAAGATCGTCAACGTCGAAGTGATCTCGCTCGACCAGGCGCCGGAAGGCTACAAGAAGTTCGACGGCGGCGCGCCGCGCAAATTCGTCATCGACCCGCACGGGTTGCTGGCGGCATGACGCGACCGATCATCACGCGGTAACCGAAGGGGCCGGGGCGTTCGAGCGCCTCGGCCCTTCGTGCGTTCGGGAAGCGCGCGCTCTGTGCCCGCGATCGTGCCGGGCGAGACGCTCACGCGTGAGCGATCGTTCGGACGACATTCGCCCGGCTCCGTTCACGCGGTGCGCTCCATCGCGGCGTCGTACTGGCCGCGACAGGCCGCACCGTTCAGGCGTGCGCGCAGCAGCAGCGCCGCCTGCGCGGCGCGTACGTTGGCCGCCTGCCCCTTCCACGCGGCCAGCGGCGGCTCCTGCAGCGCGCGGCCATATGAGAAGCTCAGCAGCCACGGCCGCCCGGCAATGCGATTCATCGCATCGAGATGCGCCGTCGCTTCCTCGGGCGTCTGTCCGCCGGACAGGAAGAAGATGCCGGGTACTTCGGCCGGCACGGCGCTGCGCAGCAGGCGTACCGTCGCCTCCGCGACTTCGGCGGGGGCCGCCTGTGTAGCGTGCGTGCTGCCCGCGACGACCATGCTCGGCTTGAGCAACATGTGCGCGAGCACGACCCGATGCCGGTGCAGCGCGTTGAATACGGCGTGCAGCACGGCGTCGGTCACTTGCGCGCAGCGGTCGATCGAATGATCGCCATCCATCAGCACTTCCGGCTCGACGATCGGCACGACTCCGGCCTCCTGGCAGATCGCCGCATAGCGCGCCAGCGCTTCGGCGTTGGCTTCGATCGCCGCATGGCCGGGCAGCGTGGCGGACACGTTGTACACCGCACGCCATTTCGCGAACCGCGCGCCTTGCCGCCGGTAGCCGTCGAGGCGCGCCGCAAGCCCATCGAGCCCTTGCGTGATTTCGTCGCCGGGCGCGAGCGCGAGCGGGATCTTGCCCGCATCGACCTTGATGCCGGGCACGATCTGCTGACGGGCGGCGAGTTTGGGCAACGGCGTGCCATCGTCCGCACATTGCCCGAGCGTCTCTTCATACAGGATCACGCCGCTGACGAATTCCCCGAGGCCTGGTGTCGACAGCAACAGGGTGCGCCATGCGCGGCGATTCTCTTCGGTCGATTCGACGGAGATCGTCTTGAAACGCTTTGCGATGGTCGGCCCGCTTTCGTCGGCCGCCAGCAACCCTTTGCCATCCTGAACGAGTGCCTGGATCGTCGCCTGGAGTGGGTTATCGGTGCTCATGGAATTCCTCCGCTGAAACCGCCACGCGCGCGCTCAGTGGCCGCGATAGAGCTGTGCGATTTGCTGCGTATTGCTGGCGGCGCGTCGCGCACGTGCGGTGTGCGTGCTCACGCGGTGGATGGTATGTGGGCGATGCGCGGCACCGTGATTGCCTTTCCAGCCCGCCAGGCGAACCGCGGTGGTGGGGTGCGATCGGTCGGGCGCATGCATGGCAGGCGCCGCTCGCGCGACTGCCGTCCCACCGGCGGATGCGCGGCTGGCATCCGGGCCCGGGCTGCCTGGTCGGGCGATCGCCACCTGCGTTCCGTCAGTCGAATGAAACGGAAAGACGGGTGTGGGCAAGACCGGCAGCACGGGGTCGTTCGATGCGTACGGGGCGGCATCGCTCGCCATCGCGCGCGAATCGCTCGAGCCGCGACAGGCCGGATCGGCCTTGCATGTCCGGTCGACTACCACATAGCCGCCGACCAGCAACACGAGTGTCAGGATGCTCAGGATCGGCGCGGTCGATGCGCGAGGCTGCTGGAGCGCCGCGTTGCGAAGCGCGCGCGCGATGCGCGACGACCACGTGTGAAACGCGTGCGGAGCATGCGCGGCATCCGGTGCGCGGTGAATCGAATCGAACGGCCGGTTCCACCGGCCGCAGGCGGGGCAGTGTTCGAGTGCACGGAAGGCCGTGAAGCCGCATTCGCTGCAGCGGAAGCGGGCGGTGCGCCGCGCTTCGGCTCGCGATTTCAGGATCGCGCGCCAGTCGTCGCGCGCGCGAATGGTGCGCTTGGGGAGGACTCGCATCGCTGGAGGCGGGCGGGCGCCGTCAACAGGGCGAACGATCGCCGGTCGTCATGATCCGTTCCTGCACGGCAGCCTATTGGCCCGTGCCGGAATGCAATGATGCGTACGTCGTAGATTGTCGTTCGCATTCGGCGTTCATGGGATTCTCCGTGACATCGGGTGTGCGGAACATGTTCGTCCGTGGTTGCCTACCGCTTCATTCTTGGTCGCCGGTGCGCGAAACGCAAGGCACAAACAGGCTGTCTTGATTCGTCGGTTCCGCGTTAACTGTCGTGCCGCTGCCGGGCCGCGAGCGTCCCGATGATCTCCATCGCGTGCTCGACCGCCGGCGTCCACGGCCGGCCGTAATTGAGCCGAAGATAGCGGCGAAACCCGCCGGTCGCGGAAAAGATCGGGCCCGGCGCGATGCTGACACCGCTTTCCATCGCATCGCCGAACAGATGCATCGCATCCACGCGCGGCGGCAATTCGAGCCACAGGAAATACCCGCCGCGCGGCGCGAACACTTCGGTGCCGGCCGGGAAATACGCACGCACGGCCGCCAGCATCTGTGCCTGGTGCGCGGCAAGGTTGCGGCGCAGCTTGCGCAGGAAGCGGTCGTACGCGCCGTCGCGCAGGTAGCTCGAAATCGCCATCTGGGCAGGCACGTCCGCTGCCGGCGCGCTTGCGCCCTTTGCCTGGCGAATTTGCCGCACGTAGCGTCCGGCCGCGACCCAGCCGATCCGGAACCCGGGCGCGAGACATTTCGAGAACGAACCGCAATGCAGGACGAGACCGCTGTCGTCATACAGCTTGGCGGGGCGTGTAGGTCCCGTGCCGAAATGCAGCTCGCCGTAGACGTCGTCTTCGATCAGCGGCACGTTGCGTGCCGCGAGCAGGTCGATCAGCGCGCGCTTGCGCTCGTCGGTCAGCGTCGCGCCGGTCGGGTTGTGGAACGACGTCATGAACCAGCAGGCCCGCACCGGATGCGTGTCGAGCGCTTTCTCGAGCGCATCGAGATCGAGGCCGGTGCGCGGGTCGACCGGAATCTCGACGGCCTTCAGGTGCAGGCGCTGCACGGCCTCCAGGACCGCATGAAACGCCGGTCGCTCGATCGCGACGATATCGCCGGGACGCGTCAGCGCCTGCAGGCTGAGCGTCAGCGCTTCGAGCGCGCCGGTCGTGATGACGATTTCATCCATCGGCAACGCCGCGCCCGCATTCAGGTAGCGCAGCGCGATCTGGCGGCGCAGCCCGTCGTGGCCGGGCGGCGCGCCGGACAGCAGGGCCGTGCGATCCATGTTGCGGGCCGCCGATGCCATCGCGCGCCACAGGCTGCTCATCGGGAACAGCGAATAGCTGGCGAAGGCCGAGCCGAGCGGGACGATCTCCTCGCATTTGAGCGAATCGAGCAGCCGGAACAACGTATCGCCGTTGCCCGCCGGCGTGGCGGCCGGTTTGCGCGGCGGTTCATGGCTGAACCGCACGTGCTTGTCTTCGAGGTTCGCAACGAAATATCCGGACCGTGCGCGCGCGACGATCAGACCCTCGCTTTCGAGCGCGTAGTACGCGCGAAACACGGTGGAAGGACTCACGCCATATGCGCGGCACGCGGCGCGCACGGTGGGGATGCGCGCACCGGGGGCCAGATCTCCACGCCGGATCGACTCGGAGATTGTCCGCGCGAGCATCGCATAACGCTTCATGCCGGCCTCAAGTCGAGCAGCTTTGTGCCGAAAAAGAGTAGCACGGCGCGCGCTGCGCGACAGGCCTCGATATCCCGTGATCCGCTTGTTTTTCACGGACTCTGATCCTGTTTTCAGGCGCCACTCGCTGGCATGCTTTCACCCCTCGAGCAATCCTCGTTCCCGACATTGACCGATACGGAATTCACGCTGTCCGCCGGCTGATCCGTGCCCCGTGCGCCCGTGCGTGCGAGGTCTAGTCAGCGGTGTCATGACCCTAACCGGAAACCTTCAGCGTGAAATCGAACACTCTCGTCGCGGGCCTCGCGGCCGGCCTCGCCCTCAACCTCCTCGGCGGCGCAGCACACGCCGCCTGCATCAGCAATCCGCCGGCGCAATCCAGCGCGACGTTCCCCGCCGCACTGACCGGCAAGCTCGTCTATCACAGCTACGTCAAGTACGGCGACGGCACGAGCCAGCTGTTCCTGTACGACTTCTCGGCCCATACGCTGACGCAACTGAGCAAGAGCACGTGGGGCATCACCGATCCGATGAACGGCGTGTTCAGCCCCGACGGCAAGTGGCTCGCGTTCATGGGCATCAGCAACGGCGCATGGAACGTGTTCATGCTGCAGCTCGGCGCCGGCACGCCGCCCGTCAACCTGACGAACAGCACGGGCGCCACGCGCAACGAAGACCCGAAATTCAGCACGGACGGCAAGACGCTCGTGTTCAAGCAGAACGGCGACGTCAAGCAGGCGACGCTGTCGTACACGAGCGCGGGCCCGGTGTTCACGTCGGTCGTGAGCCTGACGAACGCACCCTCCGGCGCCGAATACTCGATGCCGTTCCTCGCGCCCGATGCGAGCGCCGTGTACTACGCGACCGGTACGGGCGCGAACATGGGGCTGATGAAGCGCACGCTCGCGACCGGCGCGACGGCGGTGTTCGATGCGCCGGCCGGGCTGCAAACGTACTACCCGATCGTGCGCGCGGACGGCATGGTGTTCTACGCACGCTGGAAAGACAGCGGCCAGGCCGACCAGATCTACACGAAGACGGCGGACCCGGCGTCGACGCCGAACGCGTTGCCGATCAACGACTGCGTGAGCAACAACTCGGATCCGGCGCCGGTGAGCGGCACCAACTACGTGTTCTTCTCGTCGACGACGGCGGGCGGCTACCAGCTCTACGTCGGTGACGTGACGACCGGCCAGCGCTGGAGCCTGTCGCAGTTCGGCGTGAACGCCGACACGACGAAGGCCAAGCTCGGGTCGAGCTACTACGGCGGCCCGGCCGCCGCGCAGCCGACGCTGCTGTCGCAGGGGCGTCCGGCTGCCGCATCGGCGAGCTACAACGCATCGCTCACGCCCGACAAGGCGTTCGACGGCAACACCACGAGCACGCGCTGGGATTCGCCGGAAGGTGCGGGCGTCGATCCGCAATGGATCTCCGTGGATCTCGGCGCGACGAAGACGATCAGCAGCGTCGATCTCTACTGGGATGCGGGCGCCCTCGTGTACCAGATCCAGACGTCGAACGACAATGTGAACTGGACGACGATCTACTCGACGAACAACGGCGTGTCGTATGGGCATGTGACGCTGCCGAACCTGAACGGGCATGGCCGCTATGTGCGTATGTATGGCACGAAGCGCGCGACGCAGTGGGGGTATTCGCTCGACGAAATGCAGGTGTGGGGATCGTAACCGCAAAGAAAAAGCGACCTTCGAGGTCGCTTTTTTTTCACGCGTCGATCGACGCGAATCTCATGCGTGCAGCAGATGCGCCGGGAAGGCGGGAATGGCGCTCGCCGCACCCTGCGCAAGCGGGGCGACCTGCTTGCGGCGCTCGCGGGTCGGCGCGACGCCGAACGCGTCGCGATAGCTCTTGCTGAAATGGCACGCTGACTGGAAGCCGCACGCCATCGTGATGTGCATGATCGACATGTCGGTCTGCAGCAGCAGTTCGCGTGCGCGACGCAGCCGCAGCGTCAGGTAGTAGTGCGTCGGCGTCATGCCGAGGTGTTCGCGGAACAGGCGCTGCAGCTGCCGCTGCGACATGTTCGCGAGCCGCGCGAGCTCCTCGCGTGACAGCGGCTCCTCGATGTTGTTCTCCATCAGCGAGATCACTTCGAACAGCGACTTGTTCGCGGAGCCGAGGCGCGCGACGAGCGGCATGCGCTGCTGCGCGCTCGTGTCGCGCACGTGCTCGACGATGAACTGCTCGGCGATCTGCGTGACGCGCGCGGTGCCCACGCGCGCGGCGATCAGGTTCAGCATCATGTCGAGCGGCGCGACGCCGCCCGTGCACGTGATGCGGTCGCGGTCGATCACGAACAGTTCCTTCAGGAAGCGCGTGTCCGGAAACTCTTCCTTCAGCGCCGACATGTTCTCCCAGTGGATCGCGCACGCGTAGCCCGCCAGCAGCCCCGATTTCGCGAGCGCATAGGTGCCCGTGCACAGGCTGCCGAGCGGGATGCCCGAGCGTGCGAAGCGGCGCAGTGTCGACAGATGGGCGGGCGTGGTCGCGCGCTGCACGTCGACGCCGCCGCACACGAACACGATGTCGGGCTGCCCCACGCATTCGGCCGGGCCGGTGTCGACCGTCAGGCCGTTGCTCGCGGTGACCGGGCCGCCATCCGGGCTGATCACCGACCAGCGGTACAGCGGCTGGCCGCTCAGGTAGTTCGCCATCCGAAGCACCTCGATCGCATTGGTGAACGCGATCATCGTGAAGTTCGGTAACGGCATGAACGCGAAGTGGGACAGCGACGCTGTGCGGTCGGGCGACATGGGGAGCGTTCCTAGAATCTCTAATAGCTTTTACGCCCGGGGGCACGGACGGGCTGCGATATTGTGTGAGCCAGCGCAACAAGCGTGCCATACGGCTAAACCCTAGATCCATACGTTGCCTGGCTGAAAGCGGCATGCTGCACTGCACCGTATTCGTGACGTGCTGCACCCCGACCGGGCGGCGGTCGCACCGCCGGCGTGCCTGTTCATAGGTGAACCGAGGGAGGCGGTTTGCTTGGTCATCCGAAAAAGCACGACCGGTCACTTGTACAAAACGGACGCGGATGGCGGAAAAGGCAAAGAACGCGTCTAAATTCATCAATCCGCCGAAAATCCGAACGACAAGAATAGAGCCGTCGGCAGCCTTGCACGGGACAAGCGGGAAACCCAGGCAGGGCGGGCCTTGAGCTTCGGTTTCAGCCCCCTATTCTTCGTCACGGACGCACTATGTCGAATACCCAGCCTTTCTTCTCGCAGCCCCTCGCCGAGCGCGACGCGCCGGTGCGCAGCGCCATCCTGAAGGAACTCGAGCGTCAGCAGTCGCAGGTCGAGCTGATCGCGTCGGAAAACATCGTGTCGCGCGCCGTGCTAGAGGCGCAGGGCTCGGTGCTGACCAACAAGTACGCGGAAGGCTATCCCGGCAAGCGCTATTACGGCGGCTGCGAATTCGCGGATGAAGTCGAGGCGCTGGCAATCGAGCGCGTGAAGCAGATCTTCAACGCCGGCTATGCGAACGTGCAGCCGCACTCGGGCGCGCAGGCGAACGGCTCGGTGATGCTCGCGCTGGCCAAGCCGGGCGACACGGTGCTCGGCATGTCGCTCGACGCGGGCGGCCACCTGACGCACGGCGCGAAGCCGGCGCTGTCGGGCAAGTGGTTCAACGCCGTGCAGTACGGGGTGAACCGCGACACGATGCTGATCGACTACGACCAGGTCGAGGAACTCGCCCAGCAGCACAAGCCGAACCTGATCATCGCCGGCTTCTCGGCCTACCCGCGTGCGCTCGACTTCGCGCGCTTCCGTGCGATTGCCGATGGCGTGGGCGCGAAGCTGATGGTCGACATGGCGCACATCGCCGGCGTGATCGCCGCGGGCCGCCACGCGAACCCGGTCGAGCATGCGCACGTCGTCACGTCGACCACCCACAAGACGCTGCGCGGCCCGCGCGGCGGCTTCGTGCTGACCAACGACGAGGAGATCGCGAAGAAGATCAACTCGGCCGTGTTCCCCGGCCTGCAGGGCGGCCCGCTGATGCACGTGATCGCCGGCAAGGCCGTCGCGTTCGGCGAAGTGCTGCACGCGGACTTCAAGACCTACATCGACAACGTGCTCGCGAACGCGCAGGCGCTCGGCGAAGTGCTGAAGGCGGGCGGCGTCGATCTCGTCACGGGCGGCACCGACAACCACCTGCTGCTGGTCGACCTGCGCCCGAAGGGCCTGAAGGGCGCGCCGGTCGAGCAGGCGCTGGAGCGCGCGGGCATCACCTGCAACAAGAACGGCATTCCGTTCGACACCGAGAAGCCGACCGTCACGTCGGGCATCCGCCTCGGCACGCCGGCCGGCACGACGCGCGGCTTCGGCGTCGCGGAATTCCGCGAGGTGGGCCGCCTGATCCTGGAAGTGTTCGACGCGCTGCGCGCGAATCCGGAAGGCGACCACGCGACCGAACAGCGCGTGCGCCGCGAGATCTTCGCGTTGTGCGAACGCTTCCCGATCTATTGATCCCACCGACCCGACAATACTGGAGCAACACATGAGCACGCTGCATCAAGACAGCATCATCATCGACGGGCTGAACATCTCGAAGTTCGAGAAGCCGGTGTTCGAAGACATGCGCAAAGGCGGCATCACCGCCGCGAACTGCACGGTGTCGGTGTGGGAGAACTTCACCAAGACCGTCGACAACATCGGCGTGATGAAGAAGAAGATCCGCGACAACAGCGAGCTGCTGACGCTGGTGCGCACGACGGAAGACATTTTCCGCGCGAAGAAGGAAGACAAGACCGGCGTGATCCTCGGCTTCCAGAACGCGCATGCGTTCGAGGACAACATCGGCTACATCGAAGCGTTCGCCGACATGGGCGTGCGCGTCGTGCAGCTCTGCTACAACACGCAGAACCTGGTCGGCACCGGCTGCTACGAGCGCGACGGCGGCCTGTCGGACTTCGGCCGCGAAGTGATCACCGAGATGAACCGTGTCGGCATCATGGTCGACCTGTCGCACGTGGGCGGCAATACGTCGTCGGAAGCGATCGCGTTCTCGAAGAAGCCGGTGTGCTATTCGCACTGCCTGCCGTCGGGCCTGAAGGAGCACCCGCGCAACAAGAGCGACGAACAGCTGAAGGAGATCGCCGATGCGGGCGGTTTCGTCGGCGTGACGATGTTCGCGCCGTTCCTCAAGCGCGGGATCGAAGCGAACATCGACGACTACATCGAGGCGATCGACTACGTCGTGAACCTGATCGGCGAGGATGCGGTCGGCATCGGCACGGATTTCACGCAGGATTACGCGAAGGAATTCTTCGACATGCTGACGCATGACAAGGGCCGCTATCGCCAGCTGACGAACTTCGGCAAGATCATCAACCCGGACGGCATCCGCACGATCGGCGAATTCCCGAACCTGACGGCCGCGATGGAACGCCACGGCTGGAAGGAGTCGCGTATCCGCAAGATCATGGGCGAGAACTGGGTGCGCGTGTTCAAGGACGTGTGGGGCGCATAAGCGCCGCGAACGCCGAACCGCCGACAGCGATTCAACATTAAAAAAATCGGGACGTGCCCGTGCAAGCCGCACGGGCGCGCGGACGATATCGCGCCTGCGCACCGAGCCGCGCGGCCAATTTCCTCACGGAGTCACACGATGCAACCGCAACTGCCGATCAACGTCGATCCCGATACCGGCGTCTGGACCACCGACGCGCTGCCGATGCTGTACGTGCCGCGCCACTTCTTCACGAACAACCACGTCGCCGTCGAGGAAGCGCTCGGCGTCGAAGCGTATGCCGAGATCCTGTACAAGGCCGGCTACAAGTCCGCCTACCACTGGTGCGACAAGGAAGCGAAGCAGCACGGCATCACCGGCATGGCGGTGTTCGAGCACTACCTGAAGCGCCTGTCGCAACGCGGCTGGGGCCTGTTCTCGATCATCGAGGCGGATCCGGCCAGCGCACGCGCGAAGATCGAGCTGCGCCACTCGTCGTTCGTGCTCCAGCAGCCTGGCAAGGAAGGCAAGCTCTGCTACATGTTCGCGGGCTGGTTCGCCGGCGCGATGGACTGGGTCAACGACACGACGCCGGAAGGCAAGGGCGCGCCGCGCGCGTTTTCGAAGGAAGTGCAGTGCGCGGCCGAGCATCACGACCACTGCGTCTTCGAAGTGTCGCCGATCGCGCACTGATGCGCTGACGTAACGGCACAGCAACACAACAACACCCGCAACACGAGACATTCGAACGCCAGAGGTCGCCAGCGATGCGTTATCCCCACCTGTTCAAACCCATGCAGCTGAACCAGCTGACGCTGCGCAACCGGATCGTCAGCACCGCGCATGCGGAGGTGTATGCCGAGCCGGGCGGCCTGCCGGGCGACCGCTATATCCGCTACTACGAAGAAAAGGCGAAGGGCGGTGTGGGCCTCGCGATCTGCGGCGGGTCGAGCCCGGTGTCGATCGACAGCCCGCAGGGCTGGTGGAAATCGGTGAACCTGTCGACCGACAAGATCATCGATCCGCTCACGCGCCTCGCCGACACGATGCACAAGCACGGCGCGAAGATCATGATCCAGGCGACGCACATGGGCCGCCGCTCGTCGTTCCACGGCGAGCACTGGCCGCACCTGATGTCGCCGTCGGGCGTGCGCGAACCCGTGCACCGCGGCAACGCGAAGATCATCGAGATCGAGGAAATCCGCCGCATCATCGGCGATTTCGCGGCCGCCGCGAAGCGCGTGAAGGCGGCCGGCATGGACGGCATCGAAATCTCGGCCGCTCACCAGCACCTGATCGACCAGTTCTGGAGCAAGCGTTCGAACCACCGCACCGACGAATGGGGCGGCAGCCTGGAAAACCGCCTGCGCTTCGGCATCGAAGTGCTGACGGCCGTGCGCGAGGCGGTGGGCAAGGATTTCTGCGTCGGCCTGCGCATGTGCGGCGACGAATTCCACGAGGACGGCCTCGATCACGAAGCGCTGAAGGAAATCGCGCAGGCGATGTCCGAGACGGGCCTGATCGACTACCTGAGCGTGGTCGGCTCGGGCGGCGACACGCACAACACGATCGCCAACTGCATGCCGCCGATGGCGCTGCCGCCGGAGCCGTTCGTGCACCTCGCGGCCGGCATCAAGTCGGTCGTGAAGATTCCGGTGATGCACGCGCAGAGCATCCGCGATGCGGGCCAGGCCGAACGCCTGCTCGCGACCGGCATGATCGACCTGGTCGGCATGACGCGCGCGCAGATCGCCGATCCGCACATGGTGATCAAGATCCGCGACGGCCGCGAGGACGAAATCAAGCAGTGCGTCGGCGCGAACTACTGCATCGACCGCCAGTACAACGGCCTCGACGTGCTGTGCATCCAGAACGCGGCGACGTCGCGCGAAGCGACGATGCCGCACATCATCGAGAAGTCGCGCGGCCCGAAGCGCAAGGTCGTGGTGGTCGGCGCGGGCCCCGCAGGGCTCGAGGCGGCGCGCGTCGCGAAGCTGCGCGGCCATGACGTGGTGCTGTTCGAGAAGAATGCCGAAGTGGGCGGGCAGGTGATGATCGCCGCGAAGGCGCCGCAGCGCGAACAGATGTCGGGGATCATCCGCTGGTTCGACATGGAAACGAAGCGCCTGGGCGTCGACCGGCGCCTGGGCGTGGCCGCCGACGAGAAGATGATCATGGCCGAGAAGCCGGACATCGTCGTGCTCGCGACGGGCGGGTCGAGCTTCACGTGGCAGGTGCCGGGCTGGGGCGTGGCCGAGGGCCTCGCCGTCAGCTCGTGGGACATCCTGACCGGCAAGGTCGAGCCGAAGCAGAACGTGCTGCTGTTCGACGGCGTGAGCACGCATGCGGGCGCCGGCGTGGCCGACTTCATGGCGAGCCGCGGCTCGAAGGTCGAGGTCGTCACGCCGGACGTGAAGGTCGCCGACGATTGCGGCGGCACGACGTTCCCGATCTTCTATCGCCGCCTGTACGCATTCGGCGTGATCCCGACGCCGAACACGATGCTCGATCGCGTCTATGAAGAGGACGGCAAGCTGATCGCCGTGCTGCGCAACGAGTACACGGAAGAGCTCGAAGAGCGCGCGGTCGACCAGGTGGTGATCGAGAACGGTTCGTCGCCGAACGACGAGCTGTACTGGAAGCTCAAGCCGGAATCGGTGAACCGCGGCCAGATCGATCCGCACACGCTGTTCGCGGCCGAGCCGCAGCCGTGCCTGTCGGAAGAACTCGGCAACGGCCGTTTCCTGCTGTTCCGTGTCGGCGACTGCATCTCGATGCACAACGTCCACGGTGCGATCTACGACTCGCTGCGTCTCGTGAAGGATTTCTAAACGATGAACCCGTCCTTCCTCATTACCGCCCTGTTGTGGCTGTCGGTGGCGGGGCTCGCGTTCGCGGTCGCGAAGCGCTCGTCATACTGGCGTCTGGGCCGGGCCACCGCGCCCGGCTCGTTCGGCGTTTCGAACCTGTTCGCGATCCCGAAGCGCTACTTCGTCGACCTGCACCACGTGGTCGCCCGTGATCCGTATATCGCGAAGACGCATGTCGCAACCGCCGGCGGCGCGATCGGCGCGCTCGCGCTGGTGTTCATCAACTACGGCCTCGCGATCTACTCGCCGTGGCTCGACAAGCTGATCTTCCTCGCGGCGCTCGCGATGCTGGTCGGCGCGGTGTTCGTGTGGCGCCGCCGCGCGGCCAGGGACGTGCCGGCCCGCCTGTCGCGCGGCCCGTGGAATACGCTGCCCTGGCTGCTCGGCTCGTTCGCGCTCGGCCTCGTGCTGTTCATGCTGGTGCCGACCGGCGCAATGTCGGGCGCGTTCGCGGTGCTCTGCGCGGTGCTGATCGGTGTCGGCGCATTCACGATGACGGTGGGCGCCGCGAAGGGCGGCCCGATGAAGCATGCGATCGCGGGCCTCCTGCACCTGGCCTTCCACCCGCGCCAGGAGCGCTTCGCGGCCACCCGCGAGTCGTTCACCGGCAACGGCACGGCCACGCCGCCGACCGCGCTGAAGCTGCCGGACATCGAGCATCAGGAGTACGGCGTCGCAAAGCCGGTCGAATTCCGCTGGAACCAGCTGCTGAGCTTCGACGCCTGCGTGCAGTGCGGCAAGTGCGAAGCCGCGTGCCCCGCGTTCGCGTCGGGCCAGCCGCTGAACCCGAAGAAGCTGATCCAGGATCTCGTGGTCGGGATGGCCGGTGGCACCGATGCGGCCTACGCGGGCAGCCCGTCGCCGGGCATTCCGGTCGGCCAGCATCGCGGCGAGCCGAACGGCCCGATCGTGTCGGGCCTGATCGAGGAACAGACGCTGTGGTCGTGCACCACCTGCCGCGCGTGCGTGCAGGAATGCCCGATGCTGATCGAACACGTCGACGCGATCGTCGACATGCGCCGCAACCGCACGCTCGTGCACGGCACGGTGCCGGGCAAGGGCCAGGAAGTGCTAGCGAACCTGCGCGAGACGGGCACGATGGGCGGCTACGACACGGCCGCGCGCTACGACTGGTCGGTCGACCTGAGCGCGCCGGTCGCGCAACCGGGCAAGCCGGTCGACGTGCTGTTCGTCGCGGGCGAAGGCGCGTTCGACATGCGCTACCAGCGCACGCTGCGCGCGTTCGTCAAGGTGCTGAACAAGGCGGGCGTCGATTACGCGGTGCTCGGCTCGACCGAGACCGACACGGGCGACGTCGCCCGCCGGCTCGGCGACGAAGCGACGTTCCAGCAGATGGCGAAGCGCCTGATCGGCACGCTCGGCACGCTGTCGTACAAGCAGATCGTGACGGCCGACCCGCACGTGATGCACAGCCTGCGCAACGAGTACCGTGCGCTCGGGCTGCGCGTGACGGTCAAGCACCACACGACCTTCCTCGCGGAGCTGGCCGACAGCGGCAAGATCGCGCCGAAGGCCGTCGAAGCGCTGCAGGACAAGCGCACCACGTATCACGACCCGTGCTACCTCGGCCGCTACAACGGCGAAACGGAAGCGCCGCGCAAGCTGCTGAAGACGATCGGCATCCAGGTCGTCGAGATGGAGCGCAACGGCATGCGCGGCCGCTGCTGCGGCGGTGGCGGCGGTGCGCCGCTGACCGACATCCCCGGCAAGCAGCGCATTCCGGACATCCGCATCGCCGACGCACGCACGATCGGCGCGGACGTGGTCGCGGTTGCCTGCCCGAACTGCACGGCGATGCTCGAAGGCGTCGTGGGCCCGCGCCCCGACGTGCTCGACGTGGCCGAACTCGTTGCCGCCTCGCTGGAGTGAATCGATGAACACGATCAAACGAATCGATCCGCGCCGGCCGTTCATCATCACGGCCGCGGGCCTGAAGCGCATCACGCTCGGCGAGGAAGGCAGCGCCGATGCGAACGTCGTGCACGGGTTCGCGCACGGTCATGGGGCAGCGGCTGCCAAGCCGCGCCGCGCGGTGCAGGATCCGAAGCATGTGATGCTGGTGGTCGCGCACAGCGAACGTGGCGCGCTCGACGATCATTCGCGGCAGGCAATCGCTGCCGCCGCGTTGCTCGCCGATGCGCAGACGGAAGTCGCGTTGCTCGCGTTCGGCGAACTGAAGGACGACGTGGCCGAACTGGGCGTCGACAAGCTGCTTGAACTCGCCGGCTTCGATCGGCGTGCGTTCGACCCCGAAAGCGAATTGCAAGCGCTGCAGGCATGCGTGGCGGCCCTCGCGCCGAAACACGTGTTCGTGCCCGACAACGCGACGGGCGACGGCGATCTCGGCCGGCGTTACGCGGCCGCTGCCGGCGCGAGCGTCGCGGCGCACGTCGTCGAGATCGACGCGAAGCATGTCGGCGCGTATGCGCAGGCCGGGCGCGCGTTTGCCACCCGCGCGCTGCCCGACGTGATCCTGCTCGCGCAGAACGCGGTCGACGCGAAGCTGCCGTTCGTCGGCGCGGGCGAGCGTCTCGCCGCCGACTTCATTCGCCCGGCCCATGACGCCGCGCAACCGTACCGCGATCTCGGTCTCGACGAAATCGATGCGGCCCAGGTCGCGCTCGAGGAAGCCGATTTCATCGTGTCGGCCGGCAACGGCGTGTCCGACATCGGCGCGTTCGAGCGGCTGGCCGGCGTGTTCGGCGCGGCGATCGGCGCGAGCCGCGTCGCGGTCGACAACGGCCACTTCACGCGTGACAAGCAGGTGGGTGCAACCGGCAAGACGGTCGAGGCGAGCGTGTACATCGCGTTCGGCATCTCGGGCGCGGTGCAGCACCTGCAGGGGATCAAGGACTGCCGCCACGTGATCGCGGTGAACCTCGACGGCAGTGCGCCGATCGCGAAGCGCGCGAACCTGACGGTGGTGGGTGACGCGCAAGGCACGATCGCCGCGCTGATCGAACAGGTGCAGGCCGCGCGCGCCGCGCGTGGCGAATCGCCGGCCGCGGTCGGCACCCGTGAACCGGAAGGAGTTGCCGCATGAACGCCCCCCGCCCCTTGCAACGCATTGCGGTGCTCGTGTCCGTCGGCCGCCATCCGGTCAGCGGCGTCGCGCGCTATAGCCGCAACGATGCGGCCGCGCTCGAAACCGGCCGCCAGCTCGCGGAGCGGCATCGCGCGACGCTCGACGTGATCCATGCGGGCGACCCCGCGAATACGGCGCTTGCCGAATATCTCGCGCTCGGCGCGCGGGAGGTCGAGGTGCTGGCCTGCCGCGACGGCGATGACGCCGTGCATGCGCTCGCCGCGCGCGTCGAGGGCTACGACCTCGTGCTGACCGGCACGCGCGCCGAGGGCGCGTACGACACCGGGATGCTGCCTTACCGCGTCGCGGCGGCGCTCGGCTATCCGCTCGTCGGCTCGGCCGTCGACGTGACGGTCGACGGCGGCCGCGCGGCGGTCCGGCAATTTTGCCGAAAGGGCTGCGGCGGCGCGTGGACGCGGCGCTGCCGGCCGTCGTCGCCGTTCATCCGCTCGCCAATGCGGAGCCGCGCTATGCGTATGCGCGGCTGCGCGCCGGCGCGATCCGGCCGGCGCTCGCGGCGCCCGGCGCGGACGCCGACGCGGCCGCGTGGACGGTCGGTCCGATCGAGCGTAAACCCGTAAAACTGGTCGCCGCCGAGAAGCGCTCCGGGCATGCCCGGATGCTGTCCGCGACGACGACCGAAAGCCGTGGCGGCAACGTCGTAAATGAAGGGAGTTCGGTCGAAAAAGCACAAGTGATCCTCGCGTATTTGCGCGAGCATCAGCTCATCGACTACTGATTTTGATGCCTGTCGGCAAGAACCCAGGGATGCAAGGAATCCGGAGCAAACGATGAAAGTATCGGCAGACATTCGTGCATTGATCGAGCGGCGCAAGGAAGGCTACAGCCTCGAGGCACCGTTCTACACGAGCGAGGACATCTTCGCGCTCGACATGGAGGCGATTTTCCGCCAGCACTGGATCCAGGTGGCGGTCGAGCCGGACATTCCGGAGCCGGGCGACTACGTGACCGTGGAACTGGGGAGCGATTCGATCCTGATCGTGCGCGACGACGACATGGCGATCCGCGCGTTCCACAACGTGTGCCGCCACCGCGGTGCGCGCCTGTGCAACGAGGACAAGGGCTCGGTCGGCAACATCGTGTGCCCGTACCACAGCTGGACCTACAACCTGACGGGCCAGCTGATGTTCGCCGAGCACATGGGCGAGAAGTTCGACCGCTGCAAGCACAGCCTGAAGTCGGTGCACGTCGAGAACCTCGCGGGCCTGATCTTCGTCTGCCTCGCCGACGAGCCGCCCGCCGACTTCGCGCAACTGCGCGCCGAGATGGAGCCGTACCTGCTGCCGCACGATCTGCCGAACACGAAGATCGCCGCGCAGGTCGACATCATCGAGGAAGGCAACTGGAAGCTCACGATGGAGAACAACCGCGAGTGCTATCACTGCGTCGCGAACCATCCGGAGCTCACCATCTCGCTGTACGAATACGGCTTCGGCTACCAGCGCTCCGACGCCAATGCCGAAGGCATGGATGCATTCGCGGAAACGTGCGTGCGGCGCGGGAAGGAGTGGGCCGAGATGGGCCTGCCGTCCGCCGAAATCGAAAAGCTGCTCGACGTGACGGGCTTCCGCACGCAGCGCCTGCCGCTCGATCGCCACGGCGAATCGCAGACGCTCGATGCGAAGGTCGCATCGAAGAAGCTGCTCGGCGGCTTCGACAAGGCGGACCTCGGCGGGCTGTCGTTCTGGACGCAGCCGAACTCGTGGCACCACTTCATGAGCGATCACATCGTGACGTTCTCGGTGATCCCGCTGTCGGCCGGCAAGACGCTCGTGCGCACGAAGTGGCTCGTGCACAAGGACGCGAAGGAAGGCATCGACTACGACGTGAAGAACCTCACGGCCGTGTGGAACGCGACCAACGACCAGGATCGCGCGCTCGTCGAATTCTCGCAGCGCGGCGCGACCAGCAGCGCGTACGAGCCGGGCCCGTATTCGCCGTTCACGGAAGGTCTCGTCGAAAAATTCTCGGCCTGGTACATCGGCCGGCTCGCCGAACAAACCGGCGCGTAGTACCCAGCACTGAAGCGGAGTTACAGATGATGCGAGATGCGGCCAATTTCGAGCCGGTGGACAGCCGGGTCACCCACCCGGCCTTCTGGAACGCGCTGCCCGAGCGCTGGACGAGCGACGTCGAGGAAACGCTGGTGTGCTGCCACGT
Source organism: Burkholderia contaminans (assembly GCF_029633825.1). NCBI lineage: Bacteria > Pseudomonadati > Pseudomonadota > Betaproteobacteria > Burkholderiales > Burkholderiaceae > Burkholderia > Burkholderia contaminans. Next base: position 1,055,271 of record NZ_CP090641.1, on the reverse strand, counting down.
GCGGCAGGAAACGCACGACGTGAAGAGCTTCTTCTTCCGTTCGCCGCAGGGCCGCTCGTTCTCGTTCGAGCCCGGGCAGTTCCTGACGCTCGAGCTCGACATCGACGGTGAAACGATCAACCGCTGCTACACGATCTCGTCGTCGCCCGCGCGGCCGCACACGGTGTCGATCACGGTGAAGCGCGTGCCGGGCGGCAAGGTATCGAACTGGCTGCACGACAACCTGCAGCCGGGCGCCGCGGTGCGCGTGCTCGGCCCGGCCGGCGAATTCACGTGCGCACGGCATCCGGCGCGCAAGTACCTGTTCCTGTCGGCCGGCTCGGGCGTCACGCCGCTGATGTCGATGAGCCGCGCGCACCATGATCTCGCGGAGGATCGCGACATCCTGTTCGTGCACAGCGCGCGCACGCCGGACGACATCATCTTCGCGCGCGAGCTCGACCTGATCGCGTCGAACCATACGAATTTCCGCACGTCGTTCGTCGTCGAGCGCGTGGGTGCCCGCACCAACTGGCCGGGCGTCACGGGCTTCCTGACGCTGCCGCTGCTGAAGCTGATCGCACCGGATTTCATGGAGCGCGAGATCTTCACGTGCGGCCCCGCACCGTACATGAAGGCCGTGCGCGACCTGCTCGACGAAGCCGGCTTCGATCGCAAGCGGTATCACGAGGAGAGCTTCTCGTTCGAAACGCTTGCCGAAACCGCAAGCGACGAACTGCTCGCCGAGCTCGCCCCGCCGGCAGAAGGCGCCGACACCGAAACGAAGCAGTACACGGTCAGCTTCGCGAAGAGCAATCGCGAGATTGCGTGCGGCTCGGAGCAGCACGTGCTGGATGCGGCTCGCCAGTCGGGCGTGCGGCTGCCGGCATCGTGCACGCAGGGCATGTGCGGCACCTGCAAGGTGAAGCTCGTATCGGGGCAGGTCGAAATGAAGCACAACGGCGGCATCCGCCAGCGCGAGATCGACCAGGGGATGGTGCTGCTGTGCTGCAGCAAGCCGCTGTCGGATCTCGTGATCGACAAGTAGTCGCAACACGCCGTCGGTTGTCCGGGCGCGTCGCGTCCGGACAAGCATCCGTCGGAAAACAACGATACCGCGGATTTGTGGTTGAAGAACCTAGAGAGACGACGCGCACGGTGCGCAGACCAAGGAGATCGACCATGAAACTGCTCGGAAAACTGTTTTGGACCGGCACCCTGTCGGCAATGGTGGCATTGAGCGCATCGGCGCTGGCCGATACGAAGCCGACGCTGAAGATCGGCTACGTCGAAGGCTGGGACGACAGCGTGGCGACGTCGAACGTCGCGGCCCGCGTCATCGAGAAGAAGCTCGGCTACGAAGTGAAGCTCGTGCCGGTCGCGGCCGGGATCATGTGGCAGGGCGTCGCGCGCGGCGATCTCGATGCGACGCTGTCCGCGTGGCTGCCGGTCACGCACGGCTCGTACTGGGATGAATACAAGGCCAAGGTCGTCGACCTCGGCGCGAATTTCCCGGATGCAAAGATCGGCCTGATCGTGCCCGCCTACGTGAAGGCGAAGAGCATCGACGACCTGAACGCGGAGAAGGGCAGCTTCGGCGGCCGGATCGTCGGCATCGATGCCGGTGCCGGCGTGATGCGCAAGACCGACGACGCGATCAAGAGCTACGGGCTGAACTACACGCTGATGCCGAGCTCGGGCAGCGCGATGACGGCCGAGCTGTCGCGTTCGGTCGGTGCGAGCAAGCCGGTCATCGTGACGGGCTGGGCGCCGCACTGGATGTTCGCGAAGTGGAAGCTGCGCTTCCTCGAGGATCCGAAGAAGGTGTACGGCGGCGCGGAGCATGTCGACAGCGTCGTGAATCCGGGGCTCGAAGCGAAGGCGAAGCCGGTGGTCGCGTTCCTGAAGAAATTCCAGTGGAAGCCGGGTGAAATCGACAGCGTGATGCTGGCGATCCAGAACGGCTCGAAGCCGGAAGCAGCAGCCGATGCGTGGATCGCGGCCCATGCCGACCGCGTGAACACGTGGACCGAAGGCGCACAGTAAGACCGCGGCGATTCGCCGCAATAACAAGATGAAGAGACAGTCCGGGAAAGGTTGGAAGGAATGCGAAATAATCGCACTGCGACGCGACCTTATCCCGGAATTATTTTTTTGATTCTGCAGAAAAGTGCGTAAGTTGTTACACTAGCGCCCTTGTGCAGAGTCATCACAGGAGGAATTGGATGAGTCAAGCAGGACTGCGTGCGAATCGCACCAGTGATGTTGAGGCAACCATCTCACATGATTCGACGGGCCACACGCTGCATCGTGGCCTGACCTGGAAAGACGCTTTTTGGGTAACGAGCGGCGTGCCGGCAGGCGTGCTGTTCACGATCGGCGGCGTATGCGCGACGATCGGCCAGCCCGCGTGGGCGATCTGGATCGCCGCGATCACGATGGGGCTGGTTCAAAGCGCGACTTATGCGGAAATATCGGGGCTATTTCCCCATAAATCGGGCGGCGCGTCCGTGTACGGCGCGATCGGCTGGGTCCGTTACAGCAAGCTGATTGCCCCGGTTTCCGTGTGGTGCAACTGGCTCGCGTGGTCGCCGATGCTTGCGCTCGGCTGCGGCCTCGCGGCGAGCTATGCGCTCACGAGCCTCTTTCCCGCCGATGCGGCGGTGCTGCACTGGCAGCTCAAGGTTGCAGATCTCGGGTTCATCAAGCCGGGTCTGTCTTTGCGGATCAATGCGACGTTCATCATCGCGACGATCCTGCTTCTCATCACGTTCAAGCTTCAGCACAGCGGTGCATCGAAGGCTGCGCGTACGCAGCGCATTCTCGGCATCGCTTCGCTCACGCCGCTGTTGATCGTCGGCATCGTGCCGTTCGTCACGGGCGACGTGCCGATGTCGAACCTGCTCCCGCTGCTGCCGCTCGGTCACGACGCGAACGGCAATCTCACGGCCGCGACGTTCGGCTCGTGGAACGGGCAGGGCGTCACGATGGCGCTCGGTGCGATGTTCATGGCCGGCTGGGCGTCGTACGGCTTCGAGACGGCCGTCTGCTACACGCGTGAATTCCGTGACCCGCGTCGTGATACCGCCAAGGCGATCTTCTGGTCGGGCGCACTGTGTCTCGTCGTGATGACGCTCGTGCCGATGGCGTTCCAGGGCGCACTCGGCACGCAGGCGATGCTCGATCCGTCGATCGGCGACGGCACCGGTGTCGCGGCTGCGATGGCGAAGATCGTCGGCGGTGGCGCGTGGGTGGCGAATGCGGTCGTCGTGATGCTGATGCTGTCGATCCTGCTGATCGTGATGACGTCGATGATGGGCTCGTCGCGCACGCTGTACCAGGCATCGGTCGACGGCTGGCTGCCGAAGTACCTGTCGCACGTGAACGAGCACGGCTCGCCCACGCGTGCGATGTGGACCGATCTCGGCTTCAACCTCGTGTTGCTGATGATGTCGGACTACATGACGGTGCTGTCGATCTCGAATGTCTGCTACATGCTGTTCGTATTCCTGAATCTTCAGTCGGGCTGGATCCACCGGATGGATCGCGGCAACTGGGATCGGCCGTTCCGCTGCCCGACCTGGCTGCTCGTCGGCGGCGCGATCTGCGGCTACGCGAACCTCGTGTATGTCGGCGCGGGCGCGAACCTGCAAGGTGAGGGCACGCTGCGCAACGGGCTGATCGCGATGCTGCTGATCGTGCCGGTGTTCCTGTTCCGCCACTACTGGCAGGATCGCGGCCGGTTCCCCGCGCAGATGCAGCGCGACATGGAGCTCGAAGTGCCGAAGCGCGCGATGTGGCTGAACCTGATGCCTTACGTTGCGCTGGTCGGCGCGGGGCTGACGATCTGGTTGTCGTATTACTTTGCGTGGGTGAAGTGACGCGTCGAGCCGTGTAACGGAGCGCGGCGTCCGGAAACCGCACACGGACGCCGCGATCGATATCGCGGCAGGCAATGAAGCCCGACTCGCTGGCAAGCGGTCGGGCTTTCGTCATTCATGCCGGCGCGCGACGCATTCACGGCGCGTGACCGCTTGATTTTGAGAACGATCGGTTCTAATATCGGCATCCATGAGCCCGACCTCGACGTCTTCCGGCACCCGCGACAGGGGGCGCCCGCGCGAATTCGACACCGACGAGGTGATCGACGCGGCAGCACGCGTGTTCTGGGAGCAGGGGTATCACGCGACGTCGATCGACGCGTTGTGCGAGGCGACCGGCGTCTTTCGCGGCAGCCTGTACCGCACGTTCGGCGACAAGCACGGTTTGCTGATCGCCGCATTCGACCGCTACGCCGAAGGCGCGATCGCACGGCTCAAGGAGCGTCTCGCGGCGGATTTGCCGCCGCGGCAGGCACTCCGGGAAGCGCTGCTGCACTACACGGAAATCGGTGTAAGGCTGTCGGAGCGACGCGGCTGCCTCATCACGAATTCTACCGTCGAACTCCTGCCCGGCGACGACGCACTCCGTCCGTACATCGAATCGACCTTGCTGCGCATCGGCACGCAGTTCAGCCTGGCCATCGCACGCGGCCAGCAGTCGGGCGATTTCGACCGCAATCTCGATCCGGAAGAGGTGGGCCGGTTCCTGCTGTGCCTGATCCAGGGCATGCGCGTGCTGGGCAAGTCGAGCGCGTCGGAGGCGGAGCTGGCATCGATCGTCGATATCGCGATGCGGGCACTGACCTGATTTTTTTGATTATTTTGAGAATGAACGGTTTCAAATGTGAGGCATTCCCGACGCCCGCATCGAGACCGTGAAGGGCAGGCAAGAACGGCAAGGTGGTTGATACGACGCTGCTGCTGCGCGCAGTCGCACCGGCATCATTTTTCAATTAATTTGGGAATGATCGGTCATGAATAACGCAACTCCCGCAACGCCTGCCGCGAGCGCGTACGGCAAAGGCATCGCGGCATGTGTGGCCGCGACGATCCTGATGGGCGTGATGTTTCCGGTGATGACCGATGCGCTGCGCTACATCGATCCCTTCACGTTCACGTCGCTGCGCTACCTGATCGCCGGCACGGGCTTCATTGCGTTGCTGCGGATCGTCGAAGGGCCCGACGCATTCCGTTCGGCAGGCGAGCCCGTGGCGCTCGCGTGGCTGCTCGGGTCGATCGGCTTTTGCGGATTCGGATCGTTCGTATTCCTGGGCCAGCAACTGGCCGGCGACGAAGGCGCGCTGACCGCATCGATCATGATGGCGACGCAGCCGATGATGGGGCTCCTGCTCAATGCCGTGGTGCGGCGCATCGCGCCCGCGCCGGTGTCGGTGCTGTTCGTCGTGCTGTCCTTTACCGGCGTGGCCCTCGTCATCACGCGCGGCGACGTGATTGCCGCGCTGCACGAGCCGCAGCACTACGCGGCCAACGCGCTGATCATCGTCGGCGCGTTGTGCTGGGTCGTCTATACGTTCGGCGCGGCACGCTTCACCCGCTGGTCGGCTTTGAAATACACGACCTTCACGACGTGGCTCGGCTTGACCACGATCGTCGCGGTCAACCTGCTGCTGATCGTCACGCACCGGATCGCGGCACCGTCACTCGCCGCGGTGCATGCGGTCCTTCCGCATCTTGCGTACATGGGGCCGGTGGCCGGCTTCGGCGCGATCCTGCTGTGGATGACGGGCAACCGGATTCTCGGACCGATGAACGGCGTGCTGTTCATGGACATCGTGCCCATTACGGCATTCGCCGTTTCCGCATTCACGGGCGTCGTGCCGAATCATGCACAGATCGCAGGCGCCGCACTGACCGGTGCGGCGCTGATCCTGAACAACCTGTACCTGCGGCGCAGGGCGCATCGAATCGGCACGGCGCCTGCGCGCGTGCCGTCGGCTTCCACGTGAGCGTCGTGCGTTCGTGCGTTACGGAAACACCACCGTCCGATCGCCGTTCAGGAACACGCGCCGCTCGATGAACGCCTTCACCGCGCGCGCGAGCGTCAGCGATTCGACATCGCGCCCCACCGCGAGCAGTTGCTCCGGGCGCAGCGCATGATCGACGCGCTCGACGACCTGCTCGATGATCGGGCCTTCGTCGAGATCGTCGGTGACGAAGTGCGCAGTCGCGCCGATCAGCTTCACGCCGCGCGCATGCGCCTGGTGATACGGCTTCGCGCCCTTGAAGCCGGGCAGGAACGAATGGTGGATGTTGATCGCGCGGTTCGCGAGCTTCGCGCTCGTCTCCTGCGACAGTACCTGCATATAGCGCGCGAGGATCACGAGCTCGGCGCCGCTCGTCTCGAAGAAGTCGAGCCACTGCGCTTCCTGCTGCGCCTTCGTATCGGCCGTGATCGGGAAGTGGCGGAACGGCAGCCCGTGCTGCACCGCGAGCGGCTCGAAGTCGGGATGGTTCGACACGATGCCGACGATATCCATCTTCAGTTCGCCCATCCGCCAGCGGAACAGCAGGTCCGCGAGGCAGTGCTCGAGCTTCGACACCATGATCAGCACCTTCGGCCGTGCGTTCACGTCATGGATCGCCCATTGCGTGTCGCTTTCACCGCCGCCGAGCACGGCCGCGATCGGCGCGAATTCCTGGCGCAGCGCATCGATCTGCAGCGTTTCATCCGTTGGATGAAAGACGCAGCGCACGAAGAAGCGGTTGCTGAGATCGTCGTCGAACACGTTCAGCGCATCGACATAGCAGCGATGGCGATCGAGAAAGCCGACGACGGCGGCGACCTGGCCGGCCGCGCTCGGGCACGACAGTGTCAGGACGAATTGATCGGGGCGGTGCTCGGCGGTCATGAGACTCCTCGGATGGCATGGGCGCACGGCCGTGCGGCGGCGCACGAAGGCGCCGCGCCGCGCGGGTAGCGGGAGGCTCAAGTAAATCAGGACGATTTCGGGGCGGATAGAACCAACGCGCCGTGTGGCTGGTATCGGCGCGCCAGCGCGCAGGGGCGGGCAGGGCCCGTCACGCGCTCGCGCAGGCGTCGAGCAGCCAGCGCCGGAACACGTGGGTCGCGTCCGGCTCGGGCCGCTGCGGCGGCCGCACCAGGAAGTAGCCGCGCGACGTGACGACCGGCGCGTCGACGGGCTTCACGAGCTGCCCGGCCGCGACGAGTTCGTCGACGAGCGGCGCCCAGCCGAGCGCGACGCCTTCGCCGAGCAGCGCGGCGTGGATCACGAGCGCGTAGCTGTTGAAGGTCACGCCGCGCGCGGCGGCCACCGTATCGAGGCCGTGCGCGTCGAACCAGCCGGACCACGACAGCCAGCGCTCGGGGCGCGTCGGCTGCACGTGCAGCAGCGGCAGGGTCAGCAGGTGCTCGGCCCGCGCGACGTGCGGGTGCGCGTCGCGGAACGCCGGCGAGCAGACGGGCGTGACCGATTCCGGAAAGAGACGTGCGGCGGTGCACGAGGGCCAGTGGCCGTCGCCGAACAGGATCGCGATGTCGCCATGGTCGCGCTGCGCGTCGTAATCCTGTGACGTGACGACGCGCACGTCGACATCCGGCATCACGCGCTTCAGCCCGGCCAGGCGCGGCATCAGCCAGTAGGTCGCGAAGCCGAAGTCGGTGACGATCGTGAGCGCACCGTGCTCGCGGCGCGCACGCAGGGTCGCGGTCGCGCCGCGCAGCGTGTCGAGGCTCAGCCGCACGGCTTCGTACAGGCACTCGCCGTCGGCCGTCAGCGTGACGCCGCGCGGACTGCGCTCGAACAGCGGTACGCCCAGTTCGGCTTCGAGCTGGAACACCTGCTGGCTCACGGCAGGCTGGGTGGAGCCGAGCTCGCGCGCGGCGGCCGTGAAGCTCGCGAGCCGGGCGGCCGATTCGAACGCGCGCAGCGCCTGCATCGACGGTAACGGTTCGGATTTCGACATAAGTCTCTCTAATGGCCCCATAAGGGCCGGACGCCTACCCGCGCGAATTCGGGCGGGCGATAGTGCTGCGGACGGTGTGGCACCTGTGCTTCACGGCCTGCTTCACAGTCTGCTTCACGGCCGCCGCGCAACGTATTCCGCGATTCTAGCCAGCACGGCCCGCCCGTGCGGCACTTTCGTCGAGCCGCTTCCGTCATGCCGGACATCCCGCTGCACGAGCGGCGCACCGTTCCATTCGAACACCGTTTTCCCCACGACAGCCGATGACGAACCCGACACCCAACATCCTGATCCTGATGGCCGACCAGCTCACGCCGTTCGCGCTGCCGGCCTACGGCAATCGCGTCGCGCGCACGCCGACGCTGGACCGTCTCGCCGCGCAAGGCGTCGTATTCGACGCGGCGTACTGCGCGAGCCCGCTGTGCGCGCCGTCGCGTTTCTCGCTGCTGACGGGCAAGCTGCCGTCGGGGATCGGCGCCTACGATAACGCCGCCGAATTGCCGGCGCAAACGCTGACGTTCGCGCACTACCTGCGCGCGGGCGGCTACCGGACGATGCTGTCCGGCAAGATGCATTTCTGCGGTCCCGATCAGCTGCACGGCTTCGAGGAGCGCCTCACGACCGACATCTATCCGGCCGATTTCGGCTGGGTGCCCGACTGGGACAGCCCGACCGAGCGGCCGAGCTGGTATCACAACATGAGTTCGGTGCTGGAGGCCGGCCCGTGCGTGCGCACGAACCAGCTCGATTTCGACGACGAAGTCACGTTCGCCGCGAAGCAGAAGCTGTACGACGTCGCGCGCGAGCGCGCGGCCGGGCACGATGCGCGGCCGTTCTGCATGGTCGTGTCGCTGACCCATCCGCACGACCCGTACGCGATCACGCGCGAATACTGGGATCGGTACAGCGACGAAGAAATCGACATGCCGGCCGTGCGGCTCGACGCGGCCGAAAGCGATCCGCATTCGCAGCGGCTGCGCTTCGTCTGCGAGAACGACCGCACGCCGCCCACCGACGCGCAGATCCGCGCCGCGCGTCGCGCGTATTACGGCGCGACCTCCTACGTCGATGCGCAGTTCGGCAGCGTGCTGGCCGCGCTCGAGCAATGCGGATTCGCCGACGATACGATCGTGATCGTCACGTCCGACCACGGCGACATGCTCGGCGAACGCGGGCTCTGGTACAAGATGACGTTCTTCGAAGGCGGCTGCCGCGTGCCGCTGATCGTGCATGCGCCGGGCCGCTTCGCTGCCGCGCGCGTGCGCGGGCCCGTGTCGCACGTCGACCTGCTGCCGACGCTCGTCGACCGGCCGGCGCCGCGCCGGCCGGCGGCTGGCCCGACCCGGTCGACGGCGCGAGCCTCGTGCCGCACCTGTACGGCACGCCCGCGCACGACGTTGCGCTCGGCGAATACCTGGCGGAAGGCGCGGTTGCGCCGGTCGTGATGATCCGCAGCGGCGACTGGAAGTACGTGCATTGCCCGCTCGATCCCGACCAGCTGTACAACCTGTCGGGCGACCCGCGCGAGCTGACGAACCTGGCCGGCACGCCGGAAGCGGCCGACGTGCTTGCCGCGTTCCGCGCGCAAGCCGCGCAGCGCTGGAACCTGCCCGAGCTGGACCGGCAGGTGCGCGCGAGCCAGCGGCGCCGGCGCTTCCATTACGCGGCCACGACGCAGGGCCGCATCCAGGCGTGGGACTGGCAGCCGTTCACCGACGCGAGCCAGCGCTACATGCGCAATCACATCGAGCTCGACACGCTCGAGGCAATGGCGCGGTTTCCGCGTGTCGGGCGCTGAGCGTACCGCATCGCGATCATTGAACAACGACGGAGGAAGCGAACCATGAAACGGCAACGCAATGCAGCAATCCGAAGGATCGGCGTGGCGCTCGCCGCCGCCGCGTGCCTGATGACGACGCAGGCCGCGCACGCGGCCGATCCGCAGACGTGCAGCAACGTGAAGATGGCGGCGCCCGGCTGGACCGACATCGACGCGACGAACGCGATGGCGGGCGTCGTGCTGAAGGCGCTCGGCTACCGGCAGGACGTGGCGAACCTGTCGGTGCCGATCACGTACCAGGGGCTCAAGAAAGGGCAGGTCGACGTCTTTCTCGGCAACTGGATGCCCGCGCAGGCGCCGCTCGTGAAGCCGTTCGTCGACGAGAAATCGATCGACGTGCTGCACGCGAACCTGAGCGGCGCGAAGTTCACGCTCGCCGTGCCCGATTACGTGGCCGCCGCCGGCGTGCATACGTTCGCCGATCTCGCGCGCTACGCGGATCGCTTCGGCGGCAAGATCTACGGGATCGAGCCCGGCGCGCCCGCGAACCAGAACATCAAGCGGATGCTGTCCGACCACGTGCTCGGGTCCGCGAACTGGTCGCTCGTCGAATCGAGCGAGACGGGCATGCTCACGCAGGTCGAGCGCGCGGTGCGCGACAAGCGCTGGATCGTGTTTCTCGCGTGGGAGCCGCATCTGATGAACACGAAGTTTCATCTGACGTATCTGTCGGGCGGCGATGCGTACTTCGGCCCGAACTACGGCGGCGCGACGGTCAACACGGTCACGCGTGCCGGGTTCGCCGGCCAGTGCGCGAACCTCGCGCGACTGTTCCGGCAGATGACGTTCTCCGTCGACGTCGAGAACCGGATGATCGCCGACATGCTCGACCACAAGACCTCGCCCGCGCTCGCGGCGCAGCATGCGCTGAAGGCCGAGCCCGCGCTGGTCGCCGGCTGGCTCGACGGCGTGACGACGGCGGCCGGCGCACCGGGCCTGCCGGCCGTGCGCGCGGCCCTCGACGCTCGCTGATTCCCTCCCTCCGGGCGGCCGGTTTTTGCCGTGCCGCCTGTCTACGTGTTTTCCCGATCCGTCGCATCGTGACCATTTGGTGTCGCCTTCAGACGGGTGACCCGAAATATGGGTTTGTATTTTTCGCCAATGGCTCCGTTATTGCGGAAAACGAAATGCCGAAGCCAGCGGGGCGGTCTGAATTGGAATCCACCGGCGCATCGCGGCACGCGCCGGGACGAGATTCTATCCATCGAACGGTTCAGGGAGGGTGGTCGACAATGAAGCAAAAGAAAGTTGCCGTAGCCGCCGCGCTTGCATGCGCGGCCTGTATTCCCGCCATCGGGCATGCACAAAGCAGCGTGACGCTGTACGGGATTCTCGACGCGGGTATCACGTACGTGAACAACACGGGCGGTTCGCACGTGGTCAAGTTCGACGACGGCGTCGCCTACGGAAACCGCTTCGGCCTCAAGGGCACCGAAGATCTGGGCGGCGGCCTGAAGGCCGTGTTCACGCTCGAGAGCGGCTTCCACCTCGGCAACGGGCAACTCGGTTTCGGCGGCGCGGAATTCGGCCGCCAGGCGTATGTCGGCCTGCAGAACGACTGGGGCACGCTGTCGTTCGGCAACCAGCTCGACATCACGAACGAACTCGTGTCGATCTACAACATTTCGGCGTGGGGCAGCGGCTATGCGATCCACCAGGGCGACTTCGACCGCTTCAACGGCGACCGCCTGCCGAACTCGGTGAAGTTCCTGTCGAACGATCTCAGCGGCTTCAAGTTCGGCGCGATGTACTCGTTCGGCAACGTCGCGGGCAACTTCCACCGCAACAGCGCATGGAGCGCGGGCGCGAGCTTCACGAAGGGCGACTTCTCGATCGGCGCCGCGTACACGCGCCTGAACAACCCGAACGGCATCTACGCGTTCGACCCGTACGCGATGATCGGCACGCACACGTTCCTCGGCCAGCAGACCGTCACCGTCGATCCGGCGACCGGCGCACGCACCGACCTGTTTGCGAACACCGCGATGGACGTCGACAGCCAGGGCACGTTCGGCATCGGCACCAGCTACACGATCGGCAAGCTGACGCTCGACGCCAACTACTCGTACACGACGATCAAGGGCTTCGGCCAGTCGTCACACATGCAGGTGTACGAAGGCGGCGGGCTGTACCAGTTCACGCCGGCGCTGAGCCTCATCGCGGGCTACCAGCACACGCGCTTCGAAGGCCACCACTGGAACCAGGGCACGGCGGGCCTGCACTACCTGCTGTCGAAGCGCACCGACATCTACATCTCCGGCGATTACCTGCGCGCGTCGCAGGGCGTCGATGCGGTGGTCGGCTACAGCTTCACGCCGTCGACGACGCAGACGCAGGCCGACGTGCGGATCGGGATGCGGCATTCGTTCTGAGCGGGATGGGTGGGGCAGCGACGTCTTCAGCGAGCGGTCTCTCTTTGGCGCGAACCTCGGTTCGCGCTTTTTTTTTGCCGGGCGTGAGCGGGCACGAAAGCCGTCCGGCCCGCGCCGCCAGCCTGGCCACCGCCCGGGAAACAGCGCCCGGATGGTCTTGACCATTGCCGTCTATAGGCGCTAGCATCGTCCGCATGCTTGATCTCGCCATGTCCCCCTCGTCGCTGATCCGCGCATGTTGTCAGCACATGCCAGGGGGAAGTTGCGTCTAGCGAATTCGCTGAACATTCAAGCAATCGCCTTCCGGCCGCCTGTGATGCAAGACAGGCGGCCTTTTTGTTTTTGGGCCCACACCTTCGGGACGGAGAAATTCGATGCCGCTTGCGCTGTATGACACCTGGTCGCGTACCGTGCGCCCCTTCACGCCTGTCCGGGCCGGGCAGGTCGGCATGTATTGCTGCGGCCCGACGGTGTACGACCATGCCCACATCGGCAACCTGAGAACCTACGTGTTCGAGGATCTCCTGCGCCGTGTACTGGCGCGCAACGGCTACGCGGTCCGGCACGTCGTCAACATCACCGACGTCGGCCACCTGACGTCGGATGCCGACGAAGGCGAAGACAAGATGGAGAAGGGGAGCCGTCGGACCGGCGAATCGGCATGGGCCATCGCCCGGCGCTACACCGAGGCGTTCGTCCGCGACTGGCGCGCGCTCAACCTGCTCGAGCCGACGGTGTGGTGCCGCGCCACCGACCACATCGCCGAACAGATCGCGTTCATCGATACGCTCGACCGCGGCGGCTACGTCTACCGGACGGACGACGGCCTCTACTTCGACACCAGTCGGCAGGACGACTACGGGTATCTCGCGCGGCTGGACCGCGCGGGGTTGCAGGCGGGCAAGCGGGTGGCGCTGGGCGGGAAGCGGAGCATCACGGATTTTGCGTTGTGGAAGTTCAGCCCGGCCGACGTCAAGCGGCAAATGGAATGGGACAGCCCGTGGGGGCGCGGCTTTCCGGGCTGGCATATCGAATGCTCGGCGATGTCGGCGAAGTATCTCGGGACATTGTTCGATATCCATTGCGGCGGCGAGGATCACATCGCCGTGCATCACAGCAACGAGATCGCGCAGACGCGGGCGGCCCACGGCACGCAGCTCGCGAATTACTGGATGCACGGGCACTTCCTGACGTTTGACGACGATACGAAGATGTCGAAGTCGAGCGGCGATTTCGTTCGCCTGGAGACCTTGCAGAGCCGGGGTGTCGATCCGCTCGCGTACCGCTACCTGTGCCTGACGGCCCACTATCGAAGCAAGCTGCATTTCACGTGGGCGTCGCTCGACGCGGCACACACCGCGCTGAATCGACTGCGGCACCTTTATGCCGGCTGGCCGGACGGCGGGTGCGCCGATGCGGACTTCGTCGCGCGATTCGATGCCGAAGTGAACGAGGACCTGAATCTGCCGAGGGCGCTCGCGGTGCTGTGGGATCTGGTCAGGAGCAACCTGCCGCCTGCCACCCTGAAAGCGACCGTCGACAGCTTCGATGACGTGCTCGGCCTTGGCTTGCGCGAATGGCGGCCGGTTGCGTTCGACATTCCGGAACATGTCCACGTGTTGCTCGGTGAGCGTGAGCGCGCGAGGGCGGACAAGGACTGGGCACAAGCCGACCGGATCCGGGAAGCGTTGAGCGCCGAGGGCTGGAGAGTCGAGGACACGCCGGAAGGGCAACGTCTATTCGGCATGGTGATGGGTTCGAGCGATACAGCCGGCGCGCCGCAGTAAAGCGCGCGGGCCGCCTGCATCGGAAGATCCTGTCGTCAGGCATCCACCCGGCGGCCGCGATCCGCGTGGCCGCCGGAATCGTCGGCACCCACGTCTCCGGCCCGTTTTCCGCGGTTGGCATATCATCGCGCTTTGGCCGCTTCGGCACCGTTGTCGCGCGCACGCGTGGTCGTGCGCAGTCGTTTCTCGAACGGTACCGACGCACAGCGCCGACCACCGAGACCTCGATGACCGACTCCGTGCCCGACCCTAGTCCTTTATCCCCGCTACCCGCCAACCTGTTCCGCCATGTCCCGTTCCAGCGCTTCTGGGGCACGCGCGTCATGTCTTCCCTGGCTTTCCAGATCCTGTCGGTTGCCATCGGCTGGTACGTCTACGCGCTCACGCACAGTGCATTCGCGCTCGGTCTCGTCGGACTCGCGCAGTTCGTGCCGATGTTCGCGCTGACGCTCGTCGTCGGGCAGGTAGCCGACCGCTACGATCGCCGGCGCATCGCGACGATCTGCCAGGGCGTCGAGGCGCTGGCCGCCGCCGTGTTCCTGCTCGGTGCCGCGCAAGGGTGGCTGGCGGCACCGGCCGTGTATGCACTGGCTGCGATCGTCGGCACGGCCCGCGCGTTCGAATCGCCGTCGGTGTCGTCGCTGCTACCGGCCGTCGTGCCGCGCACCGACCTGCCGCGCGCGACCGCGCTGTCGACGTCCGCGAACCAGGCCGCGCAGATCCTCGGGCCCGCGTTCGGCGGGCTGCTGTATGGCGTCGGCGCGCCCGCGGCATTCGGCACGAGCGTCGTCGCATTCGCGATCGCGGCGGTGCTGAGCGGCACGATCCCGCTGCGCAGTGCGCCGCCCGCGCGCGAGCCGGTCACGCTGCGCTCGGTGTTTTCGGGCATCGCATTCATCCGGCGCGAGCCGGCGATTCTCGGTGCGCTGTCGCTCGACCTGTTCGCGGTGCTGTTCGGCGGCGCGACCGCGCTGCTGCCGATCTACGCGCGCGACATCCTGCAGGTCGGCCCGTGGGGGCTCGGTGCGCTGCGTGCGGCGCCTGCCGTCGGCGCGCTCGCGGGCACGCTGTGGCTCACGCGTTTCCCGTTGAAGGGGCGGCCGGGCCGCGCGATGTTCGGCGGCGTGATCGCGTTCGGCATCGCGACGATCGTGTTCGGCTTGTCGCGACACTTCGCGCTGTCGCTCGTGGCGCTGGCCGCGCTCGGCGCGTCAGACGTAGTCAGCGTCGTCGTGCGGCTGTCGCTCGTGCAACTGCGCACGCCCGACGACATGCTCGGGCGCGTGAGCGCGGTCAATTCGTTGTTCATCGGTACGTCGAACCAGCTCGGCGAATTCGAGTCGGGCGTGACGGCCGCGTGGTGGGGTGCGCCGGCGGCGATCGTCGTGGGGGGTACCGCGACGATCCTGGTCGCGCTCACGTGGATGCGGCTGTTTCCCCAGCTCACGAACATGAAGTCGCTCGAACGCGACGCGTGACGCGTGGCGTGTGATGCGCCGTGCGTCACGCGCAGGGTTGCGCCGCAGCCATCAGAAGATCCGGTGCCCGAGCCACCATCCGCCGGCCGCGAACAGCGCGGCCGCGGGCAGCGTCAGCACCCATGCCCACACGATGTTGCCGGCCACACCCCAGCGCACGGCCGACAGCTTCTGCGTTGCACCGACACCGACGATCGCGCCGGTGATCGTGTGCGTGGTCGACACCGGAATGCCGAGGAACGATGCGAGGAACAGCGTCATCGCGCCACCGGTTTCCGCACAGAAACCGCCGACCGGCTTGAGCTTCGTGATCTTCTGGCCCATCGTGCGCACGATGCGCCAGCCGCCGAACAGCGTGCCGAGGCCCATCGACAGGTAGCACGCGCCGATCACCCACGCCGGCGGCGCATCGGCGGTTGCCGACGCATAGCCCGACGCGATCAGCAGCATCCAGATGATGCCGATCGTCTTCTGCGCATCGTTGCCGCCGTGCCCGAGGCTGTACAGCCCCGCCGACAGCAGCTGCAGCCGCCGGAAGCGCCGGTCGACCTTGCTGGGCGCGGTGCGGAAATACAGCCACGACACGCCGAGCATGAACAGCGAGCCGAGGATGAAGCCGAGCAGCGGCGAGATGAAGATGAACGCGATGGTCTTCAGCAGCCCGTCGATGTTCAGCGAGCTCCAGCCCGACTTGGCGAGCGCCGCGCCGACCAGGCCGCCGATCAGCGCGTGCGACGAGCTCGACGGAATCCCGTAGTACCACGTGATCACGTTCCAGCCGATCGCACCGACCAGCGCGCCGAATATGACGTAGTGGTCGACGATCCCGGGATCGATCGTGCCTTTACCGACGGTCTGCGCGACCTTCAGGTGGAAGATGAAATACGCGATGACGTTGAACGCGGCCGCGAACACGACGGCCTGCCGGGGCTTCAGCACCCCGGTCGACACGACGGTGGCGATCGAGTTCGCCGCGTCGTGAAAGCCGTTCATGAAGTCGAATACGAGCGCGACGAGCACCAGCGTCGCGACCATCCACAGGGCGAGTTGTATCGAATGCATCTTGTTGATTCGCTCAGGCGTTTTCCAGCACGATGCCTTCGACGATGTTCGCGACATCCTCGAATTTGTCGGTAATGCGTTCGAGCAGGTCGTAGACGCCCTTCAGCTTGATGAGCGTCTTCACGTCGATGTCGTCGCGAAAGAGCTTCGAGATCGCCGATCGCAGCACGCGGTCGGCGCGGGTCTCGAGCGTGTCGATTTCTTCGCAGGCCTTGAGGATCTGCGCCGACTCCGTCATGTCGGACAGCAGGTTGACCGCGATCTGCGCCTGCAGCGCCGACTGCACGACGATTTCCGCGAGCTCGCTGGCCTCGTCGGTGACCGATTTCAGGTCGTAGACCACGACGGTGGTCGCGACGTCCTCCATCAGGTCGAGGATGTCGTCCATCGTCGTGACCAGCTTGTGGATCTCGTCTCGATCGAGCGGCGTGATGAACGTCTTGTGCAGCAGGTCGATGGCATCGTGCGCGAGCTTGTCGCCGGTCCGTTCGGTGGTCTGGACGTTGGCCATGGCCAGCTCGGCATCGTCGAGATTGTCGAGGAGCATCTGAACCTCGCACGCGGCGAGGACGATGTGCTGCGCATGCGTGTCGAAGAGGTCGAAAAAGCGGTTTTCGACGGGGAGGAAGCGTCCAAGCATGGATTCTCCGGAGAAAAGGTGGGCGGGACGACGCGGATCAGGCCGCGCACGGGCGGCACAGCGCGCGGTTGCCGAATGCGACGTGCCGGCCTTCGGCGAGTGCCCGCAAGTCCAGCGGCCGCTGGTTGACGATCGTGCTGGCGTGCGCGGCCGACAGGTCGGGATTGACGAAGTACATCAGCGACTTGCGCGGGGCGCGCGTGCGCGGGCGTTCGACCGCGTGCTGCATCGCCGGTACTTCGCCGTCGGTGAGCGCCTCGAGCAGCGAGCCGGCCAGCACGATCATTTCGTCGGAACGCGGCAGCGCAGAAATCGGCGACGAGTCGGGCAGCAGGACAAGGCCGGGTGCCGTCGGCCGGATGAACGACAGCAGGTGGCCGTCCTCGTGCGGATCCTGCAGGTATGCGCGGTCGTGGCTGCCGTGATGCTGCTCGTACGCGCAGAACTGCAGGTAGGAGCTGTGCCGGACCGGCGGCTGCGGCGTACCGCCCAGGTTCTCGCATACCGCATCGAGCAGGTCCTGCGCGATTGCGTGGATGCACGCTTCGTACGCGGCCATCTCGCGATAGAACGCGGATCTGGCCAGCGCAAAGCCGTGATGCGCATCGCGACGCGCGACCCAGTAGCAGAACCGGTCGCACAGATCCGGACGCTCCGGCGCATGCGAGTATTCGAGCCCGAACGGCAGGAAGCCGTCGGTGTGCTCGGGAAACGAGAATGCGTGCTTTTGCTTGCGATCCAGCGCGTCATAGGCTGCCGCGAGCCGGTCGAAATGCATGAGCAGCGCGTACGGCATCTTGAAGTAGACGTAGCTATCGCGGATCAGGCGGCTGGCGTGGAGTTTCATACGGTTTTGCATGGTGTTCTCCCGGTACATCGGACATGGCGTGGCGCCGAAAGGCGGGCAGTGCCGCGTTGCCGGCGCATGAGAAGGCGGGGCGTGGTGTGCGCGACCCGGTCGGCGTCAGCGCGGCGCGCGTGAAGAAGCGGCGGCGGATCGACGTAAACGACGGGTGAGGTGGCACGCGGGAGCGCGTCCTGGTGGTTGTCGTGTGCAAACCGGTGCTGCCGGTTCGGCTGAGCCGAGAGATCGAGTCGTGTCATGCGTGCTCCAGGTGCCGGACTGCACACGGCGGGAGCGTCATGACGTCAACGACGGACGAGCGCTTCCCGCCGCGCCGCGTCGGGCGCGATCGGCTGATAAGAGGCTGGGAGTCGGGTATTCGCCGGCATGGCGTGCGAACGCGAGCCGGCGCAGCTTAATCGGCTAGGGTCGTCGTCCATTTCGAACTCCTGTCTATTTGCGCAACGCGTACGTGTACCTGGGCTGTGCATGCGCGTGCATGCAGCCGGACACACGCACGCGACGCGGATCACGTACGGACGCCGCCCGGGTGTCGAGCGGCAACTGAATGGTCGAGTACGGGAATTTCGGATCGACGGCATGCCGATCCTGAAAGACACCGCATCCTGCTATCCCGGGATGCGGCAGAAGACAAGGCTCTGCGAAGCTTCCTCAGGCGGCAGTCAGGTTGGTGCAGGACCAACTACAACTCGCATCGGTAGGCACAGAAGCCTCCATGAATGAAAACGAGAGCGATGGTAAGAGGGAACCGCGCGGCGCGTCAATCGAAAACTTCGCACGTGTTTCGGGCGCATTCGCCGGCAGGTCGACCGGGTGCGATCGGGTGCTGCCGATGATGCGCAAGAACGATGTCGGGACAGCGGGCGGAGCCCGGCCGGCAGGTCCGGCGGAACGCGTCAACGCGGTTGGCCGGTGCCGGGCGTCATGCCGGTTCGACGATGACGGCCGTGCCGTAGCAAATCACTTCGGTCACACCCGAGCCGATCTCGGTCGAGTCGTAGCGCATCGCGACGATCGCATTCGCGCCGAGCTTGCGGGCATCGGCGAGCATCTTGTCGAACGCATGCTGGCGTGCTTTCTCGCACAGCGACGTATAGAGCGTGATGTTGCCGCCGAAGATCGTCTGCAGTGACGCGCCGAACGAGCCGACGATCGAGCGCGAGCGCACGATGATGCCTTGCACGACGCCGAGCGAGCGGACGGTCGTGTGGCCGGGCAGGTCGAAAGCCGTCGTGACGCGAGCGGGCGACAGGTCGTCGGGGGAGCGGGTGGTATCGATCATGGCAGGCGAGGGTAGCGGAGTGGTCGAGCCATGATTTTATCCGGACGCGCACACGAAGCCGGCAGCGAGACATTTGCCATATCGCGATGTCGCCGGTTGCCCGACACGGAGGCGTCATTCGTTAACGAATGTGTCCGCGAACGCCGGTTGCAGAAATTTCCGCGGCGATGAGCCTGTGCCGCTGCCCGATCCCGGACGCGCTCGTTCGACCGAAGTCGGGAAGGATGCACTTGCCGCCGCCTCCTTCCCGACCACGCACCGTCAGGGCTTCGCGGCCGCGCTGCCGTTCCCCCCGAGATCGACCGCGTAGGCCAGCGCCAGCTTGCCGAACTTCAGCGCATGATTCGCCTGCCGATCCGAATTCTCCAGCGTGTCGTTCACGGTATGGATATACGGACTGTCGTTCTGGTCGGCCTCGAACGGGAACGACGCCGGATACCCTTGCGCGTTCCACGACGCGTGATCCGAGCACGCATACCCGCACTGCGACGTGCCGATCGCGAGTTCCGGCAGGTAAGTCTTCGCCAGATTCGTCAGGTAGGTGTTCTGCGACGCGTTCGTGTAGTCGGTGATCAGGTAGATATCCTTCGGATCGCCCTTGTAGTTCGTCATGTCGAGCTGCAGCACGCCGACCACGTTCGCATTCTGCGCGCGGAACTGCTTCGCGATCGCTTTCGAGCCGAGCAGGCCGGCTTCCTCGGCTGCGTACCCGACGAACTTGATCGTCCGCTTCGGCTTGTAGTTGTTCGCCAGCAGCACGCGCAGCGCTTCGGTGAGGCTGGCGATGCCCGACGCATCGTCGTCCGCGCCGGGCGAGCGCGTGTTCTCCGTCGTGCGGCCGACCGTCGAATCGAGGTGGCCGCCCAGCACGATGGTGCCCGCGGCCGGATCGCTGCCGCGAATCGTCAGGATCACGGATTTCTGCGGAAAGCCGGTGTGCGCGAACTGTTCGACGGTGATATCGGCGCGCGAACCCGCCAGCTGCTTCCACTGCAATGCAAGCCAGTCCGACGCGGCGACGCCGTGCGACGTCGTGTAGTAGCGGTTCGTGAAGCCGGACAGCGACGTGATCGTGCCGACGATGTTGCTCGCCTGGAGTTGCTGGATCCACGTGCCGATCTGCGGCGCGTTCGATACCTTGTACGCGGATGCGGCGGCCTGTTTCGCGAGCGTCGGCGACAACGGCTGCAGTGCCTGGCGCGCGTCGTCGAACGAATCGTGCACGACGTAGCCGGGCCCGTGGCCGCGCGTATGGTGGACGGCGTGGGCCAGCTCGCCGAGCCGTGAATCGTCGATTTCGACGACGTGAACGGTTTCGCGGCGCGCGGCGCCGTCGGCCGTCTTGCCCGCGTCGAGCGTCGTGCTGTACTGCGCGGTGGCGCCGGCGTCGATGCGTTGCAACTGGCGGAACGCCGCGTCGCCGAGTGTGATCCACACCGGCGCCGCATGCGCGGCGGCGGTCAGCAGCATGCCGCCGAGCGCGGCGCCCAGGCGGGTCAGTTTCAGAGTAGGCATGTTCGATCTCGTGAGGATGGCGATGTCGAGGAAGAGGGCGTGCCGCAGGTCGTGCGCCGCGCCCCCGCCTGCTGCGGAATTACGACTTCTTCGGTACGGTCACGCCGTACGTGCAACTCTGGTTGTACGCATTGCCGATCGCGGTGAGCTGCGCGTTGCTGTAGCCGAGCGCGGACGCCGCCGTCAGCACGGCCTGCGCGGCGGCCTTCTGGTTGGTCGAGCTGTTGGTCATCGACAACCCTTTCAGGAACGCCTTGTCCATCGCCTGCGCGCCGATCGCGTCACGCGCAACGAGGTTGCACGATGCCCAGTACTGGCCGGCCGTATGGATCTCCGCGCCGCGCGCCTGCGCATAGGTGCGCCCGACGTTCCAGTTGGTCACGCGGCCGCCCCAGAACTCGTTGTGGCCGTCCCAGTTGTAGACCCAGTGGTATTGCGCGTCCGACGGGCTCCACTGGTTGAAGTCGCGGCTGTACGCGGCGGCGAGATAGTCGCCGGTGCCTTCCGACAAGCCTTCCTGCTGCGACAGGCCGCCGTTCGTCACCCAGTCGTGGATGCCGTGGCCGAGCTCGTGGATCACGACGTCCGCATCCTCGGCATCGTCGACGCCGCCTTGCCCGAAGGTCAGCCGGCCGCTGCTCGACGAGTACGACGAGTTGTCGTCGCCCGATTCGCCGTGCGGGTCGTACTGCACGCCGCCGGTGTACTGGTACGGCAGCGCCTTGATGCCGAGCGTCTGGTTCACGTAACGCAGGAACGTGTCGATGTGGTAGTACGCGTTCACCGCCTCGAAATACAGGTTGCCGCGCGTGAACTCGAACGCGGGCGTCGACTGCACGGGGCAGGCCTTGTCGAGCGGCGCATCGAAATCGACGCATACGGCATACGGGCCCGTCAGCGAGTAGCGTCCACCCGACTGCGCAAGATCCTTCAGCGTCACGCGCACGCGTGCGGCAGTGAGCTGCGACGAATCGGCGTCGTTGTTGTCCTTGAATCCCGTGCTGCCATAGCTGCTCCTGGTCGGCGACAACGGGTCGGGCCGGAACACGAAGCCCGTGCCGTCGGTCGCGTAGAACGCCTTGTCCTCGGCGCGCAGCACTTCGCCGCTGCCCGAGTCGATCAGCAGTTCCCAGTCGCCTTTCGGGCCGTCGTTCGGGCGGCCGCGCACTTTCCACACGGTATGCGTGCCGGTTTTGTCGACGAACGCGACCAGCTGCGCATCCAGGTTCGTGAAGCCGCTCACGCCAAGATATGCGCGGGCGCGGTCGAGCGCCTGCTGCTGGTCGACGGCTTGCGACTTGCGGGACGTCGCGACCACGCCGTTGATCGTGTTGCTCGCGACGTACAGGATGCGGCCGTCCTTCCCGACCGTCACCGCGATATCGCTGCCGTAGACGGGCAATCCGGCCGCCTGTTGCTGCAGGCGCACGACAGTGAAGTCGGCATCCGCGCGTTCCGACGTGACGACGAGGCTCGCGAGCGCGGTCGCGTCGAGCCCGAGCTGCGTGGCTTGCGACGCGACGAAGTCGCGCGCGGTGGCGGCGGGCGTCGTGGCGGTTTTCTTCGCGCGATACGCGGGGTTGTACAGCGTGACGGCGACCCCGTCCGCGCGGAACTGCCCGGCGGCCGTATCGGCCTTGGCGGCCGGCGGCGCGACGCCGCGCGTCAGGCTTTCGCGCAGGCTCGTTGCTTGCGGGTTCGACACTTTCGTATCGGCCGCGGTGCCGCCGACGATGCCGAAACCGAGCGCGAGACCCAGGGCGAGCGGCAGTGCTTTGCGTGATGTCTGCATACGTGATCCTCATCTCAACGGTTGGACACGCCCGCGCGTTCGTGGCGCGCAGGCACGACACGGCCCGCGCGCCGGTTCGATGGAACCGGTGCGGCGTAGCGGTGTTGGGAGCGTCGACTGACTAAGGAACCCTAAATGTCAGGTCGAAAAGAAACAGGCGGGCGAAGAGCGGGGGGAGCGGAAGAAGAAGCGAACGGCAGGCAGGTGCGGCGACGGCGAAGCGAGCATCGTCATGTCATACCCCTCGGATCGGATCGATATCGGTTGATGGCCCGCGTGGCGCGACGCACGCCGAGCGGCGGCATGCGTGTCGTTAGGCTGCCTATCTAACTTTTTTTGGTATGTTACAGAATATTTTCAACGACATTCCAATTTATTTTCGACGACCGCTTCGGTTCGTCGATCAATCGCCGGCATTGTTCATCGCGCGGCGGGAAACGCTGCCGGAACGTGCAATACCGCGCTGGATTGTGCCTAAAGCCGGCGACGATCAGCGGGTTGCACGCCGGTCGTTGCGCGGGCTCAACCCGAATCGCGTGCGATACGTGCGCGAGAAATGCGACGGCGATTCGAACCCGCACGCGACGCAAACCGATGTGATGCTCATGTCGGTCTGTTGCAGCAGTTCACGCGCGCGATCGAGGCGCAGGTTCAGGTAGAAATGCGTCGGCGTGTCGTTCAGCGTCGCGCTGAACAGCCGTTCGAGCTGGCGGCGCGTAATCGACACCTCCTGCGCGAGCGCGTCGGAGCCGAGCGGGTTTTCCATGTGCCGCTGCATCGTGCCGATCACCTGGATCAGCTTGCGGTTGTGCACGCCGTAGCGCGCGGCGATCTCGAGCCGCTGGCTGTCGGAGCGCTGCCGGATCCGGCTGACGACGAACTGCTCGGAGATCGCCGCCGCGAGATCGGCGCCGTGCCGGCGGCCGATCAGGTCGAGCATCATGTCGATCGACGCGGTGCCGCCCGCGCACGTGATGCGCCGGTCGTCGATCTCGAACAACTCCTGCGTCGCGTTCAGGCCGGGGTAGCGTTCGCGGAACGCGGCCAGCGCTTCCCAGTGCAGCGTGAGCGGCTGCGACGTGTCGAACAGCCCGGCTTCCGCGAGCACGAAGCTGCCGGTATCGATGCCGCCGAGCGTTGCACCATGACGGTGCTGGCGGCGCAGCCAGTCGCCGATCGCACGCGTGTAGCACACGAGCGGATCGAAGCCCGCGACGACGAACACCGTATCGACCTTGTCGACCTCCGCGCACGCGGCTTCGGCGGCAACCGGAATGCCGTTGCTCGCGGCGACGGGCGCGCCGTCGGCGCTGATCACGTGCCAGCGATAGAGCTCGGTGCGAAAGCGGTTCGCGACGCGCAGCGGCTCGACCGCGGACATGAAGCCGAGTGCGGAGAAGCCGGGCAGCAGCAGGAAATGGAAATCCTCGGGCATCGGAGCAGGAGATGGAATCCGGTGGTCGTCGCGCATTGCACGTTGCGGCGAGCGGACGGGCAGGTGCCGCGGCCGGCTCGCGCGCGCCGAACGGTCAGCGGGAGATTATCGCGGGTTTTGCGCGGGATCAGCGCGTTTTTGCGTCGCGTACCGACCGGCGCGCGGTGGTCGACGGCAATTCGCCGAACTGCGCCTTGTACGCGTTCGCGAAATGCCCGAGATGAATGAAACCCCAGCGCGCGGCCGCGTCGCTGATCGGCAGGTCGGCCTGCCGCGTATCGAGCAGCATCCGCCGCACTTGCGACAGGCGCAGCGAGCGCACGTAGTTCAACGGGCTGGTCTGCACGACCGACTGGAAGCTGTTCTGCATCGTGCGCCGGCTCACGCGCAATTGCGTGCACAGGCTCAGCACGTCGACCGGTGCTTCGGGATGGTCGATCACGTAGTCGTGCACGCGGCGCACGATGTCGGCGCGGCACGCGTGCGTGAGACGGTTCGACGGCTCGGGCATCCGGTAAGTGAGGAGATCGACGAGCACGTTGCCGATCTCGCCGCGCAGTTCGCGTTGCGCGCGTGCATCGAGGTACGTATCGGGTGCCGACAGCACGCGCTCGATTTGCGTGGCGACCTGCACGCTCGCGCGCATCAGCACGGCGGTGGGCATGTCGACGACACCGCGCCGCAACGCGGCTTCGTCGAGGTGGACACCGGCCGCATCCTCGACCTGCTGCATCAGTTCGCGATCGGCGACGACACCGATCAGCGACATGTCGTCGGGCGAATGCAGCTCGAACGGCGCACCGCCGCGCGCCATCACCATCGTGCCGCGCTCGATGCGTGCGCCGCCGAATGCGAACGCGCCCGAGCCGGTGAGCGGCATGCCGAACACCGTATGGTCATGCGGCAGTCTTCCGCGCTGGATGATGCGAACGTTGGCGGCTTCCTGGAACAACTGCACGCCGTCCAGCACCGCATGCTTGACCGCGCTGCGATACACGCCCGAGCCGATCTGGTCGTAGCGCTGGTTCCAGCCGCGCAGCGCTTCGGCATGCCGGTCCGCGTTGTCGAACCTCTCGTGAAACACGAACACAGCGCCTCCAGGTGCGTCGATCAGGACCGCGCAAGATTAAACCGACCGGGTGGTCGGCGCAATAAGGGGGAGCGCTATTCCGCGCGTATTCGTCAGAGGGTCGGAAGCCTCCGGCCGGCGCGGCTTTCAGGCGGTTTTCCAATATCCCGAATCGGCATGCACGCGGTGCCGGTCCGGGTGCTGACCGGATTTATTGTCGAACTACAGTCGCCCCACATCACGTGATTCCCCAACTGGAGGCGACATGAGGACAAGGCGACGAACCGCGGTGCTCGCGGCGACGCTGGCGTTCGCGGCGGCGTGGGCCGGCGGCGCGAATGCGACGGAAAAGCCGGAGGAACTGGTCGTGCAGAAGATGCCGCCGTGGCATCCGCACGAGGTCTACATCGTCGACATCTCGATGCCGTCGATGACCGACGGACGCATCTACGTGTACGACGCCGACGCGAAGAAGCTGCTCGGCCAGATCGACGGCGGCTTCGGCCCGGGCTTCGCTATTTCGCCCGACCACAGGACGAGCTTCGTCGCGACGACCTACTTCTCGCGCGGCTCGCACGGCACGCGTACGGACGTGGTCGAGATGACCGACAACACGACGCTCGATCATGCGGGCGAGATCGTGATTCCGGCAAAACATGCGCAGCACGTGCCGTCGCCGTACAACACCGCGTTCAGCGCGGACGGCACGCGGCTGTACGTCGCGAACATCACGCCGGCCGCGTCGGTGACGGTGATCGACGCCGTGTCGAAGAAGGTGCTGTCGGAGATCGATACGGCGGCCTGCGTGCTCGCGTATCCGTCGGGCAACGACCGCTTCACCGCGTTGTGCGAAAGCGGCAAGGCGCTGACCGTCACGCTCGATGCGAACGGCAAGGAAGCGAAGCGCACGATGTCGGACGCGTTCATCGACGTCGACAAGGATCCGGCGTTCGTGAATGCGTCGCGCTACCAGGGCGGGTACCTGTTCACGACCTACGGCGGCAATGTGCGCAGCGCGGATTTCAGCGGCGACAAGCCCGCATTCGGCAAGCCGTGGCCGCTGTTGACGGATGCCGAGCGCGCCGAAGGCTGGCGCCCGGGCGGCATGCAGCAAACGGCCGTGCAGGCTACGCAGAACCGCTACTACGTGCTGATGCACAAGGGCGGCGACGGCTCGCACAAGGATCCCGGCACGCAGGTGTGGGTATTCGACCTGAAGTCGAAGCAGCGTGTCGTGCACTGGGATCTCGCGCAGCAGAAGGTCGATCCGCTCGTGTCGATCCAGGTCAGCGAGGACGACAAACCGCTGTTCTACGGGCTGACGGCGACGTCCGACCTCGTCGTGATGGATGCACGCACCGGCAAGCTGCAGAACGTCGAGAAGCAGATCGGCAACACGTCGTCGCTGCTCGTCAACCCGTGAGGCCGCGATGACACTCGATCCCGTACTTGCCACCAGCGCGCAGGCCGGCGCGGCCGTCGTCGTGCTGCTCGGCGCGTTCGCGAAGATGCGCCGGCCCGCCGCGTTCAGCCGTGCGCTCGCCGGCTACCGGCTGCTGCCCGACGCGCTGACCGCGCCCGTCGCGTTCGCGATTCCGCTCGCGGAGGCGATCGGCGCCGCGGCGCTGCTGTTTCCCGATACGCGCACGACCGGCGCGGTCGGCCCGGTCGCGTTGCTCGTGGCCTTCGCCGCCGCGATTGCGATCAATCTCCTGCGCGGCCACACCGACATCGATTGCGGCTGTTCCGGCTTCGCGGCGGCGCGCGCCGATGCGCCGCGCGGCATCGGCTGGCTGCACGTCGGGCGCGCGCTGCTGCTCGCCGCGCTGGCCGCGACCGCGCTCGTCGAGCCGGGCGCACGCGCGGTCGTGTGGTTCGACTACCTGACGCTGTTCTTCTCCGTGCTGCTGATCGTCTGCGCGCTGCTCACCGTCGACGTGCTGCTCGCCAACGGTCCGCGCCTTTCCCACCTGAGGAATTCATGATGCAAACCGCTCTCACCGTTTCCACCGCCCTGCTGTGGGTGGCCGTCCTCGCGCTCGGCGCGATCTGTCTCGCGCTGGTGCGCCAGATCGGCATCCTGTACGAACGCATCATGCCGGCCGGCGCATTGATGATCGACAAGGGGCCGGCGGTCGGCGCGATCGCGCCGACATTCGAACTGACCGACATTCGCGGCTCGCAGGTGAAGGTCGGCGGCTTCGACGCGTCGGGCAAGGCGACGCTGCTGTTCTTCCTGTCGCCCACGTGCCCCGTCTGCAAGAAGTTGCTGCCGCTGCTGCCGTCGCTGCAGGCAAGCGAAGCGACGCCGGTGAACATCGTGCTCGCGAGCGACGGCGATGCCGACGAACACGCGCGCTTCGCGCGCAAACACGATCTCGGGCGCTTCCCGTACGTGCTGTCGCAGGAGCTCGGCCTCGCGTACCAGATCGGCAAGCTGCCGTATGCGGTGCTGCTCGACGAAAGCGGAACGGTGCGCGCGAAGGGGCTCGTCAACACGCGCGAGCATCTCGAGAGCCTGTTCGAGGCGAAGGAGCGCGGCGTCGCGTCGCTGCAGCAGTTCGTGCACGGCGATCACGGCCACGACCACGACGCGCACGCGCAGCACGCATGACCGGCCGACCCTCTTTCAATTTCAAGGGAGCACAACGACATGGGCTTGTTTGATTCATGGTTCGAGCGGTCGGCGCGCGGCGTCGCGCAGCACAGTTCGCGGCGCAGCGCGATGGCGAAGCTCGGCAAGGTGCTGGTGGGAACGGCGATGCTGCCGCTGCTGCCCGTCGATCGCACCGCGTATGCGGCCGATGCGGCATCGGGCGCTTCAGCCGCTTCCGGCGGCGCCGCATCGGGAGCGAGCGACGACCCGATGAGCTGCGACTACTGGAAATACTGCGCGATCGACGGCTGGCTGTGCAGTTGCTGCGGCGGCACGTCGAGCAGTTGCCCGCCGGGCACGACGCCTTCGCCGATCACGTGGATCGGCACCTGCCGCAATCCGCACGACGGTTCGGACTACATCGTGTCGTACAACGATTGCTGCGGCAAGACGTCGTGTGGCAAGTGCTTCTGCAACCGCAACGAGCGCGAGAAGCCGCTGTACAAGCTGTCGCTGAACAACGACATCAACTGGTGCATGGCCAACGGAAATTCGAACTATCACTGTTCGGTTTCGGTTCTGCTGGGAGCCGCAAAACAATGAAAGGGAAGCAAGCGGGAAAGCGCGTCGTCGCGAGCATGACGGCCGTGGCGGCCTTCACGCTGGCTGGGGCCGCCGGCGCACAGGAAGCCGTGCATTACCCGGCCGGCAAGAGCCTGTTCGATGCGCAATGCGCGGTGTGCCACCAGGCGGGCGGAAAGGGGCAGGACGGCCTTGCGCCGCCGCTCACCGAGTATCCGGGCAAGTACGCGACCGCCGAGCCTGGGCGCGCGCAACTGGTCGCGACGCTGCTGCATGGGATGTTCGGCGAGATCACGGTGCGCGACAAGCATTACAACTTCAAGATGCCGTCGTTCGCGAGCGCGAGCGACGACGATATCGCGCACGTGCTCAACTACGTCGTGTTCGATCTCAACGCGCAGCATGGTGACGCGAAGCCGTTCACGGCGGCCGATATCCGCGCGGCGCGCGCGAAGGCGATGGACGGCACGGCCGTTCATGCTCAGCGCGAAGTCGTCGTCAAGGGGCTCGGCCTGTGAAGCGCGCCTGGGCGACCGGTGTTGGCGACGCCGCGCTGCGCCCGCAGGGCACGGTGTCGTCGTGGCGCGGCGGCCTGTCGCGTCGCGTGGCGTCGTTGATGCTGATCGGGGCGGTCGGTGGTTTGACCGCGGCACCCGTGCATGCCGAAGGCGCCGCCGACGCGGCGCTCGCGCGGCAGCACTGGGTGCTCAACTGCATGGGCTGCCACACGGCGACGGGCGATGGTATCCCCGGCAAGGTGCCGCCGCTCGCCAACTCGCTCGGCTATTTCACGCATCTGCCGGCCGGGCGCGAGTACGTGATGCGCGTGCCCGGCGCGTCGAACTCGGCGCTGTCGGACCAGGATCTGGCCGACGTGCTCAACTGGGTACTCACGACCATGAACCGCGATGCACTGCCGCGCGACTTCAAGCCTTATACGGCCGCCGAAGTCGCCGCGCACCGCCGTCCTGCCTTTTCCGACGTCGCGACCGTGCGCGCCGGCCTCGTGCGCGCATTGCAGGCACGGGGGATCGACGGCGTCACCGATCGCTACTGACCGACCCATTCAGGAAACCGAGGAATCAAGAAGATGGAGACGAACGAACATTTCCCGCTGCTCGACGCCACGCGCGCGTTTCTCGCGAAGCCTAAACAGATGCTGATCGGCGCCGAGTGGTGCGATGCGGCGTCGTGCCGCCGGCTCGACGTCGTGAACCCGGCCGACGGCAGCGTGCTCGCGCATGTGCCCGAAGCGGACGAGCACGACGTGCAGCAGGCCATCGCCGCCGCGCGGCGCGCGTTCGACGCGGGGCCGTGGCGCTCCGCGAAGACCACCGACCGCGAGCGCCTGCTGCTGGCGCTGGCCGACCTGATCGACGCGAATGCGCGCGAACTGGCCGAGATCGAGTCGCTCGACAACGGCAAGCCGGTGACGGTGGCGCAGGGGCTCGATGTCGCGATGGCCGCGCAGTGCTTCCGCTACATGGCCGGCTGGGCGACGAAGATCGAAGGCAGCGTGATTGACGCGGGCATGCCGTATATGCCGGACAGTGAAATCTTCACCTATACGCGCAAGGAACCCGTCGGCGTGGTCGGCGCGATCATTCCGTGGAATTTCCCGCTGCTGATGGCCGCGTGGAAGCTCGCCCCGGCACTGGCCACGGGCTGCACCGTCGTGTTGAAACCCGCGGAAGACACGCCGCTCAGCGCGTTGCGGCTTGGCGAGCTGATCCAGGCGGCCGGCTTTCCCGACGGCGTCGTCAACATCGTCACCGGTTACGGTCACACGGCCGGCGCCGCGCTGTCGCGCGATCCGCGCATCGACAAGATCGCGTTCACGGGCTCGACGCAGACGGGCAAGACGATCGGCCACGCGGCGCTCGACAACATGACGCGAATGTCGCTCGAACTGGGCGGCAAGTCGCCGGTGATCGTGTTGCCCGACGTCGATCCCGACAAGGCCGCACTCGGCGTGGCGAACGCGATCTTCTTCAACCAGGGGCAGGTATGCACGGCCGGGTCGCGCGCGTACATCCATGCGAAGGTGTTCGACGACGTGATCGAGCGCGTCGCGAAGATCGCCGCGAGCCTGAAGATCGGCCCGGGGATGGACCCGTCGACGCAGATCGGCCCGCTCGTCTCGGCAAAGCAGCGCCAGCGCGTGTGCGGCTATATCGACTCGGGCTTCGGCGAGGGCGCCCGCGCCGCCGTGGGCGGCCGTGCGATCGACGGCCCCGGCTTCTTCGTCGAACCCACCGTGCTGGTCGACACGACGCAGGCGATGCGCGTCGTGCGCGAGGAGATCTTCGGGCCGGTGCTCGTCGCGATGCCGTTCGACGACGTCGATACGGCCGTGCAACTCGCCAACGACACGCCCTACGGCCTCGGCGCGAGCATCTGGTCGAACGATCTTTCCGCGATCCACAAGCTGATCCCGCGCATCGCGGCCGGCACGGTGTGGGTCAACTGCCACTCGCTGCTCGACAACGCGATGCCGTTCGGCGGAATGAAGCAGTCGGGTTTCGGTCGCGAACTCGGCCGTGCCGTGATCGACCAGTACACGGAAAGCAAGTCGGTGATGATGAACTACGCATGAGCGCAGCGGTGCGCGCGTGCGCTTCGTCGAGCTGCCGGCCGCGCCGACGGTGCTGGCGCACGTGTTCGCGCGGGTTATCGGGGAATAAAAAAAACGCCAACCCGAACGGGTTGGCGTTTCGCTGGCGATGACCGGTATCAGAACTGGTTCATCGTGTTGTCCTTGCCTGCCGCCTTCAGCGCTGCTTCGCCGCTGAAGTATTCCTTGTGATCGTCACCGATGTCCGAGCCGGACATGTTCTGGTGCTTCACGCAGGCGATACCCTGGCGGATTTCCTTGCGCTGCACGCCGGCCACGTAGCCCAGCATGCCCTGGTCGCCGAAGTATTCCTTGGCCAGGTTGTCGGTCGACAGCGCGGCGGTGTGGTACGTCGGAAGCGTGATCAGGTGATGGAAGATGCCTGCTTCACGCGATGCGTCGGCCTGGAACGTACGGATCTTCTCGTCGGCCAGCTTGGCCAGTTCCGTCTCGTCGTATTCCACGCTCATCAGCTGCGCACGGTCGTAGGCCGACACGTCCTTGCCCTCGGCCTTCATCGCGTCGTACGCCTGCTGACGGAAGTTCAGCGTCCAGTTGAACGACGGGCTGTTGTTGTACACCAGCTTCGCGTTCGGGATGACCTTGCGGATTTCGCTGACCATGCCGCCGATCTGGGCGATATGCGGTTTTTCGGTTTCGATCCACAGCAGGTCGGCGCCGTTTTGCAGCGACGTGATGCAGTCGAGCACGCAGCGCGCTTCGCCCGTGCCGGCGCGGAACTGGAACAGGTTGCTCGGCAGGCGCTTCGGACGCAGCAGCTTGCCGTCGCGCTTGATGACGACGTCACCGTTGCCCAGCTGGTCGGCCGACAGTTCTTCGCAGTCGAGGAAAGAGTTGTACTGGTCGCCCAGGTCGCCCGGCGTGTTGGTCACGGCGATCTGCTTGGTCAGGCCGGCGCCCAGCGAGTCGGTACGGGCGACGATGATGCCGTCGTCCACGCCCAGTTCCAGGAACGCGTAGCGGATCGCGCGGATCTTCGCGAGGAAGTCCTCGTGCGGCACCGTGACCTTGCCGTCCTGGTGGCCGCACTGCTTCTCGTCGGACACCTGGTTTTCGATCTGGATGCAGCATGCGCCTGCTTCGATGAACTGCTTGGCCAGCAGGTACGTGGCTTCCGCGTTGCCGAAACCGGCGTCGATGTCGGCAATGATCGGCACGACGTGCGTGACGTGGTTGTCGATCTTGTCCTGGATTGCGGCCTTCGCGGTGGCGTCCTTGGCGGCGTCGAGCTCGCGGAACAGGCCGCCGAGTTCACGGGCGTCGGCCTGGCGCAGGAACGTGTACAGCTCGCGGATCAGCGCGCTGACCGAAGTCTTTTCGTGCATCGACTGGTCCGGCAGCGGGCCGAACTCGGAACGCAGCGCAGCGACCATCCAGCCGGACAGGTACAGGTAGCGGCGTTCGGTGCTGTTGAAGTGCTTCTTGATGGAGATCATCTTCTGCTGGCCGATGAAGCCGTGCCAGCAACCCAGCGACTGCGTGTACTTGGCCGGGTCGGCGTCGTAGGCGGCCATGTCGGCGCGCATGATCTTCGCGGTGTACTTGGCGATGTCCAGGCCCGTCTTGAACTTGTTCTGGGCACGCATGCGGGCGGCGTACTCGGGGCTGATCGCATTCCATGCGCTGCCGTGGTTTTCTTTCAAACCGGCAACTGCCTTGATGTCGTCTTGATACTGGGCCATGTCAATCTCCTGGGAGCAAAGCGCGTTTGAGTAACGGGTTGAGCGTGTCCGCTACGTCTGTCGAAGCGGACTGCATGGGATAAATAGTAGCGCCGCCCGCAGAGCTTTTGGTGATGTCTTATATAAGACATAAGACATTATTTTTTGTTGATTTTCAAAGAGTTACGCGGCGATTTTTGCAATGCAAAACAAGTTTTCAAGCGACGAAAAGGTGTCGGCGCGGGAGTTCGGCGCGAATTTCGCGATACGAAACGCGCTTTCGGCTGCTGGAGATCAGGCCAGCTTCACACGCGCCCGTGACACCCGTTCGTCGGGGCGGGGCGCGTGGGGCTGAACCGAAGCCGCGCCGGCTGTTGCTTTCGGTTGGGTCCGGATATGAGCTTTGAACCCCTTTAGCGCCGAGGCTTTGCGACGGACGCGCAAGTACAGGAAAAGCGACCGCACAGTGACGGGGGGCGAGGAATGCGTCGAGACCGAAGTTTTTGATCAGATGGGGATAGGGAACCAACGAGTCCGGCCGATCCGGTGCTCGCAGCGCGCAGGAGAGGTACGTTGATTGGCCGCTTCAAGGTCAGCCGCCTGATGGAAGAACTTGGACTGATCTGCGAGCAGCCGGGTCGACATGCCTGCAAGCAGGCCACGGTCGAGCGGATCGATATCCCGAACCATCTCAATCGTGAATTCGAAGTTGGCGCGCCGAATCAGGTTTGGTGTGGTGGCATTACGTATGTCTGCGCGCAGGGCCGTTGGCATTATCCGGCCGTGGTACTCGATCAGTTCACGCGTCGGGTGGTCGGCCGGGTGTTCTCGACACGCCCGGATGCCGATCTGGTCGTGCGCGTGCTGGAGAGGGCCTAAGAGCAGCGCGGTCGACGCAAGGCTTGCTGTTCCACTCGGTTGAATCCGTCCACTATGCAAGCCGGAAATTCCGTCGGCGCCAGTGGCGCTATCGGACGCAGCAGAGCATGAGCCGCCGTGGAGATTGCCGGGACAACTCCCCGATGATCTATTGAATAGTTGACAGAAACACGAGTTCAAGACGCCAGCGGCCTGCCTCGACCGATCTCCGGCTTTGATCTTGTAACGATGTGGAAATCGGTCAACCTGGAGCGAAAATGATTGCAGTTAAGCTCCAGGGGTGCAGCGCCATAGAATTTTCCTGTATTCAGTCGAATACTAGAATTTGTACGCGAGACCAAGGTAAGTGACGAGCGGCCGCAGGCGTACCTTCGCATGACTAACGATCTCCTGCCTGTTTGCGGTTCTGCCGGTTAACGTGACGTTCGTATCGGTCGGGATATACGCGAGCAATACACCGACGGACCATCGGCGATTTATCTGATAGTCGAGTCCAGCCTGGACTACGGGTGCCCATGAGCTGGATGCCGAGGCGGTGGCGGTTCCACCGGGGCCGAAGCTTTGCTCGACAAATGCCCCGTTTGTGACCCGTGTGTTGGTGAACCACGTGTAGTTGACACCAACGCCAACGAAAGGTCGAAACCGACCGTCTGCCTGGCCGAAGTGATAGCGCAAGACCAGTTCCGGCGCCCATGTTCGAGTATCGCCCAGCACGCCGTATCCGTTCATCACGCCGCGACCTTCGAGCTGCATACGGCCCGGCCAGCCGCCGAGAAACGCAACGCCGATTTGATCGGTGAAAAAGTGTTCGAAGGTGAATGCCGGTAAATCAGAGCTTCTGGCGCCGGCGCCTGAACCCTCTATCGGGGAGTTAACGGGCATCCCGCCGATGCTGCTTACAGTAAGCGGGCCGCTGCCCGTTTGAGGCGCAACATGCGCCCAACCAAGGCTGAGAACGTTGCTGCCCGCTGCTTGCGCGTAGGCTCCGTCAATCGACCCGGCAAACAACATCAGCCCAGCCACGCTTGCAGTTCCAGCGCCTTTCAAATTCCACATGATTGTCTCCGGTTTATTTTTTTCATATTTGATGCTTGAAACGCCAGTCGTTGTTCCGGCTGGTTCAGCCGTTCGAGAGCGCAGCTCGCGACCGCTTTTCATCGATCGCGAGCTGCGTAATACGAAGTTGAACCACGCAAAGGAATGGCTAGACGCCCAACTTGCGACGCACGAGCGTGCCGTAGCTGTCTGGAAACAGTCGAGCAATCCATTGCAATGAGCGAGCGCCATTTCCCACCAGCAGTCGCTTGTTTCCTCGCACGAGGCCCGCCACGATCTCTCGCGCGCACTGCTCGGGTGTGGTGGTCATCTGCCGCTTGTTGGCAGCCAATAGCCGGCGCTCGAATTCCGTCTCATGCGCGGCTTTGGGTACCTTGCTGATACCGGTGTTAATGCCCCCGGGATGCACGAGGACAGCTCTCACACCGGTACCTTCAAGTTCCTGCCACAGTGTCTCTGTTAGCCCGCGTACGCCGAACTTGGAGATCGTGTAAGCAGCTGAGCATGGTGTTGCCACCAATCCGAAAACGCTCGACACATTTACGATGCAGCCTTGACGTCTGGCCAACATCATTGGTAAAAACGCCTTCGTGCCGTAGATCACACCCCACAGGTTGATTCCGATGACTTTCTCGAATTCCTCGAGCGTCGCGTGTTCGACTGTGGCTAGCACCGAGGTACCAGCGTTATTAATGACGAAGTCTATTTGACCGAAGTCTCTGACAACGTCATCGGCATGGCGGAGCATTGCCTCCCGGTTTGAAACATCCAGCACATATGAACCGGCCGAGACGCCGACTGGCAGTTGCGCAAGTGTCTGCGCTAGCCCGCTCTCGCTTATGTCCGACAACGCGAGACGCGCGCCCTTAAGCGCCAGCTCGATCGCTAATGCGCGGCCGATGCCCGAGCCGGCGCCGGTGATGACTACAACCTGGTCTTTGAACACGTCCTGTCCTTCCGGCATCACGATGTGCCGTAAACAACTAATTGACCGGCGAGACAGAGATGTCCGAACCGCCCTTGGCGTTTTGAACATCTCTAAACTTGACATACGATGGTGTCGTATTAATGAGCGCCAATTACAATAGATGAATAGGCTATTCAAAAGAGATAATTAGTATTATTAAAAACTGAAATATCCGGTTGTAGATGGATCAGTTTCGTAGAAGCACTATTGAATAGCCGGCGTCTCGTCAAATTCTTCGTGATTTATCCCGCCAGAACGGCTCACGTACGTCTTTTTTCAGAACCTTGCCGTTCGGGCTGCGAGGAAGTGCGTCGATAAAGACGACCTTCTTCGGCGTTTTGATTCCCCCCAACTTTGGGCGGCAATATGCAATGATTTCTTCCGCGGTTGCTTCGGCACCCTGATTGAGCTCGATCACCGCCGTGACTGCCTCGCCCCAGTCGGCATCGGGAATGCCGATAACGGCGCAGTCTTGAACCGCCGGGTGCGTCCAGATGACTTGTTCGACCTCGCTCGGGTAGACATTGAATCCCCCGCTGATGATCATGTCCTTCTTGCGGTCGGTAATATGAAGAAAACCCTCGGAGTCCAGATAGCCGACGTCGCCGGTATGTAGCCAGCCATCGATGATCGTCTCGGCGGTTTTGTCGGGTGCCTTGTAATAGCCCGCCATCAACAAGTCGCCGCGCACGCAGATCTCACCGGTCTCGCCAACGGGAAGGATCTTGCCGCTCTCGTCGAGCACTTCCACTCGCACAAATGGTGCGGGGCGTCCGGCGGCCGACAAGCGCGCATCTTCGGCGATTTTTCCGTCACGGAAGTGTTCTTCCGGGCGCATGAACGCAATCGCCGAAGGTGCTTCGGCCTGGCCATATCCTTGAAACATCACGGGACCAAATACTTCAATGGCACGGCGCAACTTCTCGGTCGACATGGGCGCCGCGCCATAGATGAAGTACTTCAACGACGAGAAATCTCGCTTCTCGATTCCGGGCATCTCCAACAGGCG
The DNA here is from genome assembly GCF_029633825.1 of Burkholderia contaminans. Classification (NCBI taxonomy): domain Bacteria; kingdom Pseudomonadati; phylum Pseudomonadota; class Betaproteobacteria; order Burkholderiales; family Burkholderiaceae; genus Burkholderia; species Burkholderia contaminans. The sequence continues at coordinate 1,018,944 of NZ_CP090641.1, read as the reverse complement.
ATAGATGACCGTGGGCGGGAGATACAACTCCGTGACACGATGTTTCTCGATCAGGTCCACCAGGAGATGTAGGTCCATTCGGTTCATCACCACGATCGTACCCGCGCGTGCGGTGCACGGCAGGGTGAGCGTGCCAGCGGCATGTGTCATTGGCGCCGCGACAAGATTCACGATCGGCTCGTCGGACGCATACGGGGCCGCGAACATCTGGTGCAAGGCGCTCACCGACAAACTTCGGTGGGTGTTCATTGCCCCTTTGGGCGCGCCTGTTGTTCCACCGGTCGGCATGACGCCGGCCAAGGCGTCCTGCTCGGGGATGTGGCCCGGAATCGAATCAGATGCACCTTCCGTGAGAGAGGAGAGCGTAATTGCGCCGGCCGTTGATGCTGCTTCGGGACTTTGACCCAACGAGATCACGGTATGCAATTTCGTAAGGCCTGGACGGATTCCTTCGACTAGCGGGAGGAACTGCTCGTGGCAGAACAGCACTTCGCAGTCGAATCCATCCAGAAGACGCTGGATCTCCTCCGGCGGATTGGCTGGATTGACCGGGACCCAAGCCATCCCGGCACGCCACATCCCAAGCACGCACCCCCACGCCGTGGGGTCATTGCTCGCCAGTACCGCGCCCTTTGCTTCGCGCTCGAGACCGCGGCTCAGTAGCGCGTTGCCGACACGACAGGACAGCTCGCCAATCTCCTTGTAAGTGAAATTGCGATCATCCGCGATAAAGGCAATCTTATCCGGCGCCGTCCGCCATCCGCGATCGAAGAAATCAGTAATAGCCATACAAGTTCCTGTCTCAAAACCCGATTCGATTGCCGCGATAAAGCAGCGAGTTCAGGTATCCGAATTTCATGTTGAGAAGATGATTTTCGCCGTCCTCGATCCGCGCGGCCCGCGCGTCGCGGAAGAGCTTTTCGAGCGGGTACTCGCGGGTCAGACCGTATGCGCCGAAGAGTTGCAAGGCTTCGTCGACTACCTCGAAGGCGAGGTCGGTGCAGGTGACTTTGGACCCGCCCGTGAAGTACGGATGCTTGGCCGGCGAAAGCAGCGTGTACTCGGTGGCGCGACGAGCCACGGCACGCATGGTTTCCACCTTTCGAGCCATCGCACCGAGCCGGTACTGGACCATTTGATGGTCGGCGAGAAGGGCGCCGCCCTGGCGCCGCTCGTGGACGTACTCGAGCGCAAGCTCGAATGCTGCCCGGGCCATGCCAGTTGCCATCTGACCCATGCCAACGCCGGCTGTAGACCAGGTGCTTGCGTGACCACGCCAATATTCGTCCCCGGACGACACCGCATAGCGCAAGGGCACCTTGACGTTGTCAAAGTAAATTTCGCCTTGGGGCAAAGCCCGTTGTCCCAGCTTTTCGAGCGGCTTGCCTCGGCTTACTCCCGGGAGGTCCAAGGGCACAATCACTTCGATACCGTGTGGGTGACCTTCCTCGTCGAAGAACCCTTTGCCGTAATCGGCAACGATCGTCAAAATCGCAACCTGCGCGACCGAGCCATTGGAAACCCACGCGGAGCTTTGCCCGTTGATGACGATGTCTCCGCCGTTGACCTTCGCGGTGAGGTTGCCCTTGTTGCCTTGCGGCGCGAGAGGGTGCCGCTCCCCCGGATAGAGCATTGTCCCGTCCGAGCCGCGATCCGGCTGAGTGGCGATCCAGCACCCTAGTTTGTTCGCCGTCAACTCGATCAGTTCATGGTTGGCGGCTCGCTTGGCCAGCATGTTGGGGAACGCGGCAGCGGCTAGCGACACCGTCAGTCCTACGTCGCCCCAACCAAATTCCTCGATGACGATAGCCTGAAGCCGGGCTAGCGTCTCGGGCGGAACGTCTCCGGCGTCGGTGTCGAAACTGACCCCCGAGGCGGCGGCCGTCTTGATGAATTCCCAGTATGGCGAGCCAGGTGCAATCGCCTCCTCGGCACTGAGCTTGTCGATTGCGATCGCCGCCGGGCGCATCACGTCACGTGCAAATCTGTGCATGGCGTGCTGGACGGTTCTTTCTTCGTCGCTGAGCACTTCAAATCCCGTTAGTTCTACATACGGGAGTCCGGGCCGCACTGAAGCCGGTGTATTGCGTTCCGTCTGCTGACTCATTTTCGGCGTCTCCGTTTCGTTTCTTTACGGTGGTTTCTGCTACTTCGCGGCGGCGAGGTGCGCCGGGAGGTCGCGTTCGTGCTCGACATCCTGCATTTGAGCCATTCGTTCAAGGCTTTCGCGAACGGCGGGAGTATCCACGAGCTGCATGAATGCCGCGTTTTCGCTCGCAAACCCTGCAAACTGTGCATCGACGGCGGATCCAAAGACGCTCTTGATGACTTCGTCCACCGCGGCGACCGAGCCGGCAGGGCGCGTTGCGACATCATGGGCGAGCGTATTCACATAGGCGTTCAGGTCGTCGCGCGCGAGCGAGCGATTCACAAAGCCGTAGGCTGCGGCTTCATCACCCGTGAAATCGCGAGACGACAAAATCACCTCGCGAGCGCGAGCGGGACCGATCAGCATCGCAAGCCGCGTAGTACCGCCGCCGGCCGGCAGGATTCCGCCGCTGGCCTCGGGCAAGCAGAATTTGCTTTTCGGCGTGCTGAACCGCATGTCCAGCGCGAGAATGAATTCCAGGCCAGCGCCGCGGCAAATTCCGTCAACCACGCCAATAGTCACTTGAGGCAGGATCTGCCATGCTGTTGCGAGCGCCTGCATCACGTTGATGTCGTCATAACGGCTGCGCGGTGCAGTCGGATCGTTCGACAGTCGAAGCAGATCGTTCAGATCGAAGTGAGCGACGAAGAATTCGGGGTTGGCACTGCCGAAGACGACGACTGCGGTCTCACGGTCAAAAGCCAGCGATCCTGCGAGATCGAACAACTCGCCGATCATCTGGGCGTTGATGAGATTCAACGGGGGATTGTTGAAGTCGACGAAGAGCGTCCGGCCGTCGCGCCGAGTGTTAAGTGTCTGGTAGGTCATAGTCTCCTCCGGGGTTGGATGCGGACGACTCAGGAGCCGAGAATGGTGATTGCGGCGGCGGCCTCTTCACCGGCGTAGAGCCCGCCGCCGTTTTCTGCAAGTGCAATGCGGGCGCCGGCGACCTGGCGCGCTCCACAATTGCCGCGAAGCTGCTGCACGAGTTCGTAAATCTGCGCGAGGCCCGAGGCACCCATGGGATGTCCCTTGGACTCAAGGCCGCCCGACGGGTTGATGGGCATGCGGCCGCCCAGCCTGGACGCGCCGGACTCCACGAACCGGCCACCGGAACCGATCTCGCAAAATCCAAGCAATTCCGATTGCAGGAGTTCGCCGAAGGACGATGCGTCGTGGACTTCCGCTACGGAAATGTCCTGTGGCCCGACACCCGCTTGTTCATAGGCGGCTTGCGCGGCCAGGCGGGTGACGGAACGGTCCCATGCGGATAACGGACGCACGGTCCCGCTTTGCAGAACGGCCGCAAGGATACGAATTGGCCGGCTACCGTCGAGACGTTTCAAGCCGGCTGCGTTGCAGACGACGACTGCCGAGGCTCCATCTGTTAGCGGTGCACACATTGGAACGGTGAGCGGGCCCGACACCGGGCGTGCAGCGAGGATTTCCTCTACGGACATCTCGGCGCGGAAGTGCGCGAGCGGGTTGTGTACGGCATGCTCGTGATTCTTCGAGGCGATCAGAGCCAGTTGTTCCCGAGTCGTACCGAACGCGTTCATGTGCGCTCTCGCGAGCGCCGCATAGACGTCCATAAACAGGCTATGAGGCTTCCCGTCATCCGGAAGCGCACCACCGAGTTCCTCGAGCACGGCACGGACGCCTTGCCGATCGTTGACGTCGACACCGCCGTCAAAGACGCCGAGTGCTTTCGTCTTGTCGCCGATGCTGAGCTTTTCGGCGCCGACCGCCAGAACAATGTCGGCGGCTCCAGAGCGCACATGCATGATGGCTTGATGCAATGCCGTGGCCCCCGTCGCACACGCGTTCTCGACATTGACGATCGGGATACGTTCGAAGCCCATCGATCGAAGCGCCATCTGACCGGCCACTACGACTTGACCTTCCAGGACGTCTTGGCAGGTATTGCCGAAATATGCGGCTTCGATGGCGGTAGGATGAACGCCGGCATCGGTGAGCGCGCCGACGACCGCGGCCTGCGTCAGTTCCTTGACCGACACGTCCGGCCTGACACCGAATTCGGTCATGCCGACGCCGGCGATCCAAACGGGCATGTGGGTCATGCCACCGTCTCCTCGGTGACGCGAGCCAGGCCGTAGGCTTCCAACGCACCCAGAAGCTCGCGATGTCCCAGCAGTTGTGCCGGGGAGCGGAAGCCGACTCCGCTGAAGGTATTGCCGATCAATCGCATTGCCGCGTAGGCTTGCAACAAGCCGGTGATCTGATAGCCGGACGTGCCGTGAATGACGGTGCGCGCCGTGACGTTGTTGCCCCGACCGATACACCAGTCAATAGAGCGATGTACCTGCCGGTTTTCTCGGGGAGGGGTGTTCGGCGTCATGCTGGCCGCAACACGATCCAGCACAGGGTGCAATTTTTCCTCGGGTAGCCACTGGAACATGACCTTGAACATGCGCTCCGCGGCTCGAACGCGCTGAGGAATGTCGCCCTTGTCGTTGCGCATCGCGACGAACATGCGACAGTTGCGTACCCGTCGATCGTCGCGGAAGAAGACCGGCAATGCGGTGCCGCCCCACTGAAGGCCGGGCACGACGTACGCAGTGCCCGGTACGACCATGTCCTGCTGCACGATTCCGTCGTATTTCTTCAGGACGTTGTCTTGCAGATAGTACGAGTCGGTACGAATCACGTCGAACATCGATTGGCTCGACCCAACCGTCGGGATGGCGTTGACGTATTCGCCGAGCTCGAGGGTGTCGATTCCAGGTGTTTCCAACACGATGCGGGCAGCGATGTCGTGCACTGCGTACTGCATCGATACCGCAGTGGAGACAACCAGTCCGGCCGCGGCAAACTTCGGACCCCAGTGGTCCAGCAGTTGAAGATGGTGTTGCTGTTCGCCAGCGGTATCGAGATAGTGGCAACCGGCACGTAGCGACGCTTCGAGGACAGCGGGACCATATCGCAGGAAGGGGCCGACCATATTGCAGACGACTTTTCGGCCTTTGAAAAGCGCTACCAGCGATTCGACAGAGCCGTCGACTTCGGCAATCTCGTAGTCGGCAGTCTCGATCCCGGGGACGGAATCCATGACTTCCTTGAGCTTGGCCTTGTTCCGCCCCGCGGCGACAAAGGGAATGCTGTACTCACGCAGGTACTCAGCCACCAGCCGTCCGGTATAACCACTGGCGCCATAGATGACGACAGGACGCAATTCGCTCATCGTCTCCTCCTATTTAATAGTTTGGTTACTGTTGGTGATGACTGAATGTACGAGGGGGCGGACATCGCGCGCTTGCACATGAGCGCATACGACTTGTCGATTTGTGCAGCACGCGCCTGGGTCGGGGTTTTCACGCGCTTGACGTCGTGCTGTCTTGTCCACAGGATCGGAAATTGTCTTACTGGTAATTTCACGATGGAGAGGAACCCCATGGCAGCTGTCACTTGGTCGACCCACGGGTTGCCTCAAAGGCTTGTGCAGGATGCGTTCGCCAGCAAGCTTTCCGATCTGCATGTGACATGGGCGTTATCGATTCCAGAGCCGCGAGGTTTTGACGCATCGGTGCGATACCGGAAACTGGATCGGCTAACAATCGGGGAATTGAAAAGCGGCCCACTCGCAGGGCAACGCATGGCAGTCAACCAAGCGCCGATGCTGGGTGTACTGATGAACCTCAGCGGCCAATTGAAATGTCGGTACGAAGGTAGACGTGAAGTCGTGTTGCCGCCCAATCACCTGTTGATTTGGGATAGCGAATTGGGGTTCGACTTTGACGTCGAGGACGCGCATCGGGAGGTTTACTTGCTCGTGCCCCGTGAGCGAGTTCCGTCGGTGGTCGCGAGGACGGCAGCGAATCTGCGCGGCGCAGTGCCTGCGGCCCCCGGTTCCGGGCTTCCGGCTATAGCGGCAGAGCAACTTCGCGCCATCTCCCAGGAATTGGATCGACTGTCCGACGGTGCCCTGGCGCTTGCGTGCCAGTCGTTCTTCGACTTGCTCGACGCGTCTCTCACGGTCGACACCGATCGCCCGTCGTCAAAGGCGTCGCTGCTAAATTCCATTCGACAGTACATCGAGGACAACCTGGATGACCCGGAGTTGTGCGCTGCGTCAATTGCAACGGCGCATCGGATTTCAGTGCGCACGCTTCACATCGCTTTCGCGGGCACGGGTACGACGGTTGGCCGATGGATTCGCGACAGAAGGTTAAAGGTCTGTTACCGCGAGCTTTGTGCCGCGGCTGGAACAAAGACCGTGACCGATGTCGCCTACCGGTGGGGGTTTAACGACGCGGCTCACTTCAGCCGTACGTTCAAGCAAGCATTTGGCGTTAGCCCGAGAAGCCTGAGGGTGAGTTCGCCCGTTTCAACTCGCGACGATTGCTGAGTCGGCTCGTTTGAAGAATGTGCGGTGCGGACGCCGCCGTTAGCGGGCGAAGTCCAGTTTCTCGGGACACAGTGCTTTCCGGCCTTCGAGCGAAGTGGTTCGGTAGCCGTTGCACCTCAGTCTTCGTTGGCGTCGCTCAGCAGCATCTGTTCCATGAAAAGGCGCCGCTCGTCCTTTTGTTTGCCGGTCCCCTGATTGGACAGCAGCGACTCGGCTAGTTCGTAACTGTAGAGCGCGAACGCGCGTTTGCGTGATTCGGCGATGTCGAAGCCAAGTGCACTGAAGCATTGGGCAATATACGACAACCGTTTTCCATCCACTTCATCCACGAATTGGCGTGCCATTTCGTCCCGCCTTGCCCAGCCCCGGATCGCTAGCTCCGTCGCTGCGGCAGCCTGCGCCGCTTCGCCGTGAAACGGCAGCGCGAGCAAATCGCGCAGCAGTTGCCGCGCCTTGACGTTGCGCTTTTCAAAGCGATCGATGATTTGCTCCGTTGCCGTATCGCGCCACCAGGTCAGCAAGTGACTCAAGAGATCGTCTCGATCCTTGAAGTGCCAGTAGAAGCTGCCTCGTGTGACGCCGAGATTCTTCGACAAAACCTCAACGCGAACGGCATCCACGCTCTTGTCGACCAGGACATCCGCAGCTGCGCGAATCCAGTCGTCCGGGGTGAGCTGGGGTTTGCTCGATGAGTCCATCGCAGGTGGGGGGGAAGAGCGTGGCATCTGGGCTTCGGGTAACGAAAAGGGGCATTTTACCTGAGTCGAAAATACATAAGTGTATGGGTGAGGGAATCATCGTAAACGCTAGTTCTCGAGACAGCATATCGGATTGACAACCGGTAGTCCGCGCTCTACGATCCGTTCCATACACATACGTATGTGTTTGGAAAGGACGAGGAGAGCAAAGAATGGGCGAGTTGGCGGGTGTGGGCAAGATGCTGGTAGCGGCGGATCATCGGACGAACTATCACGAGCTCGGGCGGGGCAAACCCCTGTTCTTGCTGCACGGTTCCGGTCCCGGGGTGTCCGGCTGGACCAACTGGAAGGGCGTGGTGAACGAGCTCGGCGAACACTTTCATGTGATCGTGCCGGACATTGCCGGTTTCGGCTTCACCGAGTTCAAGGAAGGAAGCAAGTACGACATCAAGCTTTGGGTGCGCCATCTCACGGGCATCATGGACGCGCTCGCGATAGAGAAGGCTTCTTTCGTGGGTAATTCGTTCGGCGGCGCATTGGCTATTGGTCTCGCCCTTTTCGACAAGCAACGCGTTGACCGGCTGGTGTTGCTTGGCACTCCTGCAGGTGAATTCGAACAGACCCCCGGCCTGCGGTCGGCATGGACGTATGAACCGTCGCTCGAGAACATGGAGCAGACGATGCGTTTGTTCCCTTACGACCAGACGATCATCACCGAAGAGATGGTCCGGACGCGTTATGAGGCCAGCGCTCGTCCTGGTGCGCAAGACGCCTTGCGCAAGCTGATTCCGAGGCCGAATGACGACGGGCCGACGATCGTCAAGGGATTTCCCGCGTCCGCCGTTGCCGGCATCGAAGCGCCGACGCTCGTGCTGCACGGGCGCGAGGACAGAGTCGTGCCGCCTGCTTGCGGTGCGCTACTCGCCCAGCACATTCCCAACGCCGATCTGCACCAGTTCGCCAAGTGCGGCCACTGGGTGCAAACGGAGCGCCGAGACGATTTCCTCCGGCTCGTTACGGATTTCGTTGGACAGCCATCATGAGCCGCAACAGCGTGGAGCGTGTGCTGCATCAGCTGTGTATCGATCGCGGTGCCAAACAGCGGTTCAAAGAGGGCGCGGAGCAGTTCCTCGAGCGCTTGCCGCTGACTGATGACGAGCGCGCGATGATCTTGTCGTTCGACGTGAAAGGCCTTCAGCGATACGGCGTGAACAGCATGCTGACCATGGGTTTTTGGCAGGAGCTCTCGCCGAATCGCGACATGAGGGCCTATCTGTCGCGTCTGCGTGACGTGAAGGATGGGGAAGCGGTGTTTGCAGCGGCACTGAAGGGGTAGATCAACTATGGGAAAAATCGTAGGAGCGTTTCTGGTTCCGCATGATCCCGTCATGTATGTGGCGCCGGAGGCGCCGGCGAAGCAGCAGCGCGATGCGGTCTGGCAGGCCTATGCGGCGTGCGCGCAGCGCCTGCAAGAACTGGAGCCGACCACCGTAATCATCATCGGCTGCGATCACTACATCCTGTTCGGTCCGCAGTGTCTGCCGAGCTACCTGATAGCGACCGGAGACGTCGACGGCCCCATCGATCAGCTACCCGGACTCAAGCGCGCTGCGTTCAGCAATAACGAGGCGCTGGCGACACATATCGCTGCTTACGGACGTGAAAACGGATTCGATTGGGCGGTGGCGCGCGCGTTCACGGCCGACCATTCGGTGGCGATTCCTCAGCAGCTTGTCGTTGATCCGTTGCGCATGATGGGCGTAGATGTCAAAACCATTCCGGTCTATCTGGCGTGCGGCGTCGATCCATACATCACATTGCGGCGATCGGCGGAACTGGGCGAACAGATCAGGCGCGCCGTGGAGGCCTTCCCAATCGATGAGCGCGTCGTCGTGATCGGCAGCGGTGGAATAAGTCACTGGGTAGGCTCTGCCCAAATGGGGCGAGTGAACGCCGTGTTCGATCGCGAAATCATCGGGTACGCCGAGGCAGGCGATCTCGATACGCTATGCGCGTTGTCGGACGAGTACATCCTCGAGCATGGCGGTGAGGGTGGAATGGAAATCCGCAATTGGGCCTGCGCCATGGGAGCGCTCGAAGGCGCCCGCGGAGAAACGATTGCCTACGAGGCAGTGCCGGAGTGGGTGACCGGGCTGGGATTCGTACAGCTGCATCCGCAGTGAAGCGAGAAGGATTCCTGAGATGAGCAACAAGATTTTCTTGATCAAACGAGACCAGCTGCAACCAGGACAGGTGTGCAAGGTCGACCAGTCGAGCTGCCCGCTTGCGGTCTACAACATCGACGGTGTTTTCTATGCGACGTCCGATATGTGCACGCATGCGACCGCTTCGCTTTCGGAAGGAGAAATTGTAGACGGCGATCTGATCGCCTGCCCGCTCCACGATGGGCAATTTCATATTCCGACCGGGCAAGCGATGGCGTTCCCATGCACGGTGGATCTGCGGACTTACAAGGTGATCGAGGAAGGCGACGATATTTACGCCGACCTTGAACAGGAAGCGGACGCGGCGGCGTCGGCAATCTGAGGAGCGAAGAAATGACACACGAGTGCACTGGAAGCTGCGAGCGGCTGCGCAAGGATCCGGCTAGCGAGCCGCTTGCCGGCCTCGACCGGCTGATCGATCTCGACGCCGGGCGTCTGTCGCGCAGGGTCTATTGGGATCAGCGCATCTACGAGCAGGAGCTCGAGAAGATCTTTGCCCGGAGTTGGCTGTTTCTCGGGCATGAGTCTCAAATTCCAAAGGCCGGCGATTATCTGACGACCTATATGGCCGAAGACAACGTCATCGTCGTTCGCCAGAAGGACGGATCCGTCAAGGCGTTCCTCAACACCTGTCCGCATCGTGGCAACAAGCTGAACTTCACGGACGCCGGTAACGCTCGCAGTTTCGTCTGCAACTATCACGGCTGGGCTTTCGGCATCGACGGTGCGCTGCGCGGCATGGCCGGCCAGGAATTGTTCGACGAAAGTGGAATGAATCGTGCCGAGCACGGCCTGCACCCCGTCGCTCAGGTCGCAACTTACAAGGGCCTGGTATTCGGCAATATGGATCCGGATGCGCCCTCGTTGAACGAATACCTTGGCGATTTTCGGTACTACCTCGACGTGATCCTCGATATGGACGAGGAGGGCACCGAGTTTGTCGGCGGCTGCGTCAAGTCGGTGATCAACTGCAATTGGAAGATTCCGACGGAAAACTTCATCGGCGATATCTACCACGCGCTCTGGACGCACGACTCGGCGGCACGCGCAATGCTGGGCGGACCGGTCGCGGAAGTTTATAAGGATCCCGACTCGTACCATGTGAACTTCAACGGCCACGGCTGGGAGTTCAATCTCGACGTCATCGGCAACGCAGCTACGTTGGGCGAAAAGGACATTCGCAAATATCTGTATGGCATTCAACCGAAAGTTGCGGAGCGACTTGGCGAGTTTCGCTCCAGGATGATCGGTTCGATTTCATCCGTCAGCGTCTTTCCGAACCTGTCGTTCCTGCCGGGCCAGAACACTTTCCGCGTCTGGCATCCGCGAGGACCGGGCAAGATCGAACTGCACACGTGGACCATCGTCAACAAGAGCGCGCCGCAGGAGATCAAGGACAAGTGGCTTAAGGGGACGATGATGACGTTCTCGCCGACGGGTGTGTTCGAGATGGACGACGGCGAAAATTTTGAGTTTTCGACGCGTACCAATGCGGGCTTCGTCACGCGGCAACAGGACTTGTACATGGGGCTTGGTCGCGGCAGCCGTCTCGAGGACAGCGACTTGCCCGGCAATGTTTACCGGAATCAGGTCAACGAGGCCAACCACCGAGCGTTCTATCAGCGCTGGCTCGATCTGATGCAGGCCCGCTCGTGGAGTGACGTGCCGAAGCGCGACTCGGCGAGGCTTGATGAGAATGCATTTGTCCACGGGCAGGCAGCAAAGGAGGTCGCATGAGTGCGGTACCTACGCTCGTATCCGCCGACCCGGCGGATGGCTCGGTGGATCGGGAGGTTGCCTATCGCATCGAGCAGTTCCTCTTCCGTGAGGCACGGCTGCTCGATACGGAGGCATGGGACGACTGGCTCTCGCTCATGACGGAGGATATCCATTATTGGATGCCTGCCATCGAGAACCGCAGGCGCGCAGACAAACTCGGCGCATATGCCCCGGGTCGCGCCGCTTACTTCGACGACAACCACTTCGATCTGACGCGCCGCATTGCAAGGTTCAAGCAACCGTCGGCATGGGCGGAGGATCCGCCAACCCGGCATGTGCATGTGATCAGCAATGTGGAGGCGTTGCCCGGTTCTCGGCCTGGCGAGTATGTCGTCCATTCCGTCTTTGTCAATTACCGCAGCCGCGGCGAGGCGGACAACGACCTGCTACTCGGCAGACGCGAGGATCTACTCCGCGAATTCGACGGCAGCTTCAAGATCGCGAGCCGCAAGATCGTCATCACGCAATCGCTGCTGATGTCCAAGAACCTTAATACGTTCCTTTGACCATGGGTTGGCTAAACAACGATGTAGCGCTGATTACGGGCGCCAATTCCGGCATCGGGCTCGCCGTGCTGCGGCGTTTCCTCCAGGAGGGCGCGAGGGGCGTCGGGGCGCTGGTGCGTAGTGCTCAAGGCGCGGATGCCTTGCGTCAGGAGTTCGGCGACCGCGTCGCAGTGACTGTTGGTGATGTTCGCTCCGCCACGGCCAACGAAGAGGCTGTCGCTGCGACGCTGAGCGCTTTCGGCAAACTCGATACGTTGGTTGGCAATGCGGGCGTTTGGGACTACTTCGCATCGCTGCGGAAGTTTGCCGATGGAGACCAGCTCGCTGACACGTTCCGCGAAGTGTTCGATGTCAACGTAATGGGGTATCTGCTTGCCGCGTACGCAGCGGCGCCAGCATTGCGTGAGACGAGGGGCAGCATGATCTTTACGCTCTCCAACTCGAGTTTTTATGCGGGTGGTGGCGGTCCCGTCTATGTGGCTTCGAAGCACGCCTGCGTCGGGATGATTCGGCAACTCGCCTATGAACTCGCGCCGGACGTTCGCGTGAACGGCGTGGCCCCCGGCGGCACCGCGACCCCGCTCAAAGGCCCGGAGTCACTCGGCAAGCATGACGCGCGGCTATCCGAGATTCCCGGATTCTCGGATGCCGTGGCGGACGCCGTACCACTCGGCTTCATGGCCCAACCGGAAGACCACACGGGACATTACGTGCTGCTCGCCTCGCGCACCAATTCATGCGCGACGACGGCGAACATCATTCAAAGCGATGGCGGGTGGGAGGTGCGCGGGCGCCCCCCGCGCAAAGCATGATGGATATGGGAGGCGTGACGAAGATGGACGGTGCGACACACCGGGGCTGCCTCGACGAGCTGTTCCCTGCCGGTCGGTTGCCGTTAATGGCGGCGCCGATGTTTCTGGTTTCCGGACCGGAGCTCGCGATCGCCTGTGCAACAGCCGGCATCGTCGGTAGCTTCCCCGCCCCGAATGCTCGCAATGTCGATCTCCTGGAGGCATGGCTCGCGCAGGTGACATCCGCTTTGCGCGATGCGCCGGGCGCTTCCCCCTGGGCGCTCAACATGATCGTGCATAGCACCTACGATCGCTTCGAGCGTGAGTTGGAACTGGTCATGAAATATCGGCCCCGCATCGTTTCTACCGCGCTCGGCAGCCCTGCGCGCGTGCGCGAGCATGTGCATAGCTACGGCGGCATCGTGATGGCGGATGTTGTCACGCCCACGCTGGCGCGCAAGGCTGTCGATGCAGGCGTCGATGCGCTGATTCTTGTTACCCATGGAGCGGGCGGGCACACGGGTTATTACAACCCTTTCGCGTTCGTCGCCGAGGTCCGCCAATTCTGGAGCGGACCGCTTGGGCTCGCTGGATGCATGACGAGCGGACGCGATATCCGCGCTGCCCAATTGATCGGTGCCGACTTCGTCGTGGCCGGCACACGCTTCATCGCGACTCGCGAAAGCATGGCGTCCGCCGAATATCGCGATCTGGTGGTGAGTAGCCGGATCGAGGATTTGGTTGAGTCGAAAGCCGTGTCGGGTGTGCTTGCCAACTGGCTCAAACCCACGCTGCATGCGGCCGGCATCGATGCGTCTCTGAATAGTGAAGGCAAACGGATCGATTTTTCGGGCGACATCAGTGCCGGGAAAAAGGCGTGGAAGGACGTGTGGTCGGCCGGACAAGGGCTAGGCGCAATCGAGCGCTCGAGCAGTGTCGCTGAGTTGGTACGGCAGCTCGAATGCGAATACCTCGAAATGCTGAAAACTGAACGGGAACAGGCCGGTGCACTGTTGGGCCGCTGGAGAGGGGCATCCGTGTGACGCGCGTCGGTCCGTCAATATTAGGAGGAGAGAGACATGAAACCAGGCATTGAGGGAGCGGCCGAAGCATTGTGGCAGGCGCGCTCCGAACGGAAGACTATCGCTCGCGTGTCGGAGACCTTCGACATTCAAACGGTGCAGGATGCCTACGCGATCGCCGAGGTCAACGTCAGCCGCGCTCTCGCGGCGGGCGCACGAGTCTGTGGAAAGAAGATTGGCTTGACGTCGAAAGCCGTGCAACAGCAGCTTGGGGTCGATCAGCCCGACTACGGCGTACTGTTCGCGGACATGGAGTATTTGAGCGGTGCCGAACTGCCGGCACAAAAGCTGATTCAGCCAAAGGCCGAAGGGGAGATCGCGGTCGTCGTGGGGCGCGATCTCGATGCCCCGGACTTGAGCTGGGGGCATTTTCTCATCGGTTTGGAATACGCGTTGCCGGCGATCGAGGTTGTCGACAGTGCGATCGACGATTGGAAGATTACGCTTGTCGATACCGTCGCTGACAATGCGTCGTGCGGGCTCTACGTTCTCGGCCTCGAGCCGCGCCGCATAGGTGCCCTCTCGCTAGCGGGATGCGGGATGGACTTCCGGAAGAACGGGACGACAGTCTCCGTCGGGTCAGGTGTGGCTTGCCTCGGAAATCCGCTGAGCGCAACGTACTGGCTTGCCAAAAAGATGGCTGAACTCGGCCAACCCCTGCGCGCCGGTGACGTCGTGATGTCGGGCGCGCTCGGGCCGATGGTTCCGGTGACGAGGGGCGATCGCGTCGACGTGGAAATCAGCGGCCTGGGCCGCGTGAGCTGTGCGCTGGAGTGACGTGATGAACTCGGCGCATGATGTACCCGACGGGCTTGCCTGGAAACAGGCGTCAGCGGAGCTTGCCTTGGCAACGCCCGATATCGAACGCATTGACGCTCCGGACGGCAGCTTCATTCTGCGTTCGCGCATGCCGCCGAGGCCGCACGCTCGGTGCATCGGCAGCTGGCTTGAATACTGGAGCCGCACCACGCCTGGACAGGTCTTCCTGGCGGCGCGTACTGGCGACGGTGCGGGCTGGCGCCGTTTGACGTATGCGCAGGTGCGTGCAGAGGTGGGCGCGATCGCCCAAGGCCTGCTCGATATCGGCCCGGCATCGGGGAGGCCCATTGTCGTTCTATCGGATAACAGCATAGATGCTGCGCTTGTGGCGCTGGCCGCGATGCATATCGGCTTGCCGGTGTCGTTCATATCGGCAGCCTATTCGAGGGCGGCGCACGATTTCAGCAAATTGAAAGCGCTCCTGAACGTGCTGGATCCGGGTCTGATGTATGCCGACGACGGAGACGTATACGGCAAGGCAATGCAGGCTAGCGGCAGGCAATGCCCGCTCGTGTATTCGCGGAATGTACCGGACGGCGGGATCGATCTCGGCAGCCTGCGCGAGACGCGGGAAACGGCAGCCGTCATGGAGGCTCACGCACGCGTCACGCCGGATACGCACGCGAAATACCTGCTGACGTCGGGCTCGACTGGCGTCCCGAAAGCCGTAATCAATACGCACGGCATGCTTTGTGCAAACCAGGAGGCGATCGCTCAGGTTTGGCCGTTTGTTGACTCGGCCGCACCGATCGTCTTGGATTGGCTGCCTTGGAGCCATACGTTTGGCGGCAACCACAACTTCAACATGATCCTGCGCAATGGCGGGTCCCTCTATATCGATGATGGGCGGCCCGTGCCTGGGTCGATCGAAAAATCGGTGCGTAATTTGATCGAGCTGTCGCCGACGCTCTATTTCAACGTGCCGCGCGGATTCGATATGTTGCTGCCCCATCTCGAGCAAAACGAGACGTTTGCACGGCATTTTTTCAAGAACATGCGGGCGATCTTTTTCGCTGGCGCTGCGTTGCCAAAGCCGCTATGGGATCGCCTGAAATCGGCCGCTGAGCGCCATCGTGATGTGCCGCCACTGTTCAGTTCGGCGTGGGGCTCGACGGAAACTTCACCGGTTATCACCAGCCTGCACTTCCATTGTCCCGAGCCCGGCAATCTCGGTGTGCCGGTTCCGGGCGCAGAAATCAAGTTCGTACCGAACGGTGACAAGCTCGAAATGCGAGTGCGCGGCCAACACGTCTTCCGCGGGTACCTCCATGCGCGGGAGCTGACAGACAAGGCATTCGACGAGGAAGGATTTTATTTGATAGGAGATGCAGGGCGTTTGGCCAATCCCGCAGATCCGAATGCTGGCGTTCTGTTTGATGGACGCATCTCGGAAGATTTCAAGCTGACCACGGGAAGCTGGGTATCGGTCGGCACGTTGCGCCTACGTGCCGTCGCCGCCCTCATGCCGTACGCGCAGGACGTTGTTGTGGCTGGACATGATCGCGATGAAGTTGGCCTGCTCGTTTTTCCGTCACCGGCGTTGCACACGCTGGTCGGAGACGACGCGCGTGCGATGACGGGCGAGCAATTGGCGGCCCATGCAGAAGTCCGAAGAAGGATTGCAACCGCGCTCTCCTCGCTCAACGAAGGTCATGGCTCTGCAAGCAGAGTCGCACGCGCAATCATCATCGGCTGTCCGCCGAACCAGGAGAGGGGCGAGATTACGGACAAGGGGTACATCAATCAACGGAGAGTGTTGACGTCGCGCGCGCACGAGGTCGAGCGATTATTTGGCGGGGACGCCTCGGTCATCTTTCCCGCCACCAACACTCATTGAACGCACTAGCGAAGGACGAGCAATGGCAAAGAAACTGAAGGCCGCGATCATCGGATCCGGAAATATCGGCACCGATTTGATGATCAAGATCATGCGACATGGCGAGCATCTCGAGATGGGGGCGATGGTCGGCATCGACCGTGCATCTGACGGGCTCGCACGTGCTTCGCGCTTGGGCGTAGCCACGACATACGAGGGCGTCGAAGGGCTCACCCGTCTGCCGGTGTTTGACGAAATCGATATCGTATTCGATGCGACAAGCGCCGCCGCGCATGTGAAGAACGACGCGTTCTTGCGTGGGTTCAGGCCCGGCGTCCGAATGATCGACTTGACGCCGGCAGCGATTGGTCCGTATTGCGTACCTGTCGTGAACCTCGATGAGCATGTGGATGCGCTGAACGTCAACATGGTCACGTGCGGCGGACAGGCGACGATTCCGATGGTCGCCGCCGTCTCTCGTGTCGCGAAAGTGCACTACGGCGAAATCGTCGCGTCGATCTCGAGCAAATCGGCAGGCCCGGGTACGCGCGCGAACATCGATGAATTTACCGAAACAACCTCAAAGGCGATTGAGCAGATCGGTGGAGCGACGAAGGGAAAGGCGATCATCATCCTGAATCCAGCAGAGCCGCCACTGATGATGCGCGATACGGTGTATTGCTTGTCAGAGCCGGCCGACGAGGATGCCGTGGCGCAGTCGATCGAGGAAATGGTGGCTGCCGTGAACCGTTACGTACCTGGCTATCGCCTCAAGCAGACGGTCCAATTCGACCGTATCGACGCCGCTCAACCGTTGAATATCCCCGGGGTTGGCGCGCGGATGAGCGGGTTGAAGACCTCGGTATTCCTCGAAGTGGAGGGGGCCGCGCATTACCTGCCGTCCTATGCCGGCAATCTCGACATCATGACCTCCGCGGCGATGGCCTGTGCTGAACGCATGGCCGCCGAAATGGTCGCCCGTACCACTGCCTGAAGGGAGAGACGGCATGACATCTGACAAGAAGCTCTACATTTCCGACGTGACGCTACGCGATGGTTCGCATGCGATTCGTCACCAATACAGCGTGGAACAGGCTGTCGCCATTGCCACGGCGCTCGACGAGGCGAAAGTGGACTCGATCGAGGTCGCTCATGGTGATGGTTTGCAAGGATCGAGTTTCAACTACGGCTTCGGCGCACACACCGACCTCGAATGGATCGCGGCAGTGGCGGGGACGGTCAAGCATGCCAAGGTCGCGACGCTGCTTTTGCCTGGCATCGGCACGATTCACGACTTGCGCAACGCGTACGATGCCGGCGCACGCATCGTACGCGTCGCGACCCATTGCACCGAAGCCGATGTCTCCCGACAACATATCGAGCATGCGCGCAAGCTTGGGATGGAAGCGGTGGGATTTTTGATGATGAGCCATATGACGACGCCGCAGCATCTGGCCCAGCAGGCAAAGCTCATGGAAAGCTATGGAGCGACGTGCTGCTACGTCGTGGATTCGGGCGGTGCCCTTGGCATGAACGACGTCCGCGAGCGCTTCCGCGCATTCAAAGACGTACTTGATCCCCGAACGCAGACCGGTATTCATGCGCACCACAACCTGAGCCTTGGGGTCGCGAACAGCATCGTGGCGGTAGAGGAAGGATGTGACCGCATTGATGCGAGTCTTGCAGGGATGGGGGCGGGTGCCGGCAACGCGCCGCTCGAGGTATTTATCGCGGCGGCTGCTCGACTCGAATGGAACCATGGATGTGATCTCTACAAGCTGATGGACGCTGCAGACGATATCGTCCGCCCGTTGCAAGATCGGCCGGTGCGAGTCGACCGCGAAACGCTCGCGCTCGGTTACGCCGGTGTTTATTCGAGCTTCCTGCGTCACACCGAAGTTGCCGCAAAAAAGTACGGGCTCAAGACCGTCGACATCCTCGTCGAACTTGGCCGCCGTCGTATGGTCGGTGGCCAGGAGGACATGATCGTGGACGTTGCGCTCGATCTGCTCAAGGCAAAAGAGGCCGAACGAGTAACCGGATAGTGCCATGACTGCATTCAAGCTGAGAATCGAGCCGGCAGGTGTCGAAATTCCGTGTTCCGCCGAGGGCAGCCTGCTCGATGCCGCGCTGGCTGCCGGCTACTTTCCGCGTCATAGCTGTCGGCGTGGCCAATGTAACGCGTGCGAGGCGCGCGTCCTGTCCGGCGACGCGCGCTATCCGAGCGGATTCGAGCCGGAAGGCGTGCGCGACGGTTACGTCCTGACCTGTCAGGCTCGCTGCACGACGGACGTCACGATCGAGGCCCAGGAGGTCGCGTCCACGCCGGGGCAGCGTGTTTTGCAGACAGGCGCGCGAGTGCTGGAAGTCCAGCGCGTGAGCGACGACGTGGCCCGGGTGCAGCTGGCAGTGCCAACGGAAACGGGCTTTGCTTTTCAACCAGGGCAGTATGTGGAAGTGGTCTTGCGGGACGGGACGCGGCGCAGCTACTCAATGGCGAACGCGCCCGACGGGAGCGGAACGATCGAGTGGCATGTCCGTGCGGTGCCGGGCGGGCGCTTCTCGAACCACGTCTACCGCTCGCTGAAGCCGCGTGACATGCTGCGAATCGAGGGACCATTCGGCACGTTCATGCTACGAGATTCGTCTGCGCCCGTTATCTTCCTGGCCTCGGGAACGGGTTACGCGCCGATTGCGGCGATGCTGAAGGCGCATGAAACGGTCATCCAGAAACGCGGCGCGGTGCTCTATTGGGGAGGCGTGCGTCTTGGCGATCTCTACGCATACGACGAGGTATGCGCGTGGGAGCAAGCCCATCCGGGGTTCCGCTTCGTTCCGGTTCTGTCGGGCGACGAGCCCGGTTGGACCGGACGCAAAGGCTTCGTGCATGAGGCCGTGTCTGCGGATTTCCCGAATCTTTCGCACCATGAAGTTTATGCCTGTGGCAACCCGCTGATGGTCGACGCAGCGCGGTACACCTTCACTCAAGCGAGCGGACTTCCCGCGGGAAATTTCTTCAGCGATGCGTTCGTCACCAGACCGGAGCCGGTGAAGACCGACGAAACGGTGTGACTCGCGACCGCGCAGGTGTGCACCAATACGCCTGTGCGCACGCCATGACCTTGGCTCGATAGGAAACCGGGAACGACAGATGAAAGGCATGACGGGAACGATGCGTTTGTCGAACAGGCGGCCGCCGCCGCGCAGTCACTCCGAGAGCAAGCAAAAAATCCACGCGATGCGGTATCGGTCTTCGTGTTCCGAGCCTTCGGAGGGTTTTTGCATTTTTCAATGAACGGTGATTGAGATGAAATTGTTGGTTCCAGTGAAAAGAGTGGTCGATTACAACGTGAAGGTCCGCGTGAAGTCGGACAACACGGGTGTCGACATCGCGAACGTGAAGATGTCGATGAACCCGTTCGACGAGATCGCGGTGGAAGAGGCGGTGCGCCTGAAGGAAGCGGGCGTCGCGACCGAAGTGATCGCGGTATCGGTCGGCGTCGCGCAAGCGCAGGAAACGCTGCGTACGGCGCTGGCGATCGGTGCGGATCGCGCGATCCTCGTCGAGTCGAACGATGGCGTCGAGCCGCTGGGCGTCGCGAAGATCCTGAAGGCGCTGGTCGACAAGGAACAGCCGCAGCTGGTGATCCTCGGCAAGCAGGCGATCGACGACGATTCGAACCAGACGGGCCAGATGCTGGCGGCGCTGGCAGGCCTGCCGCAAGCGACGTTCGCATCGAAGGTGACGATCGCCGACGGCCGTGCGACCGTCGCACGCGAAGTCGACGGCGGCGCGGAAACGCTGTCGCTTCAATTGCCCGCCGTCATCACCACGGATCTGCGCCTGAACGAGCCGCGCTACGTGACGCTGCCGAACATCATGAAGGCGAAGAAGAAGCCGCTCGAGACCGTGAAGCCGGAAGACCTGGGCGTGGACGTTGCGCCGCGTCTGAAGACGCTGAAGGTGGTCGAGCCGCCGAAGCGCGCAGCCGGCGTGAAGGTGCCGGACGTGAAGACGCTGGTCGAGAAGCTGAAGACCGAAGCCAAGGTGCTGTGAGAGGGAGCGGAAAGAAATGACGATTCTGGTGATTGCAGAACACGACAACGCGTCGATCAAGGCCGCGACGCTGAACACGGTGGCGGCGGCAGCGAAGATTGGCGGTGACATTCACGTGCTGGTCGCGGGCCACAATGCGCAAGCGGCTGCTGACGCAGCAGCGAAGATCGCAGGTGTGTCGAAGGTCCTCCTGGCCGACGCACCGCAACTCGAAGCGGGCCTGGCGGAAAACGTCGAAGCGACCGCGTTGAACATCGCGAAGGACTACTCGCACATCCTCGCGCCGGCGACGGCCTACGGCAAGAACATCGCCCCGCGTATCGCCGCGAAGCTGGACGTGGCGCAGATCTCGGACATCACGGCGGTCGATTCGGCCGACACGTTCGAGCGCCCGATCTACGCGGGCAACGCGATCGCGACGGTGCAGTCGAGCGATCCGATCAAGGTCATCACGGTGCGTGCGACGGGTTTCGATCCGGTGGCATCGGAAGGCGGCAGCGGGTCGGTCGAGAAGATCGACGCGGCGGCCGATGCCGGCAAGTCGCAGTTCGTGAGCCGTGAAGTGACGAAGCTGGACCGTCCGGAACTCACGAGCGCAAGCATCATCGTGTCGGGCGGCCGTGGTCTGGGCAGCGGCGAGAACTACACGAAGGTGCTGGAGCCGTTGGCGGACAAGCTGTCGGCAGCACTGGGCGCCTCGCGTGCCGCAGTCGACGCAGGCTACGTGCCGAACGACTATCAGGTCGGCCAGACCGGCAAGATCGTCGCACCGCAGCTGTACATCGCGGTCGGCATCTCGGGTGCGATCCAGCACCTGGCCGGCATGAAGGATTCGAAGGTGATCGTCGCGATCAACAAGGATCCGGAGGCACCGATCTTCAGCGTGGCCGACTACGGCCTCGTCGGCGACCTGTTTGTTGCCGTGCCCGAACTGAGCGAGCGTATCAACTGAGGTTCGTCGAAATCGCCATCGGCACTATCTAAGGCGGAACAGAACGATGGAAACGATGCAGCAGGCCCGCCTTGACGCGGCAGCCGCGGCCAATGCGGAGGACGCTTCGGTTTGGCGCTGGTTTTGCGCGCTTCTCGAAGAACGCAGAGTTCGGTGGCGCTATGCGTTCGGTCAATGGGTCGTGAGCGTTGATCGAGTTCGCGTTGCAGCCGAAAGTAATTTTCACGATGCCATACGCGCGGCTAAACAGGCTGCCGAAAATCGCGGCCTTGGCCTGTTGCACGAAGCATCAGGCGACGTGAGGCGGCCGAGGGTGAACGAGGACGTGACGCGGTGCCTCCGGTCCGACGATGAATGTATGCGGTCCCCCGTCGGACATACCCATTGAACCGCGATATGAAGGCGTCCTTGTTCGCCTATTTGTCGAGAGTTTCGGAATAGCGACCGCGGGATCGAGCAGTGCATGGAGAACGTATGAAGCAAAAGTCGTGGATTGTCCACAAGCCTGCGCGAGGCGCCTATGACCCTGGCTGTCTGAAGCTTGAGGAGCGAGAGAGGCCGAGTCAGGCGGACGGAGAGGTTCTCGTGCGCACGCTATTGCTGAGCCTGGACCCTGGTAGTCGCAATTGGCTCAGGCTCGATCCCGCATCTTCCCATTCGGCACTCGGAGTAGGCAGCGTGATGGTTGGCATGGCCGTGGGTGAGGTCGTTCAGTCGGGGGCGGGGCGCTTCTGCCGGGGAGACCTCGTGCAGGGACTATGGGGATGGGAAGAATTCTCGGTTGTCCGTGCCGACGCGCTTGAGAGAATCGAGCTGCCGCCAGGCGTTCCGTTGGAAACACACCTTTCAATCTTTTCGCACATCGGGCGTGCGGCTGCGATTGGTCTTCTCGAAGTGGGCGCGCTCAGTCCGTCGGACACAGTGGTGGTGTCGGGTGCAGCGGGGGCGACGGGATCCCTGGCGGCGCAGATAGCCAAGGCATTTGGCGCCCGCGTGATCGGCATTGCAGGCGGTGAGGCCAAGTGCCGCAGGTTGCTCGACGAGTGGGGACTCGATGGTGCGATTGACTACAAGTCTGAGCCGCTCGATGCAGCGCTTCGTCGCGAGTGTCCCGACGGCATCGATCTTTACTTCGACAACGTCGGGGGGGCGACGCTTGACGCTGTCTTGGAAAATATGGCCGTTGGTTGCCGCATTGTGGTCTGTGGCGCAATCTCGCAGTATGACCTGGCTACCGAGAGCGAAGCATACGGAATCAAGAATCTTCCGCTCATGCTCATCAAACAAGCGCGGATGGAAGGATTCATCGTTTCGCAATTCGAACATCGTTACGCCGAGTTCGACGCAGTGCTCCTCGATTTGTTCACCCAGGGCAAGCTGAAGCATCGTGCGCACCTGGTGGACGGGCTCCAGCACGCGGCTGAATCCCTGAAGCTGTTTTTCAGCGGTGCGAATGAAGGCAAGGTAATGATCCGCGTGGCGGCCAGATAGGATTTCCGTTGCCGTTTCCAGACATATGAAATGGGCTGGCGCCGAGATGGGTGCCTGGTCGGCCACCGGCTTCACGCGGTTCGCTCTTGGTGCACCAATTGGTTGTCTCGCCTCCGTTGTGGCTTGTACAGGGCAACGCCGCTCGCAATTCTCGATCGAAACAATTCAATCCAACTCTCAGACTGAAGGGAATCACGCATGAAGATTCACGAGTACCAGGGTAAGGAAATCCTGCGGAAATTCGGAGTCGCGGTACCGCGCGGCAAGCCGGCGTTCTCGGTTGACGAGGCCGTCAAGGTGGCAGAAGAGCTCGGCGGCCCGGTTTGGGTCGTGAAGGCTCAGATTCACGCGGGTGGCCGTGGCAAGGGCGGCGGCGTGAAGGTGGCGAAGTCGATCGAGCAGGTCCGCGAATACGCGAACCAGATCCTCGGCATGCAGCTCGTCACGCACCAGACCGGTCCGGAAGGCCAGAAGGTCAACCGTCTGATGATCGAAGAAGGCGCCGACATCAAGCAGGAACTGTATGTCAGCCTCGTCGTTGATCGCATCTCGCAGAAGATCGTGCTGATGGGTTCGAGCGAAGGCGGCATGGACATCGAAGAAGTCGCCGAAAAGCACCCGGAACTGATCCACAAGGTCATCGTCGAGCCGTCGACGGGCCTGCTCGACGCGCAGGCAGACGACCTCGCCGCGAAGATCGGCGTGCCGGCTGCTTCGATTCCGCAAGCGCGCGCGATCCTGCAAGGCCTGTACAAGGCATTCTGGGAAACCGACGCATCGCTGGCTGAAATCAACCCGCTGAACGTTTCCGGCGACGGCAAGGTCATCGCACTCGACGCGAAGTTCAACTTCGACTCGAACGCGCTGTTCCGCCACCCGGAAATCGTCGCGTACCGCGATCTGGACGAAGAAGATCCGGCTGAAATCGAAGCGTCGAAGTTCGACCTCGCGTACATCTCGCTCGACGGCAACATTGGCTGTCTCGTGAACGGCGCAGGCCTGGCGATGGCGACGATGGACACCATCAAGCTGTTCGGCGGCGAGCCGGCGAACTTCCTGGACGTCGGCGGTGGCGCGACGACCGAGAAGGTCACGGAAGCGTTCAAGCTGATGCTGAAGAACCCGGATCTGAAGGCGATCCTCGTGAACATCTTCGGCGGCATCATGCGCTGCGACGTGATCGCGGAAGGCGTGATCGCCGGTTCGAAGGCCGTGAACCTGAACGTGCCGCTCGTCGTGCGCATGAAGGGCACGAACGAGGACCTCGGCAAGAAGATGCTGGCCGATTCGGGCCTGCCGATCATCTCGGCGGACAGCATGGAAGAAGCTGCGCAGAAGGTCGTCGCGGCAGCCGCAGGCAAGTAAGCGCGCGCTAATGAACACGCATGGCGGCGCGGTTCATACGCGACGCCAATCGAACAGAGGTCAAAATACATGTCGATTCTGATCAACAAGGACACGAAGGTCATCACGCAGGGCATTACCGGCAAAACCGGTCAGTTCCATACGCGCGCCTGCCGTGAATACGCAAACGGCCGCGAAGCATTCGTCGCGGGCGTGAACCCCAAGAAGGCCGGCGAAGATTTCGAAGGCATTCCGATCTACGCAAGCGTCAAGGAAGCGAAGGCGGAAACCGGCGCGACCGTGTCGGTCATCTACGTTCCGCCGGCAGGCGCAGCGGCTGCGATCTGGGAAGCGGTCGAAGCCGACCTGGATCTCGCGATCTGCATCACGGAAGGCATTCCCGTGCGCGACATGATCGAAGTGAAGGACCGCATGCGTCGCGAAGGCCGCAAGACGCTGCTGCTCGGGCCGAACTGCCCGGGCACGATCACGCCGGACGAACTGAAGATCGGCATCATGCCGGGTCACATCCACCGCAAGGGCCGCATCGGCGTCGTGTCGCGTTCGGGCACGCTGACGTATGAAGCGGTTGCCCAGCTGACGGCACTCGGCCTCGGCCAGTCGTCGGCAGTCGGTATCGGCGGCGACCCGATCAACGGTCTGAAGCACATCGACGTGATGAAGATGTTCAACGACGATCCGGACACGGACGCAGTCGTGATGATCGGCGAAATCGGTGGTCCGGACGAAGCCAATGCGGCAGAGTGGATCAAGGACAACATGAAGAAGCCGGTGGTCGGCTTCATCGCTGGCGTCACGGCGCCTCCGGGCAAGCGCATGGGCCACGCCGGCGCGCTTATCTCGGGCGGTGCGGATACGGCCGAAGCGAAGCTGGAAATCATGGAAGCGTGCGGCATCACCGTCACGCGCAACCCGTCGGAAATGGGCCGTCTGCTTAAGGCCTCTCTGTGATCCACGCGATTTTCCCGTAGAAACAATGATCTTGCAGACGGTCGGCCGTGCCTCGATGTCACGGCCGATCACTGCTGCTCCATTGGACGAGCCGCGTCCGCATTCAACCTTCAGACGAGACAGGTCAGCTGTTACAGGCGCTTGATCGTATGAATGGAACCTTGGAGCAGATTGGCGGCGAAGCCGCGCTCCGCGAGTTGCTCGTCGGCCAGTCGAAGCGAGCGCAGGATACGCGGCATCGAGCGAGCGGCGCCGGCGATGACTGCGGTGTCGCGGGCATCGGTCTTGGCTTCGTCGGCGTGCAGATTCGCGATGCGGCGCATGGCCACGCCGGGCAGATAGCCGAACGACGCTCACACCGCATGCTCCTTCATGACGGCATTGCGATATCCGCATCTAATCGAAGGGTGTATCCCTATCAAATCGAAAGCTACAACCGGCATGCCGTTTTGCCCGGGACGAATCGAAGGCATCGCGCCGCATGCGGACAAGCCGAATCCGTCGGAAAAACGTATGAAAACCCCGCCTATCAAGCCTCTCAGGAAACCTAGTGGTTTCCACTCATAGTCGCAAATAGTCAAGAACAGGTCGCCGCCGGTCTTCTCGCGGCCAATATGGCTCGTTACTTTTACTCCCACGATGCAGGCCGGGCACACCCCGCGCACCGGCTGCCGCGAGTCAAACCGGGAGGTAACGAACCATGAAGTCGACGAAGATCGCCGCGCTTGTCGCGGCCGTGCTGGCGACCGGCGCGTTCACACACGCGGCGCAGGCCGAAACGGAGGCCGCGGCCTGCCGCACCGTGCGTTTCGCGGATATCGGCTGGACCGACATCACGTCGACCACGGCGCTCGCGTCGACTGTGTTCGAGGCGCTCGGCTACAAGCCGACCACGACGATCGCGTCGGTGCCGATCTCGTTCGCCGGCCTGAAGAGCAAGCAGCTCGACATATCGCTCGGCTACTGGTGGCCCGTGCAGCAGAAGCAGCTCCAGCCGTTCCTCGACAGCAAGTCGATCAACGTCGTCGAGCCGCCGAACCTGTCGGGCGCGAAGGCGACGCTCGCGGTGCCGAGCTATGAATACCAGGCCGGCCTGAAGACCTTCGAGGACATCGCGAAGCACCGCGCGGAACTCGACGGCAAGATCTACGGGATCGAGCCGGGCAGCAGCGCGAACGCGACGATCCAGAAGATGATCGACACGAACCAGTACGGGCTCGGCGGCTTCAAGCTCGTCGAGTCGAGCGAGGCCGGGATGCTGGTGACGGTCGAGCGCGCGATCCGCGAGAAGAAGTGGGTCGTCTTCCTCGGCTGGGAACCGCACCCGATGAACATCCAGCTGAGCATGAACTATCTCTCCGGCGGCGACGCGTCGTTCGGGCCGAACTACGGCGAAGCGCGCGTGTACACGCTCACGGCGCCGGACTTCATTTCACGCTGCCCGAACGCCGGCAAGCTCGTCACGAACCTGCGCTTCTCGACGCAGCTCGAGAACCAGCTGATGCAGTCGGTGATGAACAAGACGAAGCCGGCCGATGCCGCGAAGGCGTACCTGAAGAAGAACCCGCAGGTGCTCGATCCGTGGCTCGCGGGCGTCAAGACGTTCGACGGCAAGGATGGCCTGCCGGCCGTGAAGGCGTATCTCGGCCTGTGACGGATGGCCGATGGCCCGCGCGCTGCGCGCGGCGCGCCCTGACGAAATCCGCATTGCGACACAACCCGATTCAAGCGAGGCAACCAGCATGAACCACGAAGTCATCATCACCTGCGCCGTCACCGGCGCGGGCGATACGGTCGGCAAGCATCCGGCGATTCCGGTCACGCCGAAGGAGATCGCGGCGGCCGCGATCGAGGCCGCGAAGGCCGGCGCGACGGTGGCGCACTGCCACGTGCGCGATCCGCAGACGGGGCGCGGCAGCCGCGACCCGAACCTGTACCGCGAAGTGGTCGACCGCATCCGCTCGGCCGACGTCGACGTGATCATCAACCTGACGGCCGGCATGGGCGGCGATCTCGAGATCGGCCCGGGCGAGGACCCGATGCGTTTCGGCAAGGGCACCGATCTCGTTGGCGGCCTCACGCGCCTCGCGCACGTCGAGGATCTGCTGCCCGAGATCTGCACGCTCGACTGCGGCACGCTGAATTTCGGTGACGGCGACTACATCTACGTATCGACGCCCGCGCAGTTGCGCGCCGGCGCGAAGCGCATCCAGGAGCTCGGCGTGAAGCCGGAGCTGGAGATTTTCGACACGGGCCATCTGTGGTTCGCGAAGCAGTTGCTGAAGGAAGGGTTGCTCGACGATCCGCCGCTGTTCCAGCTGTGCCTCGGCATTCCGTGGGGCGCACCGGCCGACACGGGCACGATGAAGGCGATGGTCGACAACCTGCCGCCGGGCGCGCACTGGGCCGGCTTCGGGATCGGCCGCATGCAGATGCCGATGGTCGCGCAGGCGATGCTGCTCGGCGGCCACGTGCGCGTCGGCCTCGAAGACAACATCTGGCTCGATCGCGGCGTGCACGCGACCAACGGCACGCTCGTCGAGCGCGCGAGAGAGATCATCGAGCGCCTCGGTGCCCGCGTGCTGACGCCGGCCGAAGGCCGCCGCAAGCTCGGCTTGCCCGCACGCGGCGAGCGTCCGCTCGAACGCCGTGCGATCGCCGAGTTCGCGTGAGTGTTTCCCTGACTGATTGATACGACGCGGCGGCGCGCACAGGCGCGGCCGCCCACCGATTTCCCCTGATTTGAAGGATGCGTTGACATGGCTGTGAAGACCGACATCAAGACGTTCGCCGCCATCGGCACCGGCGTGATCGGCAGCGGATGGATTTCCCGCGCGCTCGCGCACGGTCTCGACGTGGTCGTATGGGACCCGGCGCCGGGCGCGGAAGAGCGGCTGCGCGCGAACGTCGCGAATGCGTGGCCCGCGCTCGAACGCGTCGGTCTCGCGCCGGGCGCCGATCCCGCGCGGCTGCGTTTCGTCTCGACGATCGAGGCATGCGTCGCCGACGCGGATTTCATCCAGGAAAGCGCGCCCGAGCGCGAGGCGCTGAAGCTCGAGCTGCACGAGCAGATCAGCCGCGCGGCGAAGCCCGACGCGATCATCGCGTCCTCGACATCGGGGCTGCTGCCCACGGATTTCTACGCGCGGGCGACGCATCCGGAGCGCTGCGTGGTCGGCCATCCGTTCAATCCCGTCTACCTGCTGCCGCTCGTCGAGGTGCTCGGCGGCGCGCGCACGTCGCCGGAAGCGGTCGAAGGCGCGATGGAGGTCTATCGCAAGCTCGGCATGCGGCCGCTGCACGTGCGCAAGGAAGTGCCGGGCTTCATCGCCGACCGGCTGCTCGAAGCGTTGTGGCGCGAGGCGCTGCACCTCGTCAACGAAGGCGTCGCGACGACCGGCGAGATCGACGACGCGATCCGCTTCGGCGCGGGCATCCGCTGGTCGTTCATGGGCACGTTCCTGACCTACACGCTCGCAGGCGGCGACGCGGGCATGCGACACTTCATGCAGCAGTTCGGCCCCGCGCTCGAACTGCCGTGGACGAAGCTGGTCGCGCCCACGCTCACCGATGCATTGATCGACAGCGTCGTCGAAGGCACGACCGAACAGCAGGGCACGCGCAGCATCAAGGAACTCGAGCGCTATCGCGACGAGTGCATCACCGAGGTGCTGAAGTCGATCGCGGCCGTGAAGGCGCGGCACGGGATGCGATTCGAAGACTGAGGACAAGAGACGATGACCGGCGATACCCCGCTGACGATTTACCGCGACGTGGTGCGGCCCGAATGGGTCGACTACAACGGCCACCTGCGCGATGCGTTCTATCTGCTGATCTTCAGCTTCGCGACCGATGCACTGCTGGATCGCGTCGGCCTCGATGACGCCGCGCGTCGCGAGCGGGGCCGCTCGGTCTACACGCTCGAAGCGCACGTGAACTACCTGCACGAGATCAAGGAGGGGACACAGGTGCGCGTCGACGCACGTGTGCTCGCGCATGATGCGAAGCGGCTGCACCTGTATCTCGAACTGTTCGCTGGCGGGCATGACGATGCGGTGTCGGCGAGCGAGCAGATGTTGCTGCACGTCGATACGCGCGACGGCGCGAAATCGGCGCCGTTCGACGACGACGTGGCTGCACGCGTGGCCGAGCTGCATGCGTTGCAGCGCGATTGCGCGGCGCCCGCGTATGCGGGCCGCGTGATCGGGCTGCCGCCGCGCCGATAACCTGCGCGAACCTTGGACCTCGGAGCGCACACGATGCTCGAACCGGAAATCGCGGCCTTCGTTGCGGCCGTCGACGCGTGGTATCCGGCCGACGCGGCGGCGCGCTCGCCCGCCGAACAGCGCCGCCTGTACGACCGCTTCGCGGCCGAATGGACACCGCCCGCGCTGCCGGCCGGCATCGTGCAGCAGGACGCCGTCTGGCAGGCCGCCGACGGTCGTGCGATCGCGCTGCGGCGCTACACGTTCACGCAGCACACGCCGCGCGGCACGGTGCTGTTCTTTCATGGCGGCGGCTTCGTCGTCGGCTCGCTCGACAGTCATGCGCTGATCACCGCGCAACTGGCGGCCGACACGGGGCTCGCCGTGATCGCGGTCGACTACCGGCTGGCGCCCGAGCATCGCGCGCCGGCCGCGCTCGAAGATTGCTCGGCGGTCACGCGCGCCGCGCGCGACGCACGCTGGCCGTTCGGGCCGTGCGTGCATCCGCTGACGCTCGCGGGCGACAGCGCGGGCGGCATGCTCGCGGCGGGCGTGGCCACCGCGCTGCGCGATGCGGGTGAAGGCGGTGTCGACGGCATCGCGCTCGTTTATCCGATGCTCGGGTTCGAACCGCAATCGCCCGCGCGCGAAACGGAAGCGCACGCGCCGATGCTGACGCTCGACGACGTCCATCGCTATCGCGCGCTGTACTGGGAAGGCGGCTTGCTCGATGCGCTGGGAGGCGGCAACCCGCTGCTGCGCGCATCGGTGCCGCTCGCGGCTTCGCGTTTCGACGGTTTGCCGCCGGTGCTCGCGATCGGCGCGGAACACGATCCGCTGCGCGACGACGCGCGCGTGTACGTCGAACGGATTCGCGCGGCCGGCGGTGCCGCGCACTACTGGATGGGAGAGGGGCTGGTGCACGGCTGCTGGCGCGCGCTCGGAACGAGCCCGCAGGCGGCGCGGCTGCACCGGACGGTCGGCGGGTTTCTGCTCGCACCACACGCGTAGCGGGCGTTTCCGGGAGGCAACGATGCAGGCAGCGCAACACCGTATCGAGGACTGGCGGACGTTTTCGGGCGATGCAGCCATTGCGGCGGCGACGATTGGCGATGGTGCGGTGGACGTCGAATGGAGCGACACGCGACGATCGCCGTTTCATTTCGACTGGCTGCGCGACAACTGCGCGTGTTCGGCGTGCGTGCATGCCGTCACGCGTGAGCAGGTGTTCGAGATCGCCGATGCGCGCGAGGATCTCGCTGCGCTGACGGTGCACGTCGAAACCGACGGCGCGCTGCATGTCGAGTGGAACGACGGCCATCGCAGCGCGTGGTCGCCGGGCTGGTTGCGCGCGCATGCGTACGACGACGCGTCGCGCGCGGAGCGCCAGGCCGCGCACGGGCGGCACGTGTGGGCGGGGGACGACGCGACAGCCATTGGCGTGTTCGCGTGGCGCGACGTGATGGAGGACGACCGCGCCTTGCTCGCATGGCTCGCCGCGTTGCAGCGCACGGGGCTGACGCTCGTCGAAGGCGTGCCGGCCGAGCGCGGCCGCGTCGACGAGATCGCGCGCCGCGTCGGCCTGATCCGCGAAAGCAATTTCGGCGTGCTGTTCGACGTCGAATCGAAGCCGCGCCCGGACAGCAATGCGTATACATCACTGAACCTGCCGCCGCATACCGACTTGCCGACCCGCGAGTTGCAGCCGGGCGTGCAGTTCCTGCATTGCCTCGCGAACGACGCGACCGGCGGCGACAGTATCTTCCTCGACGGCTTCGCGCTCGCCGATGCGCTGCGGCGCGAACATCCGGCGGATTTCGAACAACTCGCGTCGACGCCGTTCGAGTTCTGGAACAAGAGTGCGAACAGCGACTACCGCTGCTCGGCGCCGGTGATCGGGCTCGACGCGCGCGGCAATGTGACGGAAGTGCGCGTCGCGAATTTCCTGCGCGGGCCGCTCGATGCGCCGGCCGGCTCGGTCGCGGCGGTCTATCGTGCGTACCGGCGGTTCCTCGCGCTGGCGCGCGAGCCGCGCTTTCGCGTGCAGCGCCGGCTGCGGGCGGGCGACATGTGGGCGTTCGACAACCGGCGCGTGATGCATGCGCGTACGGAGTTCGATCCGTCTACCGGACGCCGGCACCTGCAGGGCTGCTACGTGGATCGCGACGAGTTGCTGTCGCGATGGCGGGTGCTGTCGCGATCGGCTGCCGCCGCCACAGCGTCGCGCTGACGGGGGCGTCCCGCTTCATCGTGCCCGCACGCGTACCTCGTAGATGAAAAAACACCCGGACGCCAGGCGCCCGGGCGAAGCCACCCGCTGCCGGGCGGCGGAGGTATGCGTTTCACAAAAAAGACGAGCCCCGCAAGGGGGCTCGTCCTGACTTTCGCGCTTCATCACGCGACGCCCGCCGAGGGCGCGTCGGCTTACTGGCCGAAGAAGATCGAGTCGCGCGCGTTCGACGATGCAGCCGGAGCGCCCGAGTGGACGGCCGGAGCCGGTTGTGCGCCGTAGCCGCTGGTGTCGGCACCATGAACACGCGCTTCGGCGCTCTGGATGTCGTTCGGGTAGTACGGGCTCGACACGCCCGGCTTGTAGCCGGCTTGTTCGAGCTGAACCAGTTCGTTGCGCACTTGAGCGCGGGTCACGGTGCTTTGGGCGAATGCGCCAAACGAAGCGGACAGGGCGGCAGCGGCAACGACTGCGGAAACGAGCGATTTCATGATGACCTCCGGTGTTTTATTGAGTTCGCTCTCGACACCATGTCTTAAGCGATTGATCGAATCTTAGTCATCGGAAGGTTCAGGGTAAACGCTGGTTTTGACGATAAATTGTTTCCTGAGCGGTAACAGTAGTCCGTCGAATTAGTCTTTCAACCAGCTTTCTTTTCGGTTGGTGCAACAAGTCTGGTGGATATCGCGGAGGGCGATGCGCGGTTCAGCGGACCTCGGCCGCCATGTCGAACGGCCGGCCCGGCGAGCGTCCGGCCGGCGTGCTCGAGCTGAGGAAGCGCACGCCCGTCGCGGCTTCCGAGGCTTCCCACAGCAGCGCCGCCGTGGCCACGTCGCGTGCCGCGCGTGGCACGCTCGCGGGCGCCGGCAACCCGCGCGACTCGAACCAGCCGGACGGCCCGATGTAGGCGCCCCCGGCGAGATCGGGTGCGGTTGCCGCATGAATCGCGGGCAGCGCGCCCTGGTCGGCCGGCTGCGCGAGATAACGGTTCGCGGCGCGCATCAGCGCGGCACGGGCGGGCGAGCTGTCCATCGCCGGGCCCGCGAACTGCAGGTTGGTCGCCGCGTAGCCCGGGTGCGCGGCCACGCTGATCCCGGCGAACGCCGCGCGCTCGAAACGGCGCTGCAGCTCGATCGCGAACACGAGATTCGCGAGCTTGCTGTCGCAATAGGCGAGATAGCGGTTGTAGCGGTGCTCGGCGCGCAGGTCGTCGACGCGGATCCGGCCGCCGCGGTTGAGGCCGCTCGACATCGTCACGACCCGCGCCCGGCGCGCGGCGCGCAACGCGGGCAGCAGATGGCCGGTCAGTGCGAAATGGCCAAGGTGGTTGGTGCCGAACTGCATCTCGAAGCCGTCGTGCGTATGGCGCAGCGGCAGGAACATCACGCCGGCGTTGTTGCAGAGGATATCGACGCGCCCATGGCGTTCGGCCACGTCGGCCGCGAAGCGTGCGATCGACGCGAGATCGGCGAGGTCGAGTGCATCGACTTCGACGCGGGCATCAGGATGGAGCCGGCGGATCGCATCGGCCGCCTGCGCGGCGCGGGCGGCGTCGCGGCAGCCCATCACGACCGTCGCGCCTTTCGCGGCCAGCGTTTCCGCCAGCTGCCAGCCGAGCCCGCTGTTGGCGCCGGTCACGACCGCGACCTTGCCGCCTTGCGCCGGGACGTGGCGCGCGCTCCATGCATGCATGTCTGCCTCCATCGGCGCGACCGGGCGGCCGCGGCGCGTAATCATTACATTGAGTGGTGTAACGATAGTGCGCGCGGGCGTGGCAGACAAGCGGGGGAATTAGACCGGCGCTTCTAGGGCCGGCGCATCGGGTGGCGCCGCGCGCCGTGCCGTGTTTGGCCGGGAGGACTTACCTGCCGCCGGCCAGCGCGAGCACTTCAGCGGCGGAGATCATCGCGGCCGCGTTCGCGGGTGCCGGGCGTTCGGCCGGGCGGAAGACTTCGTCGCCGCGGTGGATCACCTGGCGCGACAGCGCGCAGGTGCCGGTGCGTTGCGCGAAGCGGCGGCGCCAGCGCTGTTCACCGTAGTGACAGCGGCCGGGCTCGACCCAGCGGACGACGAGTAGCGTATCGGAACGTTCGAGGATTTCGACGTGAACGTCGGCGGGATCGAGCGCAGGCAGGGATTTGGAGGCCTTCATTTGCCGTTTCCTAAAGCTCGTGCGGTTCGGTCATGGCAGTGGATGTCACTACCCGATGGCGAATCCGTAGCGGTTTCCATGAGTGGTGCGCTAAATGTAAGCGTCTGTGACCGGAAAAAACATCCTGTCTGGCTCAAATTACCTTTTGCCGATTTAGAAACAATCCAGGCTTATTTTCTTGGAAACCACAGACAAAAACGCCCCGGACGCGAAGCCCGGGGCGGAAAATCGGCCTGCGCGCCGTGTCTGCTCGCCCAGTCACGGAGCCCATCGCCGGGGGGACGGAGTGCCCGCAGGGATCGAACGCGGGCGGGGTGGCGATGGACCGGAAGCGCAGTCCGGTACGTCATGATGGCGCGCGCATCCCGTTGAGACCCTGACGTGAACATGACTTTTTTGTCAGTTTGGCGGGATGTCGGGTCGGGCGTACGCGAAAAAACCGACTGGAAGGCCCGCCGGTATTGGATTTGTCCGAATCCCGACACGTGCTCCAGAGCGCCGTCGAACGTCGAATCTTTGTTCGACAGCCCGATTTCCCCTCCCGGGTAAATACTGAATCCCGAATTCGTGACAAACGCGGCGTCACTTCCTATGATTGGTTGGACCTTTAGTCCTTTGTGCCAATCGGCCGTCGGATGGCCGGCTTTTTCGGGAGTTGCTCATGAGATTGCAGGGCAAACGCGCGCTGGTGACGGCGGCCGGGCAGGGCATCGGCCGCGCGACCGCGCTGCGCTTCGCGAGCGAGGGCGCCGACGTACTGGCGACCGACATCAACGAAGCCGCGCTCGTGCGGCTCGAGGCCGACGCCGAGCGCGCGGGCGGCCGGCTGACCACGCGCCGGCTCGACGTGACCGATGCGCAGGACGTCGCGGCGCTTGCCGCGAGCGCGCGCGCGTTCGACGTGCTGTTCAACTGCGCGGGCTTCGTGCACCACGGCTCGATCCTCGACTGCGACGACGAGGCATGGGCGTTCTCACTGAATCTGAACGTCACGTCGATGTACCGGCTGATCCGCGCGCTGCTGCCCGCGATGCTCGAAGCCGGCGGCGCGTCGATCATCAACATGGCGTCGGCGGCGTCGAGCGTGAAGGGCGTGCCGAACCGCTTCGTCTACGGTACGACCAAGGCGGCCGTGATCGGCCTGACCAAGGCGGTGGCCGCCGATTTCGTCGAGCGGGGCATCCGCTGCAACGCGATCTGCCCGGGCACGATCGAATCGCCGTCGCTGGAGCAGCGGATTGCCGACCAGGCGCGCACGCGCCACGTGTCGACCGACGAGGTGCGCCAGGCGTTCGTCGCGCGCCAGCCGATAGGCCGCATCGGCCGCGCGGAGGAAGTGGCCGCGCTCGCGCTGTACCTCGCGTCCGACGAAGCATCGTTCACGACCGGCGCGATCCACCTGATCGACGGCGGCTGGTCGAACTGATCGCGCGTTCCCATTCACTTTCCGTATCGGTTCAACACGACATGAAACTGCTGAGATTTGGCGACAAACACCATGAAAAGCCGGGCCTGCTCGATGCGCACGGCCATATTCGCGACCTGTCCGGCGTGATCGACGACATCGCCGGCGATGTGCTGGCGCCGGCGTCGCTTGCGCGGCTGCGCGACATTCCGCCGTCGTCGCTGCCGCTGGTCGAAGGCACGCCGCGGCTCGGCGCGTGCGTCGGCCGCGTCGGCAAGTTCATCTGCATCGGTCTCAACTATTCCGACCACGCGGCCGAATCGGGGATGGAGGTGCCGAAGGAGCCCGTCGTGTTCGGCAAGTGGACGAGCGCGATCTCCGGGCCGAACGACGACGTCGAGATTCCGCGCGGCTCGGAAAAAACCGACTGGGAAGTCGAGCTCGGCGTGGTGATCGGCCAGGGCGGCCGCTATATCGCGGAGGCCGACGCGTTGTCGCACGTCGCCGGCTACTGCGTCGTGAACGACGTGTCGGAGCGCGAATACCAGCTCGAGCGCGGCGGTACGTGGGATAAAGGCAAGGGCCACGACACGTTCGGGCCGCTCGGCCCGTGGCTCGTGACGGCCGACGAAGTGCCCGATCCGCATGCACTGCGGCTGTGGCTGGAAGTGGACGGTCATCGCTACCAGAACGGCACGACCGCGACGATGGTGTTTCGCGTGCCGCACCTGGTCAGCTACCTGAGCCGCTTCATGAGCCTGCAGCCGGGCGACGTGATCTCGACCGGCACGCCGCCGGGTGTCGGCCTCGGGCAGAAGCCGCCCGTCTACCTGCGCGCCGGACAGGTGATCACGCTCGGCATCGACGGGCTCGGCGAGCAACGCCAGCGAACCGTCCAGGCCTGATTTCCTTTTACGGACGGTTCGTCATGCCTATCATTCGATCGATGCGCGTCCTCGACGTGCGCTTCCCGACCTCGCGCCAGCTCGACGGCTCCGATGCGATGAATCCAGACCCCGATTATTCGGCGGCCTACGTCGTGCTCGAAACCGATCATGACGGGCTCGAAGGTCACGGGCTCACGTTCACCATCGGGCGCGGCAACGAAATCTGCTGCGCGGCGATCGACGCGATGCGTCACCTCGTCGTCGGCCTCGACCTCGACTGGATCCGCGAAGACATGGGCCGCTTCTGGCGGCACGTCACGTCGGACAGCCAGTTGCGCTGGATCGGCCCCGACAAGGGCGCGATCCACCTGGCGACGGGCGCGGTCGTCAACGCGGTGTGGGATCTGTGGGCGAAAGCCGAACGCAAGCCGCTGTGGCGGCTCGTGGCCGACATGAGCCCCGAGGAACTGGTGCGCGCGATCGACTTCCGCTACCTGACCGACTGCCTGACGCCGGACGAAGCACTCGACCTGCTGCGCCGGCAGGCGCCGGCCAAGGCCGACCGGATCGCGCTGCTCGAGCGCGACGGCTACCCGTGCTACACGACGTCGGCCGGCTGGCTCGGTTACAGCGACGACAAGCTGCGGCGGCTGTGTCGCGATGCGGTGGAAGAGGGTTTCGAATACGTGAAGCTGAAGGTCGGCGCGAACCTGGAGGACGACATCCGCCGCGTGACGATCGCGCGCGAGGTGATCGGCCCGGACCGCAAGCTGATGATCGACGCGAACCAGGTGTGGGAAGTGGACGAGGCGATCGACTGGGTGCGCGAGCTGGCGTTCGCGCGGCCGTGGTTCATCGAGGAGCCGACCAGCCCCGACGACGTCGAAGGGCATCGCAAGATCCGCGACGCGATCGCGCCCGTGCAGGTCGCGACCGGCGAGATGTGCCAGAACCGCGTGCTGTTCAAGCAGTTCATCGCGCGCGGTGCGATCGACGTGGTGCAGATCGATGCGTGCCGGCTCGGCGGCGTGAACGAGATTCTCGCGGTGATGCTGATGGCCGCGAAGTACGGGCTGCCGGTGTGCCCGCATGCGGGCGGCGTCGGGTTGTGCGAGTACGTGCAGCATCTGTCGATGATCGATTACATCTGCATTGCCGGCACGAAGGAAGGGCGCGTGACGGAGTACGTCGATCACCTGCACGAGCATTTCGTCGAACCGTGCATCGTGCGCGGCGCGGCGTATATGCCGCCGACGGCGCCCGGTTTCTCGATCGAGATGAAGCCCGAATCGCTGGAGCAGTACCGGTTCCGCGGCTGACACGCGTTGAGCGTGCCGACAACATGAACGACGGAGACGTGAAGTGGATTTGAATCTGCAACACAAGGTCGTGATCGTGACCGGCGGCGCGTCGGGCATCGGTGCCGCGATCTCGATGCGGCTTGCCGAAGAAGGCGCGATTCCGGTGGTGTTCGCGCGCCACGCGCCCGACGATGCGTTCTGGCGCGTACTCGCGCAGAAGCAGCCGCAGGCCGCGTGCATCCCGGTCGAATTGCAGGACGATGCGCAGTGCCGCGATGCCGTTGCGGAAACGATCGCGCGCTTCGGCCGGCTCGACGGCCTGGTCAACAACGCGGGCGTCAACGACAGCATCGGGCTCGAGGCCGGGCGCGATGCGTTCGTCGCATCGCTCGAACGCAACCTGATCCACTACTACGTGATGGCGCATTACTGCGTGCCGCATCTGAAGGCGGCGCGCGGCGCGATCGTCAATATCTCGTCGAAGACGGCCGTCACCGGGCAGGGCAACACGAGCGGCTATTGCGCATCGAAGGGCGCACAGCTCGCGTTGACGCGCGAATGGGCCGTCGCGTTGCGCGACGACGGCGTGCGCGTGAACGCGGTGATTCCGGCCGAGGTGATGACGCCGCTGTACCGGAACTGGCTCGCCGGTTTCGACGACCCCGACGCGAAGCTGGCCGGCATCGCGGGCAAGGTGCCGCTCGGCCAACGCTTCACGACGGCCGACGAAATCGCCGATACGGCCGTGTTCCTGCTGTCGGCGCGCGCGTCGCACACGACGGGCCAGTGGCTGTTCGTCGACGGCGGCTATACGCATCTCGACCGTGCGATCAGCTGAGGGCGGCGAGCCATGCAACCCGACTTGACACCGAACCCCGCACCGCCGCTGATCGCATTGACCGGCATCGGCAAGCGCTTCCCCGGCGTGCAGGCGCTCGACGACTGCCATTTCGACCTGCGTGCCGGCGAAGTGCATGCGCTGATGGGCGAGAACGGCGCCGGCAAGTCGACGCTGATGAAGATCCTGGCGGGCGTCTACCAGCGCGACGACGGCGAGATCCGGATGGACGGCCGCGCGGTGGAAATCGCCGACCCGCGCGCCGCGCAGGCGCTCGGGATCGGCATCATCCATCAGGAACTGAACCTGATGAACCACCTGAGCGTCGCGCAGAACATCTTCATCGGCCGCGAGCCG
Organism: Burkholderia contaminans; assembly: GCF_029633825.1. NCBI lineage: Bacteria > Pseudomonadati > Pseudomonadota > Betaproteobacteria > Burkholderiales > Burkholderiaceae > Burkholderia > Burkholderia contaminans. Next base: position 980,522 of record NZ_CP090641.1, on the reverse strand, counting down.
CGCGGGCGCTTCGGCGTGTTCGTCGACGAGGACAAGCTGAACCGCGACGCGGCCGCAATCTTCGCGCGGATGCGGCTCGATCTCGACCCGCGTACGCCGGTCGGCCGGCTCACGGTGGCGAAGCAGCAGATGGTCGAGATCGCGAAGGCGCTGTCGTTCGACTCGCGCGTGCTGATCATGGACGAGCCGACCGCCGCGCTCAACAACGCGGAGATCGCCGAGCTGTTCCGCATCATCGGCGACCTGCGCGCGCACGGTGTCGGCATCGTCTACATCTCGCACAAGATGGACGAGCTGCGCCAGATCGCCGATCGCGTGACCGTGATGCGCGACGGCAAGTACGTCGCGACCGTGCCGATGGCCGGCACGTCGATGGACGCGATCATCGCGATGATGGTCGGCCGCCAGCTCGCGACCGAATTCCGCACGCCGCCCGATACGTCCGCGAACGACGTCGCGCTCGAAGTGCGCGGGCTGTCGCGCGGCCGTGCGATCCGCGATGTCGGCTTCACGCTGCGGCGCGGCGAGATCCTCGGCTTCGCCGGGTTGATGGGCGCGGGCCGCACCGAGGTCGCGCGTGCGGTGTTCGGCGCGGACCCGGTCGATGCGGGCGAGATCCGCGTGCATGGCAAGCCGGTGACGATCCGCACGCCGGCCGACGCGGTGAAGCACGGCATCGGCTACCTGTCCGAGGATCGCAAGCACTTCGGGCTCGCGGTCGGGATGGACGTGCAGAACAACATCGCGCTGTCGAGCATGCGCCGCTTCGTGCGCCGCGGCGTGTTCCTCGACGCGCGTGAATTGCGCGACACCGCGCAGGCGTACGTGCGGCAGCTCGCGATCCGCACGCCGTCGGTCGCGCAGCCGGCGCGGCTGCTGTCGGGCGGCAACCAGCAGAAGATCGTGATCGCGAAGTGGCTGCTGCGCGACTGCGACATCCTGTTCTTCGACGAGCCGACGCGCGGCATCGACGTCGGCGCGAAAAGCGAGATCTACAAGCTGCTCGACGCGCTCGCCGCCGACGGCAAGGCGATCGTGATGATCTCGTCGGAGTTGCCCGAAGTGCTGCGCATGAGCCACCGGATTCTCGTGATGTGCGAAGGGCGCGTGACCGGCGAATTGCGTGCCGCCGACGCCACGCAGGAAAAGATCATGCAGCTCGCGACGCAGCGCGAGTCGACCGTGTTGTCCTGATTTCGACGCTTACCGATCATGTCCAACGATACGCACTCCGTTCCGCCCCTTGCTTCCGGCGACACGCCGGCCGCCGCATCGAGCCTGAAGTCGCGCTTCTTCAACCCGGCCGCGCGCCAGAAGCTGCTCGCGTTCGCGAGCCTCGTGCTGCTGATCGTGTTCTTCAGCTTCGCGTCGCCGAACTTCCTCGAAGTCGACAACCTCGTCGCGATCCTGCAGGCCACCGCCGTGAACGGCGTGCTGGCCGTCGCCTGTACGTACGTGATCATCACGTCGGGCATCGACCTGTCGGTCGGCACGCTGATGACGTTCTGCGCGGTGATGGCCGGCGTCGTGCTGACGAAATGGGGGATGCCGCTGCCGCTCGGGATCCTCGCCGCGCTGTGCTTCGGCGCGCTGTCGGGCAGCGTGTCGGGCTTCGTGATCGCGAAGATGAAGGTGCCGCCGTTCATCGCGACGCTCGGCATGATGATGCTGCTCAAGGGGCTGTCGCTCGTGATCTCGGGCACGCGGCCGATCTACTTCAACGACACGCCGGGCTTCACGTCGATCGCGCAGGATTCGTTGATCGGCAACCTGGTCCCCGCGCTGCCGATTCCGAACGCGGTGCTGATCCTGTTCCTCGTCGCAATCGGCGCGTCGATCGTGCTGAACCGCACGATCTTCGGCCGCTATACGTTCGCGCTCGGCAGCAACGAGGAGGCGCTGCGGCTGTCGGGCGTGAACGTCGATGCGTGGAAGATCGCGGTCTACACGTTCAGCGGCGCGGTGTGCGGAATCGCCGGGCTGCTGATCGCGTCGCGGCTGAATTCCGCGCAGCCCGCGCTCGGGCAAGGCTACGAGCTCGACGCGATCGCGGCCGTCGTGATCGGCGGCACGTCGCTGTCGGGCGGCGCGGGCAGCATCGTCGGCACCATCATCGGCGCGTTCATCATGAGCGTGCTGACGAACGGCC